>DATAYT010000285.1:0-23315 GCA_036272395.1 Xanthobacteraceae bacterium
AAAATGAAGGCCCGTCATTCTACGGCTGGGAAGTCGCCGACGCCGCCGCGCTCGATGCGCTCGCCGGGCATCTGGACAAATCCGGCGTCAAAGTGGCGCGCGGATCGCGCGCGCTCGCCGACGAGCGCCGCGTCAAAGACCTGATCGTGTTCTCCGACCCGATCGGCAACCGGGTCGAGGTTTTCCACGGCGCCGAGATCGCGAGCGACGCCTTCAAACCCGGCCGGGCGATCTCGGGCTTTCGCACCGGCGCGCTCGGCATGGGCCATGCCGTGCTCACTGCCGAACGGCTCGACGAGGTGCTGCCGTTCTATACCGAGACCCTCAACTTCAAGCCGACTGATTACATCCTCAAACCGTTCAAGGCCTATTTTTTCCATATCAATCCGCGCCATCACAGCCTGGCCTTCATCGATACCCGCAAGAACGGCATCCATCACATGATGGTGGAGCTTTATTATCTCGACGATGTCGGACAGGCCTACGATCTGGCGCTGCAAAATCCGGAGATGATTGGAACCACGCTCGGACGCCACGTCAACGATCACGTCACCTCGTTCTATTCCTATTCGCCGTCGCAATTTCTGGTCGAATATGGCTGGGGCGGCCGCAGCATCGACACCGCGAACTGGACGCCGCACGAGCGCGTCGAAGGCCCGAGCCTGTGGGGTCATGATCGCTTGTGGCTCACGGAAGAAGGCCGCGACGAGGCGCGCAAGCTTCGCATCCGCACCGCCGAGGCCGGCGGCCGCGAGCCGGTCAATGTCATGGACGGCAATCATGCGCGCGCCGCCGACGTCTGCCCGTGGTGGAACGCCAACGTCCAGGCGCGAAAGACGGGCTGAGCTTCGTCACCATATGCCGGCGAGATCCGTGAAGACCTATCAAGGAACACGCGACATCGACGGTCTGAAAGTCACGGTCGATGGCCGTCGGCTGCCCGAGCATTATGAGATCAAGCAATTCACCAAATGGGGCTTCGAGTGGACCTATGAAGGCGCGAGCCCGCGGCAACTGGCGTTGGCGATTCTCTACGATCATCTCGGCGACAAGGATCGCGCCATCACGCTTTCCGAGCCTTTCATGCAAAGGGTGATCGCCGACCTCGACAATGACTGGACACTGACGGGAGAAGAGGTAGAACGCGCGATCAAGGACATGCACTGAACGAGCACGCAACGGCGCGCCTCGTATCGGCTGCCGGCACGGCCGCGTGGTGGTTACGGGAGGACGACATGATCACCGATCGGCAAAAAGCGTTCCGCCAGGAATATCGCTCGCGCATCGTCAGCTGGTATGACGGATACGTCCATATCCTGATCATCTACGCGATGGGCGCCGCGACCTTTTATATTTATGTCGCGCACATCCACAACGTCACGTGGCTGGAATGGCTGACACTGCCGCTGACTTTCTTGTTCACAAATATCTTCGAATGGGCGGTGCATAGGTTCATCATGCATCGTCCGGTCAATATCAAAGGGCTGCGCGCCATCTATGAGCGGCATACCCTCAATCATCATCAGTTTTTCACCGATGAGGAAATGCGTTTCCGCGATCCCAAGGATTGGCGCGTGACAGTTTTTCCGCCCTATGCGCTGGTGGTTTTCATCCTGATGTCGATTCCGCTGGCCGTGGTGCTGGGCCTTGTCGCGACGCCAAATGTCGGCTGGCTGTTCATGTGCGTGACCACGGGCATGTATCTCACCTACGAGTTCATGCATTTCTGTTGTCATGTCGATGAAAACGCCTTCGTGCGGCACTGTCCGTTCGTCAACACGCTGCGCCGGCATCACACCGCTCATCACAACGGGCGGCTGATGATGGAAGTCAACATGAACCTGACATTCCCGATCGCCGACTGGCTGTTTGGCACATCCGATCTCAATCGCGGGGTCATCGGTCACCTGTTCAATGGCTACGATACGCGTTACCTGAAGAAAAACTTGCGCGGAACGCCGAAGCCGCCAGATCAGGCCGCGGCAATGCCGGTTGGAAGTTTTTGATATGGCCGCCGCGTTTGTGGCGATCGAACGGGGATCGCAATCGCATGCCCAATGACGTCAAGGCTTATGTTTCAGCTGCAGTCGCTGTTGTCGCGCTCGTTCTCGCGTTTTGGAGCGGTTCGCCGTTGCGGCCGGAATTCGGAAATTTTGTGCTGGCGACGGCGGCTTTCATGATCGTCGCCATGTGGATTTTTCCGGAGGCCGGCGGAAAAAAGAAAGCGCCGAGAGATTGACGGCGACCGGTCGGTGATTGCAGCCGCGCTCAATTCGCGGCGCGGCGCATCGCGCTCCAGGTGCCGTAGCACAGATTGCCGCCGGCGCTCCAACGTCCGGAGCCGCTCGAGCCGCGCAGACGCCCATAGCCGGTCGCGCTCTGGCCGCCGCGATACAGCGTCACGCCGATGGCGCCGCTCGCCACCACCGCGCCGGAAATCTGATAGCTGAAATCATTATCGGCCTGCAGCACGCGGCCGCCGACGATCCGCGCCGGATAGCGATAAGTCGGATCGCACGGGCCGTAAGCGGTGTGAATGGACACGCTCCATAGCCCGTCATAGGCGCGCGATGCCGCGTAATGCGTGCGCTGTTTTTGCGCTGCCTCCGCCGGCGCTGCCAAGAGTGCAATCGATCCCCAGGCGACCAATCCCCCGACCGCGATCGTCGTCACGATGCCATGCCTGTTCATCTGTTCGCTCCCGGTTGTGGATCGCTCATTCAGTTTGCCGGCGAACCCGGAAAAGCCGGCGGTTCGGCGGCGAAGGGATTTTCGCTTTTGCCCTGATCATAGCCTACATTGAATAACGCTTTCATGTAGTCCGGATCGAAGGCGCCGCGGCTGGGAGCGTTGAAGCTTGGCGGAACGGCGGCGACATTAAAGCCGATGCCGCTGTTTTTGGCTGCGACATAAGCGCGATCGAGCAGCACCCGTAAGTCGGCCTTGATCGCCATCGACACCGTTTGCGCCAGAATCGTTGGCGTACTGCGCTCGACCACCTGGAATTCGGGAGCCAAGCTGCTGTTGACGACAATGTAAAGCGCGTCGGCGGGAATCTTGTAGCTGCTGGTGCTTTGCATCAGCGCCGGCGGCGTCACGAAAAATTGTCCACCGACCCCGCCATCGGCATGCATTTCCGCAAAACGCTTGCCGTTGCTTTCGACGTCGATCAGTACCGGCGGAAAAGCGCCGGGAACGCTGCCGGATGCGAGCAAGATGTTGCGGAACAGCTTGATGGCCTCCTCACCACCGGGGTTGGTGGAATGCGCGGTGGCATGGACCGCGATCGCGCCCATGTTCCAGACCACCGAGCGTTCGGCGTCGAGATCGGTCGTGACGATGAACAGCCGCCGGCCGGCCTGGTGCGCGGCGGCAATGTCGGCCAGGAGCGCCGGCGTGATCTGCTTGGCGATCAAATCCTTCAGCGGCCAAGTGTCGAGGAAACTTTCGCCGGTGCCCCCGACCTCGAAAATGTCGGCGGCCGAGGTGTGGGTGTAGACTGCCGCCAGCGCGGTGTCGTACCGCGGGCCTGCGAAAACGAACGGCGCCATCAGCGCGCCGGTGCTCACGCCAGTGACGACGGCGTAATCCGGACGCTTGCCGGCAGCGCTCAAGCCGTTAAGCAGTCCGGCGCCGAACGCGCCGTCGGCGCCGCCGGTGGAAAGAATGAGCCAGGGTCCGCGCTGCGGCGGCAGCGCCTTTTCGAAGTCGGTTTCGGAATCCGCCCAAAACCGCACGTCGGGCATGCCCGGTATGCTGGCCACCGCGTCATCGGCCGCGGTGAATGGCGCGCGCGGCGGCAATTTTTGCTGCGGCGCGGCGACCGCTGGCGGCGGCGCCGGCGGCGTCTTCCCATTGGCGCGCGCCTTATGCGTCTTGCCGGCATCCTGCGCGACGACAGTCCCGTGCGCAGCGGTCGCCAAGAAAATCAATGCCGCGGCGCCAGTACAAATTGTCCTGCGGAAAATACGTTTCATCGTGCACCAGACGTTGTGAGCGTCATATCGTTTTTCAACTTTTTCGATTTGGGCTTACCTCAGCTTGGGCCTACGTGGCGTGATTCTCTCCGGTTCACCGTCGCGTCAATTACGCCCTGCGCTCGGCGACAAAATGCGCACCCTCAATCAACATCGCCGCCGCGGCGCCGAATGGCGCTAGCGCGGCTTCGGCCTCGGCGACGAGCTCTCCCAGCCGTTTTTTGGCGCCGGCGAGGCCAAGCACGCTGGCAAATGTAGCTTTCCCGGCAGCGTTGTCCTTGCCGGTCGATTTGCCGACCAGGGCCGGATCGCCTTCGATATCGAGTAGGTCATCGGCGATCTGAAACGCTTCGCCGACCGCGGTGCCATAGCGCGTGAGCGCCTCGCGCTGTACCGCGCTGGCGCGTCCGAGAATGCCGCCGGCCCGGCAGGCAAAGCGCAGGAGCGCGCCAGTCTTCATCGCCTGGAGAAGCCGCACCTCGTCGGCGCAGTGACTGACCGGACCGAAGCGGCCCTCGGCCGCGAGATCGAGCATCTGGCCACCGGCCATGCCGCCGACACCGGCTGCGCGCGACAACGCGCTGACGAGTTCGATCCGCACTGCGGCATCCGCATGCGTGTCCTCGCGCGAGAGCAAATCGAAAGCAAAGGTCAAAAGCCCGTCGCCGGCAAGGATCGCCGTTGCCTCGTCGAATTTCCGGTGCGCGGTCGGTTGCCCGCGCCGCAATTCGTCATTGTCCATCGCCGGCAGATCGTCGTGGACCAGCGAATAGCAATGGATGCATTCGAGAGCGGCGCCGGCCATCAAGGCATTGTGTCGCGGCACCTTAAACAGGCTTGCCGATTCGACCACGAGAAACGGCCGGAACCTTTTGCCGCCGCCGAGGCTCGCATAGCGCATGGCCTCGATGAGGCGAGCCGGGCGCGCCATTTCGCCGGGCGCGGGCGCGATGGCCAGGAGGCGGTCGAGCAACGCCTCGGTTTCGGCCGCTACCGCATCGAGCCGCGCCAGAAGAAAAGGGCTGGTTTTACCGCTCATTTTAGGGGTCGCCCGCTCAGCCATGCCGAAGCTTAATACTCAGCGTATCGCCTAGTTCCTATATCAGGTCCTACGGTTTAAAGCCCGGCGGGGCGAAAAAGAGGCCATTTGTGGCGCCACTTATTATAGCGGCAATTGTGCTGGCGACTTGGCTCTATCTCATCGCGGCGCGCGGGGGATTTTGGCGCGCGGCCGAAGGCGACAACGATGGCGCGCCCCCGGCCGTGCTGTCCCCGATACCGGGATGGCCGCCGGTCACCGCTGTGGTACCGGCGCGGGATGAGGCTGAGACCGTCGGCGAGACCATCGCCTCGCTGTTTCGCCAGGATTATGGCGGACCGTTCAACGTGATCCTGGTCGACGACCAAAGCCGTGACGCCACCACGCGCGTCGCGCGCGAGGCTGCGGCAGCGCTCGGCGCCGGCGATCGGCTGCATGTGATTGCCGGACGGCCACCGCCGGCCGGTTGGACCGGCAAGCTGTGGGCGCAGAACCAGGGTGTGGAGTCTGCAGTGCAGACGCCGAGCCCGCTGGATTATTTGCTCTTGACCGACGCGGATATCGTGTTTGCCCCCGGCGCGCTGGCGTCCTTGGTCGCGCGGACCGAAAAACAACGGCTCGTTCTTAATTCGCTGATGGTGAAATTGCGCTGCAAGAGCTTTGCCGAGCGTATGTTCGTGCCGGCCTTCGTCTTTTTCTTCCAAATGCTTTACCCGTTCGCCTGGGTAAACGAGCCGCGCCGCGCCACCGCGGCAGCGGCCGGCGGCTGCATGCTGGTCAAGCGCGAAACACTGCAGGCGGCCGGCGGGCTTGCCGCGATCCGCGGCGCGCTGATCGACGATTGCGCGCTGGCGAAACTCCTCAAATCGCGCGGCCCGATCGCACTCGCACTGACCGACAATGCACACAGCCTGCGCGCTTATCCATCCATCGGCGACATTCGCCATATGGTCGCGCGCACCGCTTATGCGCAGCTTGGTTATTCACCTTTTTTGCTTGCCGGCGTTGTTTTCGGTCTGGCGCTGACGTACCTGGCGCCGGTTGCGCTGACCCTGTTCGCCGACGGCTTTGCGCAATTTGCCGGACTCTTCGCCTGGGCACTGATGGCTAATGCCTTCCGACCGATTTTGCGATTTTACGGCATGTCCGGATTGCGCTCTTGGCTGTGGGCGGCGGCGCTGCCGGCCATCGCCGCAATGTATATGGCGTTCACCCTCGATTCCGCCTATCAGCATGCCCGCGGCCGCGGCGGCATGTGGAAAGGCCGCGCCCAAGCTAATATTTAGACCGATATTTCTTGAAGATCAGATGATGGACGCCAGCGCTTTACGTTCGGGCAAGGGGTACCGGGATGAAAATTTCCCGGTTGCGTCATTTCTCATTCACCCGCGCCATCGCGAGCCGATCGTGGCATTTTACAATTTCGTCCGCACCGCCGACGATATCGCCGACCATGCTACGCTCGCGCCGGCGGAGAAGCTTGCTCTCCTCGATCGGCTCGATGGCGGGCTTACCGGCGCCAATGACGACGACGCGGTGGCGGTGCGGCTGCGCCAGGCCTTGAACGCGCGCGGGCTCTCGCCCAAGCACGCGCAGGATCTGCTCACCGCGTTTCGCCTCGACGTCACCAAGCTGCGTTACCGCGATTGGGACGACCTGATGTCCTATTGCTCCTTTTCGGCGATGCCGGTCGGCCGTTTCGTCTGCGACGTTCACGGCGAGAGCCGAACAGTGTGGCCGGCCAACGATGCGCTCTGCGCCGCCTTGCAGGTCATCAATCATTTGCAGGACTGCAAACAGGATTACCTCACTCTCAATCGCGTCTACATCCCGCAAGACGCACTTGGCGCAAGCGGCGCGAACGTCGAGGCGCTCGGCGAAGCGCGCGCTTCACCGGCGCTGCGCGATTGCCTGCATCAGCTCGCGGCTCGCACCGAGACGCTGCTTGCCGAGAGCGACGGCTTTGCCGCCGCGATCGCCGACTGGCGACTTTCGCTCGAAGTCTCCGTCATCAATACGCTGGCGCATCGACTCACGCGTATTCTGCGCCGACGCGATCCGCTCAGCGAGAAAGTCCATCTCGGCCCTGCCGGCATTGCCGGCGCCACAGCATTTGGAATTTTGCACGGCGCTTCCCAGCGCGTCGGCCGGCGGCTCGCCGCCGGGGCGCACAAGCCGCGGGGTGCGTGAGTGCAAGAGCCCACCCAGGCCGCCGAGCGCGCTTCCGGCAGCTCATTTTATACCGGCATGCGCATCCTGCCGCGCGAGCAGCGCGAGGCGATGTTCGAAATCTACGCCTTTTGCCGCGCCGTCGATGATATCGCCGACGATCCCGGACCGCGCGAGGAACGCCTGGCGGCGCTGGAAACCTGGCGCGGCGATATTGCCGCGCTCTATGCCGGTGCGGCGCCGGCGCGGCTTGCCGGACTGGCCCGCGCGGTGCGCGATTTCGAACTCGGGCGCGAGGACTTTCTCGCCATCATCGACGGCATGGAGATGGATGTGCGCGCCGATATCCGCGCGCCCGATCAGGCCACGCTCGATGTCTACTGCGACCGCGTCGCCTGCGCCGTCGGCCGGCTATCGGTGCGCGTATTCGGCATGCCGCGCGAGGCCGGACTTGCGCTCGCGCACCATCTCGGCCGTGCTTTGCAGCTGACCAACATTTTGCGCGACCTCGACGAGGACGCAAGCCTGGGCCGCCTCTATCTGCCGCGCGAGGCGCTGCGCGATGCCGGCATCATCAGCACCGATCCGCGCACCGTGCTCGCCCATCCGCTGCTCGAGCAGCCCTGCAATGTCCTTGTCGCGCTGGCCATCGTGGAATTTGCAGCGGCCAATGCAATCATGGCGCACCAACCGCGCCGCACGGTGCGCGCGCCGCGCATCATGGGGCAGGCCTATCGGCTCATCCTCGGCCGATTGATCGCGCGCGGCTTTGAACCGCCGCGCGCGCCGGTGCGCCTGCCGCGGGCGAAAATCCTTTTGATCGTACTGCGCAATTTGTTGTGATGCCCCACACCATTCACATCATCGGCGCCGGCCTTGCCGGATTGTCCGCAGGCGTGCGGCTCGCCACGCCGGACAATCGCGTCATCGTGCACGAGGCTACCGCTTTCGCCGGCGGCCGCTGCCGCTCCTATCACGACGCTTCGGTGGGGATGACCATCGACAACGGCAACCATCTTCTGCTCTCTGGCAATCGCGCGGCGCTCGATTTTTTGCGCAGGATCGGTTCCGCGGATCGCCTGATCGGTCCGACCGCGGCCGAATTTCCGTTCCTCGATCTCAAAAGCCGCGCGCGCTGGACGCTGCGCTTTGACGATGGACGGTTGCCGTTTTGGATCTTTGATTCCAAACGGCGCGTGCCGGGCACGCGTGCTTTGGATTATCTTTCGGTGGCGCGGCTGTTATGGGGGAACCCCGACAAGACGGTGGCTGAAACGATCCCCGGCAAAGGCACGCTCTATTCCGGGCTGATCGAGCCGCTCCTGCTCGCCGCGCTCAACATCGATCCGCCGCAAGGCTCGGCCAAGCTTGCCGGCGCGGTGATCCGCGAAACGCTCGCCGCCGGCGGCCGCGCCTGCCGGCCGCTGATCGCCCGCGACGGCCTGGCGCCGATTTTGATCGAACCGGCGCTCGATTATCTGCGCGGTCGCGGCGCGGAGATTCGGCTCGAACATCAGTTGCGCGCCATGCGCTTTGCCGCGCAGCGCGTCGGCGCGCTCGATTTCGGCGATGAGACCGTCAGGCTTGGCGATACGGACGCCGTGATCCTTGCCGTGCCGCCCTATGCCGCGGCGTCGCTGGTTGCGGGGCTGACCGTGCCGAATGAGTTTCGCGCCATCGTCAACGCGCATTTTCGCATCGAACCGCCGGCGGGACAGCCGCCCGTTCTCGGCGTCATCAACGGTACTACGCAATGGATCTTCGCTTTTCCGGGCCGGCTGTCGATCACGGTGAGCGCCGGCGACGCGCTGCTCGACACGCCGCGCGAGCAACTGGCGCGCACCATCTGGGCGGAGGTGGCGCAGGCGAGCGCGCTCCCTGCTGAGCCCACGCCGCCTTGGCAGATCGTGCGCGAGCGCCGCGCCACTTTCGCCGCAACGGTCGAGCAGGATCGCAGACGCCCCGGCACACGAACGGCGTGGCGCAACCTCTTGCTCGCTGGCGATTGGACCGATACCGGCTTGCCCGCGACAATCGAAGGTGCGATTCGGTCCGGCAATCGCGCCGCAGAACTCGTTAGCGATCAATGACGCCACGATGACATCGCGATGAGTGACATCGACCTGGATTTACATATCGATTCGGCTACGAAAGCGCTGCTCGCCTGCCAGCACGCCGACGGCCATTTCCTGTTCGAGCTGGAAGCGGACGCCACCGTTCCGGCGGAATATGTGCTGCTGCGGCATTATCTCGGCGAGCCGGTCGATGCCGCGCTGGAAGCGGGCATCGCCGCCTATCTGCGCCGCATCCAAGGGGCGCACGGCGGCTGGCCGCTGTTCGCCGACGGCGCCTTCGACATGAGCGCGACGGTGAAAGCCTATTTCGCGCTCAAGATGGTTGGGGATTCGCCGCAGGCCGAACATATGCGCCGCGCCCGCGAGGCGGTGCGGCTGCGCGGCGGCGCCGAGCGCAGCAATGTGTTCACGCGTTGTCTGCTCGCGCTCTATGGCATCGTGCCCTGGCGCGCGGTGCCAGTGATGCCGGTCGAGATCATGCTGTTACCGAAATGGTTTCCGTTTCACCTCGACAAAATTTCCTATTGGAGCCGCACGGTGATCGTGCCGCTTCTGGTGCTGATGGCGAAGAAGCCCCGCGCGCGTAATCTGAAGGAGATCACCGTCGCCGAGCTGCTTTTGGAGCCGCCGCGGCAGCTCGGGTCGACGCCGAAGGCGCCGCAACAAAAGGCCTCGTGGTTCTGGTTCTTCCGCGTCGTCGATGACGTCTTGCGCGCGGCTGAGCCGTGGTTTCCGCAACGCCTACGGGTGCGCGCGATCGACCGTGCGGTTGCCTGGGTCGACGAACGGCTCAACGGCGAAGACGGGCTTGGCGCGATTTTGCCGGCCATGGCGAACAGTGTCATGATGTACGACGCGCTGGGCGTGCCCGCCGAGGATCCGAGGCGCGCCATCGCACGCCAATCGATCGACAAGCTGCTCGCGGTGCATGACGAGGAGACCTATTGCCAGCCCTGCGTGTCGCCGGTCTGGGATACCGGGCTCGCCTGCCATGCGCTTCTCGAAGTCGGCGGCGGGCGCGCGGTGGCGGAAGCCAAGCGCGGATTGGACTGGCTTATTCCCAAGCAGATCCTCGATTTGCGCGGCGATTGGGTCGCGCAGCGGCCCAATGTGCGGCCCGGCGGCTGGGCGTTCCAATACGCAAATGCGCATTATCCCGACGTCGACGACACCGCGGTGGTCGCGATGGCGTTCGACCGCATGCGGGAAACCGGGCAGGGGAACTATGCCGGCGCGATCGATCGCGCGCGAGAATGGATCGTCGGCATGCAGAGCGTCAACGGCGGCTGGGGCGCGTTCGATGCCGACAACGAATATTATTATCTGAACAATATTCCGTTCGCCGACCACGGCGCGCTGCTCGATCCGCCGACCGAGGATGTCAGCGCGCGCTGCCTGTCGATGCTGGCGCAGCTCGGCGACACAAAGAGCGCGTCGGCCGAACGCGCGCTCGCCTATCTCCGCCGCATCCAGCGTCCCGACGGCTCATGGTATGGCCGCTGGGGCATGAATTACATTTACGGCACCTGGTCGGTGTTGTGCGCGCTCAATGCCGCGGGCGTTGCGCCCGAGGCGCCGGAAATGCGCAGGGCGGTGGAGTGGCTAGCCGCCATTCAGAATACCGACGGCGGCTGGGGTGAGGACGGTTCGAGCTACAAGCTCGATTACCACGGCTACGAAGCTGCGCCGTCCACCGCCTCGCAAACCGCCTGGGCGGTGCTTGGCCTTATCGCCGCGGGCGCACTCGATCATCCGGCGGTGGCGCGCGGCGTCAAATATCTCGCCGAGACGCAAGGCGCCGAGGGTTACTGGGCCGAGCCGCGCTATACCGCGACCGGTTTTCCGCGCGTGTTTTACCTGCGCTATCACGGCTACGCAAAATATTTTCCGCTGTGGGCGCTGGCGCGCTACCGCAATCTTAGGCACGGCAATGCGCGCCGCGTAGCGTGGGGGATGTAAGTCAGCAATCCGGAGAAAGCGCAGCGAACCCCGGAGCGATTAGCACCGGAAAGCCCTCCCACTTTTTTAATCGACTTAATCGCGTGGGCACCGGTTCCATGTGAACCGGTGCCGACCGGCGGCGTTGGCCGTACGACCACCACGCGGTGGGAGGTCCGATACCCATGCCGGTCAGAAAAGTTCCCGCGATGCCTTGGCGTTGCGGAGGGACGGCACGCCGCAAGCACGAGGAGGACGCGATGAAACTCAATACGGGACAGGTTGCCCGAACGATGAGCCAGCTCCAGGTTGAGGCGCTGCCTGAGGATCATCCTCTGGTTCCGCAGCTCAATCGGATCTTCGGCGATCACACCTACTTCCTCGACGGTTCGGGACTCAATATCCTCGAACCTGCCGCTGCCGCGCTCGAAGTTCCGCCGTCGAGCATTGGCGAGGTTGGAGTGCTGGTCAATGTCGCAAACTGGACCGACTCCAATCCGCCCAAGCTCGAAGTCCACGAGCCGGAACTGACCAACACCAAGGTCGCACTCGGGACCGATGGCGACGGTTCATAACGCGCACCACGTAGGAGGTAGCACTGGGACGTAGGATGGGTTGAGCGGAAGCGAAACCCATCATGCGACGCATCTGCATGACGGTGGCTTTCGCTGCGCTCAACCCAGCCTACGAGCTGCTACGAGTTGCGCGTCAGCGCCGCGACCGCTCGGTTGATCACCGGCGCCGCCAGCAAAACAAACGGCGTAACATGTAGGATGGGTCGGGCCGAAGCGAAACCCTCATTCGGCGACGTCACCTGGCGGTGAGTTTCGCTGGGCTCAACCCACCCTACGGGGCTTTTCGTCATTGCTGGACTTGATCCGGCGTCATTGCGAGGAGCGCTGGCGACGAAGCAATCCAGATTGTTCACTGGATTGCTTCGCTGTCACTCGCAGTGACGATTTCTCGTATGCGCTACGCCGCGCTGGCTGAGGCGCGCGCCGCATCCTTGGCCGCTTCCTTCGCCGCCTTCTCGCGCGTTTCGTTGGCGCGGATTTCCGACAAGCGCAACTGCACCTGGCTGTCGAACATGTATTGCGCCGGGCGCTGCTTGGAGAAATCGATTTCCGGAGCCATCGGGCCTTCGGTGCGCACGCCGAGCAGCGCGATACCGAACGCCTGAAGCGGATGCCGCATCATGGCTTCGGCGGCGGTCGCCTCGTAGCCGCAATGCGCCATGCAGTTCGCGCATTTTTCATAGCGGCCGGTGCCGTAGGCGTCCCAGTCGGTGGTTTCCATCAATTCCGTGAAAGTCTTGGCGTAGCCTTCGCCGAGCAGATAACACGGCTTCTGCCAGCCGAAGATATTGCGCGTCGGCATGCCCCAAGGCGTGCAATGGAATTCCTGGTTGCCGGCGAGGAAGTCGAGGAACATGCCGGAATGGGTGAGATTCCAGTTCTTACCTTTGTTGTTTGCCTTGCCGAGCGCGAACACCTTGCGGAACAGCTCCTTGGTTTTGCGCCGGTTGAGAAAGTGTTCCTGGTCCGGCGCGCGCTCATAGGCGTAGCCGGGCGAGATCGAGACGCCGACGCCGAGCTCGGTGGTGAGATCGAGGAACTTGGCGATGTCCTCGGCCGGATGGCCGTCGAAGATCGTGCAGTTGACGTTGACGGTGAAGCCCTTGGCCTTGGCCGCCCTGATCGCGGAAACGGCTTTCTCGAAACCGCCTTCCATGCACACCGACTTGTCGTGATGTTCTTTGATACCGTCGAGATGCACCGAGAAGAACAGATAGGGTGACGGCTCGAACAGATGCAGCTTCTTTTCCAGAAGCAGCGCGTTGGTGCACAGCGACACGAATTTCTTGCGCGCAACGATGCCTTGGACGATTTCGCCGATCTCCTTGTGGATCAGCGGCTCGCCGCCCGGTATAGCCACCATCGGCGCGCCGCATTCGTCCACGGCGTCGAGACATTCCTGGACCGAAAGCCGCTTATTGAGGATGGCGTCGGGATAATCGATCTTGCCGCAACCGAAGCATGACAGATTGCAGCGAAACAGCGGCTCGAGCATGAGCACAAGCGGGTAGCGCTTGCGCCCGGTGATACGCTGGCGGAGCACATAAGCGCCGACTTTGACTTTTTGTCGTAGTGATACGGCCAAGGTTCTTGTCCTCGTCGTTGTTGTCTTTGATGGCTAGATAGTTTCCGCAGCCCGGCGAGCGCTGACGGTGCCGCCGTCGACAAGTTCCGGCGGCAGGCGGAATTCGATTGTTTCGTGCCGCCCGGTGAGCTGGCTGACATCGACCGGATTGAGCCGCCGCAGCGCCTCGATGACGTCTTCGACCAGAACTTCGGGCGCCGACGCGCCGGCGGTGATGCCGACGGTTTTGGCGTTCTTGAACCAGCTCGCGTCGAGCTCGCTACCGTCGGCGATCAGATAGCTCGGCGTGCCGGCCTCTTCGCCGATCTCGCGCAGGCGGTTGGAGTTGGAACTGTTCTTGGCGCCGACGACAAGGATGACGTCGACGAGCTTGCTTAATTCGCGAACCGCGGTCTGGCGGTTCTGCGTCGCGTAGCAGATGTCGCGCGTCTCTGGTCCGACGATATTGGTGAAACGGTTGTGAAGCGCGGCGATGATGCCGCGGGTGTCGTCCACGCTCAGTGTGGTCTGCGTCACATAAGCGACCGGCGTGTCGGAGGGGATGTCGAGCTTGTCGACGTCGCTTTCGGTCTGAACCAGAGTCACCGGCTCGGCGATCTGGCCCATCGTGCCTTCGACTTCGGGATGACCGGCATGGCCGATGAGAATGAGGCGGCGGCCCTGCGCGACATAACGTTTGCCTTGGTTGTGCACCTTGGTGACCAGCGGGCAGGTCGCATTGAGCACCGGCAGATTGCGCGAGGCCGCCTCTTCCTCGACGCTCTTCGCCACGCCATGCGCGCTGAAGATCGTCACCGCATTGGGCGGCACCTCGGAAAGGTCTTCGACAAAGTGCGCGCCTTTGGCTTTCAGGCTCTCCACCACATGCTTGTTGTGCACGATCTCGTGGCGGACATAGACGGGCGGACCGAATTTCTGCAGCGCCCGTTCGACGATTTCGATGGCGCGCACCACGCCGGCGCAAAAACCACGAGGCTGGGCCAGTATCACTTTCATTAAGACCTCCCGGTTCGGCACCGGTTAGTGTTTGGCTTTGCGTTCAACGTCTTTGCGTTCAACTATACGTTCGGCCCTGCGGCCAGCCGCCGCAAGGGCGGCCAGAGGCGTGGCACAATTTGGCTTATCTATGTCGCGGCGGGCTGGTTCGGTAGCTCTGCTAACCCATTCTTTTCAAGTCTTTATCTCATTTCCTTGGGCGCGCCTCGCACCGCCGCCAGGCGGCCAATGCCGAAGGTCCCTCAAACGACGCGCCGTTGAAACCCACGTTTAGACCCCACCTTTGAGCGAAAATGCCCTTACTTGTCCAGAAGCTGCGGTCGAAAGCCGCCCCGCGGCCCCCGGAAACACCCCGCCGATGCGCAAAAAGTCCAACGCCCAATATTGCAACCGGTTCGCCGAGTCGGCCATTGGTTTTGTGGGAATCCGTCTGTCCGTGCAGAAAAAGGCCCTCAGCGATAACGCATAGGCTTTTGACAACTGGCGCATAGGTCGGATCGCAGCTAGGAATATAACCACGACTTCACTTTTGCGCGCGTTCGGGCTTTTACAGGCGGGGTCAAGGCTAGTGTTGATGCCTCTATTTTGCTTTTCTCCTAACGCCTGAAACCGCGCTTTCCCACCAACCTAAAGTCCCGATCATCGCAACCCGCCGGCAACCATGAGAATAATCACCAGCTTTGTTGTCCGCGCGATCAGGTTTTGCGCGCATTATGCGGCGCCGGTGATCATTCTCTCGGTTCTGCTCGGGGTGCTGTCGTCCTGGTATGCGGTGACGCATTTCAAGATGACGACCGACGTCAACCAGCTCATATCACCGAATATTTCGTGGCGACAGCGCGAAGCCGAAATGGAGAAAGCGTTTCCCCATTTCGAACTGATCGTTGCCGTGGTCAATGCGCCGACCGTCGAACTAGTGGCGGGCGCCGCCAATGCGCTGACGCAACGCCTGTCGCAGCAAAAGGATCTGTTTCGTTCGATCGAACAGCCCAAAGGCGGGCCGTTCTTTGCACAGCAAGGTCTGTTGTTCGAATCGACGGCCGATCTCACCTCGCAAATGAACATGTTGACGCAGGCGCAGCGCCTGGTGCAGGTGCTGGCCGGCGATCCGTCGCTGCGCGGCGTTATCCAAACCCTGCAGTTCGGACTGCTTGGCGTCCAAGGCGGCCAGATCACGCTCGACAATATGGCCTGGTCGATGACGCTCGCCGCCGACACGATCGAAAAGGCGATTGCGGGAAAGCCAGCGAATTTTTCCTGGTATGAACTGGTGCAGGGCCACGCGCCGGCGTCCGGCGATCTCGTTCGCTTTCTCGAAATCCGCGCCACGCTCGATTATTCCGAGCTCGAACCCGGTAAGCGCGCGACCGACGCCATCCGCAAAGCTGCGGCCGACCTCGATCTTGCCGGCAAATATCAGGCGCAGCTCCGGCTTACCGGACCGGTGCCGATGGCCGACGAGGAATTCTCCACCATCAAGGAGAATGCTGAGCTCAACGCCACGGTGACCATCGCCATCGTGCTCCTCATTCTGTGGCTTGCTTTGCGGTGGATGCGGATCATTTTCGCGGTGTTCGTCTGCGTCGCTGTCGGCCTTTCGATCACCGCCGCGGTCGGCATGATGCTCGTTGGCACCCTCAATCTGATTTCGGTTTATTTTGCCGTTCTGTTCGTCGGACTGGGGGTCGATTTCGGCATCCAGTTCAGCGTGCGCTACCGCGCCGAGCGCCACAACACCGACGATTTGCATGAGGCGCTATTGCGGACCGGCTGGCGCGCCGGCGCGCCGCTGACGCTGGCGGCGCTGGCGACAGCCGCCGGCTTCTTGTCGTTCCTGCCCACCGTCTACAAAGGAGTGTCCGAACTCGGGCTGATCGCCGGCACCGGCATGTTGATCGCATTTGCCACCAGCATCACGCTGTTGCCGGCGCTGTTGAGCGTGCTCCAGCCACCGGGCGAAGCGGAACAGCTCGGTTATGCGGCGCTGGCGCCGGTCGATCGTTTCCTGGAACGTCACCGCGTGGCGATCCTGATTGCGACCGCGGTTGTGGTGACCGCCGGATTGCCTCTGCTCTATTGGCTGCGGTTTGATTTCAATCCGATCAATTTGCGCAGCCCCCATACAGAAGCGGTGTCGACCTATCTGTCGCTGAAGAACGATCCCGACAGCGGCTTTAACGACATCCAGGTGCTGGAATCGTCGCTCGAGGCGGCCGATCGGCTCGCGGCGAAACTGCGCGCTTTGCCCGAGGTCGCGCGGGCGACGACGTTGTCGAATTTTATCCCCGCCGATCAGCGGCAAAAGCTGCCGCTGATCCAGAACGCGGCAAAGGTGTTGCTGCCTTTGCTCAATCCGACGGCGCCGAGCCCGCCGCCGACCGATGCGCAGAACGTCAGTATGATGGGCTCGACGGTCGACGCCCTCAAACGGCTGGCCGGCAACGGCACTGGCGCCGGCGCGGTCGCCGCGCGCCGCCTCGCCGACGCCATGACAGCACTGTCGAAGGCCGATCCCGCGGTGCGTCAGCGCGTGCAGGACATCGTCGTGCAGCCGCTGCGGATCGCGCTCGACGATTTGCGCACTTTATTGACCGCGCACGAGGTCACGCGCGCCAATCTGCCGCCCGAGCTAGTGCGGGAATGGGTAACATCGGACGGCCGCGCACGCATCGACGCGGCGCCGAGCGGCGATTCCAACAACAACGAAGTGCTGCAAAATTTCGCTCGCGCGGTGCAGGCGGTTGCGCCCGAGGCGACCGAGGGTCCGATTTCGATCCTCGAAGCGCGGCGTGAGGTGGTGATCGCGTTCCTCGAAGCCGGCGCCTGCGCGCTGTTGTCGATCGGCATCTTGCTGTGGATCACACTGCGCCGGTTCGGCGATGTGCTGCTCACCTTGGTGCCGCTCCTGCTCGCCGGCGTGGTTACGCTCGAAATCTGCGTGCTGATCGACCTGCCGCTGAATTTCGCCAATATCATTGCTTTGCCGCTGCTGCTCGGCGTCGGCGTGGCCTTCAAGATCTACTACATCATGGCCTGGCGCGAAGGGCAGACCAATCTCCTGCAATCGGTGCTGACGCGGGCGGTGACGTTTTCCGCCGCCACCACCGCAACCGCGTTCGGCTCGCTGTGGTTTTCCAGCCATCCCGGCACCTCCAGTATGGGAAAGCTGCTGGCGATCTCGCTGTTGACGACGATGGCCGCCGCGGCCCTGTTTCAGCCGGTGCTGATGGGCAAGCCGCGTAAGGTCGAGCCGGGTGATTAAACGGTATCCCGGGCGCAGCGCAGCATGAAATGATGTGCTGCTGACCCGGGATCTTAACAGGCTCACAGCCCAGGACGATCCCCGGATCTGCGGTGCACCAGCAATAGCGCGTTCACGCGCGCAGACGCGCTTTTGCGCGCTGCGCGGCGTCGGGAAACGCTGAAACTACCTGATCTACTGCCCGACGGTGCTGCGCAATTGCAGCGGCGCTTCGGATTTGTGCGGCGGAGCTGCGGCTCCCGGTTTGCGCGGCGCTTGCGCTTGCGCCGGCGCCGGCGCGACTTTGTGGATGTATTGCGGGTTCGCCGACGGATCGAGCGTGCTGTAGGCGGAATCGGGCAAACGCGTCCAAAATTGGTTCTGCCCGAGCAATTCGAAACCGATATAGCCGCGTACGACCAATGTCTGCCCGTCAGGCGTGACCTTCATCGTCGCTTTGTAGATTTTGCCATCGCGCGGATCGAGGATCGTACCGCCGCCGTATTTATTGTCGCCTTCCGGCTTCATGCCGCGGATAATTTCCAATCCGAGCCAGGTGTGATCTTTGCGATCGTCCTTGCACTTGTCGCAAATCGCGTTCGGATCTTCGCCCGGCTTGAGAAACATTTTGGCGATGATGCCGTCGAAAACGCCGTTGTGATCGTCGATCAAAAACCAGCCGGTCGGCTGTTTGGCGTCAGAATCGACGGCTTGCCACAGGCCGACTGGCGACCATTGGCCGGCATTTGGCGCAGATGCAGGCGCGGAAACACTCTGTGCTGCGGCAGAGCCAATAAAAGGCGCCAAAGCCGCAACGGCGAGCCGCACTCTCGTTCGCATCATTCGAGCTCCGATACTCATTCGAGCTGCCAAAGACTTTCGGGCGCCGTTGCCGCCATCCAACCGTGAATTTTTTTCAACGCGAGATCAATAATTGAGATATCGCCACGGCCGGACCGATGCAATGGGCTCGCTGCAAGTCACGCGCACCGGCGGCCATCCGGGCGTTCCGCCAAATGGATGCTGCCGTTCAGCCTGTGGTTGATGAAACACACGATGCTGGGCAACCCGCTGATCCAGCCCTGGCGTGAACTCGCGGCGCTTTGCGATGATTTCCAGATGCGAAAATGTCTGTTCGGCTCGTATTACATCTGCCGGGCGGTCAGGCCGTCGACCGAACCGGCCGCGGCCGCCGAGGCGTCGCATGGTGAAGCCGCAATCGATCCCGCTTATCGCATCGCGGCGGAGTGAGCCGCCGCGATCGCCCACCGGCTTGATCGGCGCCGTATTCGCGGCCCGCTTGTCCGCCCGCGCTCCTTGTCGGCCTGCCTGAACTGCCGCTACAATTCATTGGCCGCCGCGTTTGGTTCCGGCGCGGCGCAATCGGCGCGAGCAAATACATCGTGAAAATGCAAATTAAGACGATCGAAGCCATTGCCGTCAGTCTGCCGATGAAAAAGCCGGTGCAGATGGCCGGCGAGACGGTGGCGCAGGCCGAAAACGTGTTCGTCCGCGTCGAATCCGATGCGGGCGCGATCGGTTGGGGCGAAGCCGCGGCGGCGCCGACCATGACCGGAGAAACCATCGCCGGCATGATGGCGGCGATTGAACTGATGCGGCCCAAGCTCATCGGTCGCGCGGCTTACGATTTCGCCGGAGCCACCGCGGCCATGGACGCGCAGCTCTACGGCAATGGCGGCGCCAAGGCCGCGATCGACATGGCGCTGCACGATCTGGTCGGACGCGCCAGCGGGCGTCCAGTCTATGCTTTGTTCGGCGCCAAACAGCGCAGCCGCATGCCGGTGCTCGCGGTCATCGGATCGGAAGATGCGGCGGCCGATTTGCGCGACGCGCAAGCGCGCTGGAACGCGGGCTACCGCGCCTTCAAGATCAAGGTCGGCTTGGACTCGCCCGAGGCCGACGCTGTGCGCACGATGATGTTGTGTCAGGCGCTCAAAGGCCAAGCGCAGGGCGGCGAAACATGCTTGGTTTCGGCCGACGCCAATCAGGGCTTTTCCGTCGATGGCGCGCTTACTTTTGTGCGCGGCATCGGCGATTGCGGGCTCGATTTTTTTGAACAGCCGGTCAGTGCCCGCGATCTCGATGGCATGAGTCGGATCGCCGCGGCCACCAAGGTGCCGATCGGCGCCGACGAGGGCATTCACTCGCTCGACGACATCGTCCGGCATCATGAGCGCAAGGCCGCGCGCGGCGTCAGCCTCAAGGCGATCAAGCTCGGCGGACTGTCGGCGCTGTTTGCGGCAAGCCGGCTGTGCGCGCAGCTTGGCATGCAGGTCAATATTTCGTGCAAGACCGGCGAGACGAGCCTCGCTTCGGCCGCCGCCGTGCACTTGGCCGCGGTGGCGCCGGCGATCGCCTGGGGCCTCACCGTCACCTCGAACGGCCTGGCCGAGGACGTCACGGCAACGCCGTTGCGCATCGACGGCGGACACGTCGAAGTGCCGGAGCAGCCCGCGCTCGGCATCGATATCGACGAGCATCGGCTGCGGCGCCGCCAGCACGAATTCAAATGCGTGGCGTGAACAAATAACACAGCGAGACCCGATGAACGACGAGACAGCGCCGCAGCGCCCCTATCGCTTCATCGGTAAGCCGCTGCCGCGCAAAGAGGACGAGCGGCTCGTCACCGGCAAGGGCCGCTTCACCGACGATTTCAACCTCGACGGTCAGGCCTACGCGGCGATAGTGCGCTCACCGCATCCGCATGCGCGCATCGCTGCGATCGATATCGCGGCGGCAAAAGCCATGTCAGGCGTGCTCGGCGTCTTCACCGGCGCCGATTGCGCCGCCGAAGGTTTGGCGCCGATTCCACACGATCCGGTGCCAAAGACCAAATACGACATGAAGCTCACCGGGCCCGGCGGCGGCGCGGTGTTCGCCGGTCCGCATGTGCTGTTGCCGGCGGATCGCGTGCGCCATGTCGGTGAAGCTGTAGCGATGGTCATCGCCGGCACCAAGGCCCAAGCGATGGACTCAGCCGAAGCGGTTGTCGTGCGGTATGAGGAACTGCCATTCGTGCTGCATTCCGAGGATGCCATGGCCGCGGGTGCACCAGCGTTGTGGGACGAGGCGGCCAACAATATCTGTGTCGATAGTTCTTTCGGCGATGCCGCAGCGACCGAACAGGCCTTTGCCCGTGCCGCACATGTCGTGAGCCGCAAATTCCACGTCGGCCGCGTCACCGGCGTGCCACTCGAGCCGCGCGCCGCGCTCGGTGCCTACGACCCCGCGACCGGCCGCTACACGCTCTATGCCGGCTCGGGCGGCGCCGTGCGACAAAAGCGCGAAATGACAACCGTACTCGGCATCGCGCCCGAGAATTTGCGCGTCTTGTCCTTCGATGTCGGCGGCAATTTCGGCACTCGCAACCGCGTCTTTGTCGAATTTGGGCTGGTGCTATGGGCGGCGAAAAAAGTCGGCCGTCCGGTAAAGTTCACCGCAACACGCGCCGAAGCCTTCTTGAGCGATTACCAGGGCCGCGATCTCGTCACCGAAGTCGCGCTGGCGCTGGACAAAAGCGGCCGCATACTCGCGATGCGCGCCACCAATATCAGCAATGTCGGCGCGCGTTGCGTTTCGCTGTCGCCGTTGAGCAAAGGGGCAGGGCTCATCCCCGGCTCCTATGCCGTTCCGGCGGCGCATTTACGCGCGCTCGCGGTCTTTACCAACACCATGCCGACACAGGCCTATCGCAGTTCCGGGCGTCCGGAAGTGACCTACGCGATCGAGCGCCTGGTCGACATCGCCGCCGATGAGCTCGGCGAGGTACTTAAGCTGGATCGCGTCGCGCTCCGGCGCAAGAATCTGATCCGGCCGCAAGCGATGCCTTATCGCAATGCCGTCGGCATGGTCTATGACAGCGGCCGCTATCAGGAGAACATGGCGTGGGCGATGGAGGTCGCCGACTGGAAGGGATTTGCCGCGCGCCGCCGCGAGGCCCGGCGCCGCGGCAAATTGCTTGGATTGGGGCTTGCCAATTACGTCGAGTCCTCGATCGGCGCGCCGCGCGAGCAAGCGCGGATCAAGGTACAGCCGGAAGGTCGCGTCGAGGTGATCATCGGAACCCAGCCATCAGGCCAGGGTCACGAGACCAGCTTCGCGCAGGTCGTTTCCGATCTTCTGTTTGTGCCGAGCGATGCTGTGCGTATCATTCTCGGCGACACCGACGTGGTGCAGGTCGGCGGCGGCTCGCATTCCGGCCGCTCGATGCGCCACGCCGCCACCGTGTTTTCCAAGGCGGCGGTCGAACTGATCGGCGAAGGCAAAGAGATCGCCGCGCTGGTGATGAGCACTGCGCCGGAGAATGTGTCGTTCAACGACGGCCGCTTCGCCGCGCGCGACACCAACCGGACTTTCGATTTCTTCGAATTGGCGCGCGAAGCGGCGCAGCTTGCGCTTCCGGAAAACTTGAAAGACGGCCTCGCGGTTGTGACCGACAACGAGATGCATGAGCCGGTTTTCCCTAATGGCACCGCGATCTGCGAGGTTGAGATTGATCCTGACACCGGCGAGATGAAAATCACCCGCTATGCCTCGGTCGACGATGTCGGGCGCTGCATCAATCCGCTCATCGTCCACGGCCAGACCCACGGCGCGATTGCGCAAGGCGTCGGCCAGGCGATGTCCGAGCAGATTTATCTCGATCCGGATTCCGGCCAGCCGCTGACCGGTTCGCTGATGGATTACGCTATGCCGCGCGCCGATACGCTGCCGGCCTTCGCCGTTAAAATCGCCGAAGTGCTGTCGCCGACCAATCCGCTCGGCATCAAGGCCGGCGGCGAAGGCGGCACTACCGGCGCGCCGGCCGTGGTCGTCAGCGCCATTCTCGATGCGCTGCGCCCACTCCGGGTGCGTGAGATCAAGATGCCGGCGACGCCTTATGCGATTTGGTCGGCGATCCAGAAGGCGAAGGCAGAGAAGGCGGTCGAATAATTGCCATGCCCGCGCCGCTACTCGCGCTTGAACAAATCGTCAAACGTTTCGGCGCGATCGTCGTTGCCGAGCGCATCGACCTTCAGCTCTTGGAGGGCGAGGCGCTCGGCATTATCGGCCCGAACGGCGCCGGCAAGACGACGCTGTTCGGCATCGTCAGCGGCACCATCGCGCCGGATTCCGGGCGCGTGGTTTATGCCGGGCGCGACATCACGCACCTCCCGCCAGCGCAGCGCTGCGCGCTCGGCATCGGCCGCTCGTTCCAGATTCCGCAGCCGTTTTCCGGCATGAGCGTGTTCGAAAATCTCGTTGTCGCGGCGGCATTCGGCGGCGGCCAGCACGAGCGCGACGCTTACGAAAGCTGTATGGCGATCCTCAAGCGCTGCGGCCTTGCCGGCAAAGCCAATCGGCCGGCCTGCACGCTCACCTTGCTCGACCGCAAGCGGCTCGAACTGGCGCGCGCGCTGGCATCCGGGCCCAATGTGCTGCTGCTCGACGAGGTCGCCGGCGGCCTTACCGAGCACGAATGCCAGGCGCTGATCGCGCTCATTGGCGAGATCAAACAAAGCGGCGTGGCGATCGTGTGGATCGAGCATGTCGTGCATGCTTTGCTCGCTAGCATCGATCGGCTGCTCGTCCTGCATAATGGCGCGTTCATCGCCGACGGCGATCCACAGGCGGTGATCAGGAGTCCGCAAGTCGCCGAAATCTATATGGGAATAGAAGCCGATGCCTGAGGCGCTGCTCGCGGTACGCGATCTCGAAGC
>DATAYT010000286.1:0-4618 GCA_036272395.1 Xanthobacteraceae bacterium
ACTTGGAGAAAGCGGCCAATCCCCATATCCTTATGATCTCGCCTCCGCTTGACATGAAGGAAAAGTGGTTTGCACCGCACACCGCCTATTCGATGGCCAAATTCGGCATGAGTCTGGTTGTGCTCGGACTGGCCGGTGAGCTTCGGCCGAAGGGCATCGCGGTCAATGCGCTGTGGCCGCGGACCGTCATCGCCACGGCGGCGGTACAGAACCTGCTCGGCGGCGACGCCGTGATGCAGCGCGCGCGTAAACCCGAAATCGTAGCCGACGCGGCTTACGCGGTTTTTGCAAAACCTGCGCGCGAATTCACCGGCCGATTCCTCATCGACGATAATTTTCTCGCTGAAAACGGCATGCGGGATTTTGCTCGCTATCGGGTCGATCCGGCGCAGCCATTGGCGCCGGATTTCTTCGTTCCGGCCGAGATCACACCGCCGGCGGGCGTATCTGTTGGAGATAGAAAGTGAGCTACCGCGCCCCGCTCGCCGACATCGGTTCGGCGCTTAAACACGCCACGACGCTTGAGCCCGCGATTGAGCAAGGCTTGTTCGGTGAGCTCGGCATCGGCGATATCGATGCGATTGTCTCCGAAGCCGGCCGCTTTGCGGCCGAAGTCATCGCGCCCCTGAATAGAATCGGCGACACTTACGGTACGCGCTTTGCCGACGGCAACGTGACGACGGCCCCCGGTTGGAAAGAGGCCTATCGCGTTTGGCGTCTGGCCGGTTGGAACGCCGTCACGGCGCCATCGGAATGGGGCGGACAGGGATTGCCGCAAATCGTCAATGCCGCCTGCACTGAAATGTGGCACGCGGCTTCAGTGGCTTTTGCCAACGGTCCCATGCTCACAATGGCCGCCATCGATGCGCTTAACGCTCATGGCAGCGAAACACTCAAGGGTGCCTATCTGGACAAGCTCGTGAGCGGCGAATGGATGGGCACGATGCAGCTCACCGAGCCGCAAGCCGGTTCCGACGTTGGTGCGCTGCGCACCCGCGCCGAACGCGCCGGAGACGGTTCTTATCGAATCAAGGGACAAAAGATCTTCATCACCTTCGGCGAACACGATTTCACTGAGAACATCATCCATTTCGTACTGGCTCGGTTGCCCGATGCCCCGGCGGGCACGCGCGGGATTTCGCTGTTTCTCGTTCCCAAATTCTTGCTGCAGCCCGACGGTTCGCTCGGCGCGCGCAACGACGTGCGCGCGCACTCGGTCGAGCACAAGCTTGGAATTCACGGCTCGCCGACTTGTACGATGGTGTTCGGCGACGCCGGAGGCGCCATCGGATTTCTCATCGGTGAAGAGAATGCCGGGATGAGCTGCATGTTCACGATGATGAATCGCGCGCGGCTCGCCGTTGGTTTGCAAGGCGTCGGTGTCGCCGAATGCGCAACCCAGAAGGCACTTGCTTATGCCCGCGAGCGCCGCCAGGGCCGCACGGCGGCAATGGACCCGTCGCAATCGGCTCCCATCATTGCGCATCCCGATGTGAGACGCATGCTGCTCACCATGCGCGCGCTAACCCAAGCTGCCCGCGCGGTATGCTACGCAACCGCGCTCGCTATCGATCGCAGTGAACGCGAAAGCGACGAGGCAAAGCGACGACAGGCGCACGCTCTAGCCTCGCTGCTGACGCCGGTAGCCAAAGCCTTCTCGACCGACATCGCCAACGATGTGTCCTCGCTTGGAATTCAGGTTCACGGCGGCATGGGCTACATCGAGGAGACCGGCGCCGCACAATTGTTCCGGGATGCAAGGATTGCCGCCATTTACGAGGGGACCAACGGTGTTCAGGCTATCGACCTCGTCACCCGTAAACTGCCGCTTGGGGACGGCGCGGTGGTCAAGTCACATCTGGACGATATGCGCGCGGTCGTCAGCGCACTCGAAGCCGACAACGATCCCGGTTTTGGCTGGGCCGCCGTCCGGTTTGGGGACGCCGTCGACAGTTTAGCGCGCACCACGGCCTGGCTGATCGGCCAACTCAGCAAGCAACCGGACGCGGCGCTTGCCGGTGCGACCCCCTATTTGCGGCTGTTTGGCCTGGCCAGCGGAGGGTGTCTATTGGCAAAACAGGCGCTGTCAAAGAAGCGATTAGGTGAAGATGCCGCAGCGGCGCTCGCCACGACGCGGTTCTTTGCCGAGCACGTTGCGGTCAGCGCCGGCAGCCTCGAACGCACAGTGGTGGAAGGCGCCGCCGGTGTAATCGGTGCCGATGCGGCGCTCACAGTGGCATAGCGCTCACACACCCAACCACGGATCTTAAATCTGCGGCTTTCGCTGCGATGGTCCCCACCTTAAATTGGCAAGATGTCCACGCTTCTGATCAGCCATCCTGCTTTTCTCGAACATCTCACGCCGCTGGGTCATCCGGAGCGGCCCGATCGGCTGCGCGCGATCGAGCGGGCGCTTGAGGCCGAGAAATTTCAGACGCTGGCGCGCAGCCAGGCGCCGCTCGCGTCATTGGAAACGGTCGCGCTATGCCATCCGATGGAGTACATCGTTGCCGTCCGCGAAGCGGCGCCGCGCGAGGGCCTTATCCAGCTCGACGCCGACACGGCGATGTCGCCCGGCACCTTCGAGGCTGCTTTGCGGGCGGCCGGCGGGGCAATTCATGCGGTCGACGAGGTGTTGACCAAAAAAGCCGCCAACGCATTCGTCGCGGCACGACCGCCTGGCCACCACGCCGAAACCGCGCGTCCGATGGGTTTTTGCCTGTTCGACAATGCCGCGATTGCCGCCCGTTACTCGCAACAGCGCTATGGCCTCGCCAGCGCAGCCATCGTTGATTTCGACGTGCATCACGGCAATGGTTCGCAGGAGATCTTCTGGGCGGATAAAACCGTCATGTATTGCTCGACCCATCAAATGCCGCTGTTTCCGGGGACCGGCGCCGTTGGCGAGACTGGCGAACACAATACGATCGTCAACGCGCCGTTGCGCCCCGGCGATGGCAGCGCAGCGTTCCGCGCCGCGTTCGAGACGAGAATTCTGCCGCGGCTTGGGGAATTTAGGCCTGAGCTTGTGATCATTTCCGCCGGCTTTGACGCGCATATGCGCGACCCACTCGCTAATATCAACCTCGCCGAGGCCGACTTCATCTGGGCAACGCAAAAGATCATGGATTTGGCCGACGGTTGCGCCGGCGGCCGTATCATCTCCTTGCTCGAAGGCGGCTATGACTTGCAGGCGCTCGGCAACTCGGTTGCCGCTCATGTCGCCACCCTCATGCATGCGTAACCAAAAACCAAGACGACCCGATTGCGCTTGCCGCAATCCGGTCTACGATCGTTAGGCGATGGCGCAGAAAAACAACAGCGATATCGGACAAATGACCTTTGAGCGGGCGATCGAGGAACTCGAATCGATCGTGAAGCGGCTGGAAGAGGGCAAGGTGCCGCTCGAGGAATCGGTTGCCATTTACGAGCGCGGCGAGGCCCTCAAGCGCCGATGCGAGGATTTGCTGCGGCAGGCGGAGGCGCGCGTCGAGAAGATCACGCTCGATGCCTCTGGCAAGCCGACAGGGAGCGAACCATTGGACGTGGACTGAAACTAGCTCTTGACTTATGAGAACAAATAGCGAACAATCATCGGTTCGATCAGGACGACTTCAATGGATGCCGACAAACGAACGGCCTGGCTGCGCCAGCTCGACACGGAATGTCCCTATCAGGTTGTGCTTCCGCGCCGGCAGCTCGCGGACGACAGCGAAATTTTGAATTTTCTCCTCCGCTATGCCGGCAAGTTCGACATGTATGTCGAGGACGATTATGCGGCGTTCGTGCGCTACTGTTTCGAGGATCCGCTGGATGCGGAAATTTTTCGCGCACGCTTTGAATCGAAAGCCGAGCGCTTCAAGCTTGCTGGGTAAGCTCATTGATGGGCGCGAGTGAGCGCCTCTACGCCTCCCATTTGCCGATACGCAGAATTTGCTCGGGTTCCAATTGGGCCGTGACCCTGCAGGTCACTTTGGACCCATGGTCGAATTCCGAGAGAGGCGATGCCGCAGTGCACCCAGGAATCACTGACAGATTTCAATAAGATTCACGACTCGACGCCACGACAAACGTTCCGATGACAGTATTGTGAATTCGAGCCACACTGCGCGCGTTACAGAGACGAAGAATGCTGGGGAGGAATTTATTATGACCACGACGACGTCGTCGAATCTTGTTCGAGCCGAAAGTGTTTCGGGAGTGCGCTGGGGCTTTCTCGCGATTTGTGTTGTTTGCATGATCATGATCGCCAACGACGCTGTTCGTCAATCCGATCAACAAAGCGCACGGTTGGTCGATCACCTCGATCCAGGTCGCCTTTTCGATTTTTATCGCGCTTGAAACCTGGCTGACCCCGATTCAGGGATGGATCGTCGATATATTAGGTCCACAGCGCGGCCCAAAACTGATGGTGGCCTTTGGCGGCATCACCGTGGCGATCGGATGGATGATCAATGCCTACGCCACATCGCTGGAAATGCTTTATCTTGGCGCGATTGTGTCGGGCGCTGGCGGTGGCGCGGTTTATGCCACGTGCGTCGGCAACGCGGTGAAATGGTTTCCCGATCGCCGCGGTCTCGCGGTTGGCCTAACCGCAGCAGGGTACGGTGCCGGCGCA
>DATAYT010000287.1:0-3298 GCA_036272395.1 Xanthobacteraceae bacterium
AGGCTGGCGTACATCGGGTCATCGCTTCTGCCATCGATCCTGCGCTCTTCGTCGGACGAAAGCTCGTGCGCTAAGAAGAAATCCGCGATGCGTTTGATTTCGATGTCACTGAGGCTGCTGCGAAATGGTCGCTCCTCAAGCTGCGCCTCCGCTCGCCCAATGATCTGGTCGAACTCCATCTGCACTGGCTTAGCGCGGACGTTGGCCTCCTTAAGCGCCTTCGTTCGAAGCGAGCGCTTGAGCCAGACCTGCTTGTCCTTGCCATTGTCGAGAATACGCGCGACGGCCTCTTGAAGACGCTCAGGGACCTTGTGACGCGCGTAGTAAGTCCCGTGACGATCTTTGATCAGTCCCATCAGTGCTCGCATGAAAATGCCCACCGAGTGATACCACCGGGCAGGCGAGAAACCCTTGTGGGGCGCGTTCTTTCGGAGTTATGCGGCTATTCTGAGGCTCTGGCGCTCCCTAGGGGACTCGAACCCCTGTTTTCGCCGTGAGAGGGCGACGTCCTGGGCCGCTAGACGAAGGGAGCGACCAATCCGAAATAGCCGTGATGGCGCGGCGGCGCAAGAAGCCCTTGCCGCAGGCCCGGTCGCCGCCTTAAGGGTTGCGATTCGGTAAGCCGTTTTGGCTGCGTGTGCGGCCGATCTCATCCTGCCGTGCGATGACATCATCGCGCATCTTTTTCAGCCCGGCTTTCACGTACTCGTGTCCCAGGCGATGACGCGGTCGATCGTGGCGACCAGAGCCTGGATGTCGCCAAACGCATATTGATTGATGGGCGGACCCATCGTCGACATAAGGGCATCGAATAAGGCCCGTCCGCCCGACGGGTCGCCGTTTGGATTTGCCGACAGATAGGCACGATACCGAAGTTGCCCCAGATAAAAAAAGAAAACGGCGTCATCCCTCCTGCCCGCTTCCCACAGATGCTTGGAGAGCTCCAATGCGGCCAGCGCATGTTCGTGCTCGATTCCGACGGCAAGCGCTTGGATGGATTGCGACGGCGATTGATCCGCCGCGTCTTTGCCCCCGGCGGCGATACCCGGCTGTGCTTGGGCGAGCACCGGCGAAACGAGCCCCGCCGTCAGCAGCAATGCGCGGAAAAACATCACAGACCCTAAGGCTCGCGGGTTAAGCGCAGCCGGCCGGTCTGCTTGAGCGTCTTGATGTCGAAGGTGCGCAATTCATTGACGCCGTCGATTTCGATCAGAACGGCAAGACGCCCGGCCGACGCCGAGGTCGAGATCAAGCGCGCGCCTTTGGGCAGCGGAATAATATCGTCGGTTGCGACCGTCGGAGCGCTGCCGCCAAACATCCGATAGCCGATCACGGTGACCACCGCGGCAATCGCGAGCAGCGTGGTGAGCGCGGAGACCAGCATGATGATCCGCGCGCGGGCCACCACTTGCGCCGCCGCGGACTCGGCGGACTCGCTCGCGATTGATAGATTGGCGCGTCGCCCCGCGCCGGAAACATTCATGACACGCCCCTCGGCATCGCCTTCACCCACGCCGACATCCGTCCTGGTCGCCCCCGACGAGGCCGGCGAAAGATTAGATCGCGTGCTGGCCCGCCATCTCGCCGACCTGTCCCGCTCGCGTCTTAAGATCCTGATCGAGGCCGGCACGGTCGAGGTCGACGGTCATACGATCCGCGATCCCAGCCATCGCGTCAATTCCGGCGCTGCCATCAAGGTTGACGTACCGCCGCCGCGTCCGGCGCGTCCAGAGGCCGAGCCTATTCCACTGAAGGTCGTTTACGAAGACGACGACATGATCGTGATCGACAAGCCGGCGGGTCTTGTCGTTCATCCGGCTGCCGGCAACTGGACCGGAACGCTGGTGAACGCCTTGATCGCCCATTGCGGCGACAGTCTTTCCGGCATCGGCGGCGAGCGCCGGCCCGGCATCGTCCACCGGCTCGATAAGGACACGACCGGACTAATGGTGGTTGCGAAAAACGATCGCGCGCATGCGGCGCTGGCGGCGGAATTCGCCGATCACGGCCGCGGCGGCGGAGCGTTCGAGCGCGGCTATCTCGCCTTTGGCTGGGGAACGCCCGACCGCCCGCAGGGGCGAATCGATCGTCCGATCGATCGCGATCCGCGGGTGCGCGACCGCATGGCGGTGCGCGAAGGCGGACGCGAGGCCGTAACATTCTGGCAGGTGCTGGAGCGCTACCGCGCCGACAAGACCGCGCGCTCGAACGCCAGGCAAAAACGCTCAGGTGGGACGGAGGCGGTGGCGAGCCTCTTGGCCTGCCGGCTCGAAACCGGCCGGACCCATCAGATTCGGGTCCATTTGGCCGCGATCGGTCATCCGCTATTGGGTGACCCCGTCTACGGATCTGGTTTTCGCACCAAAGCGGCGCTTTTGTCGCAGTCGGCGCAAGCCGCGCTCGCCGAACTTGGCAGGCAGGCGTTGCATGCCCATATCTTGCGTCTTAACCACCCGTTAACTGGCGAAATCCTCGAGTTCCGATCGGAACTCCCGCCCGACCTTGCCCGTTTGCGTAATGCGCTGGCTGGGAGTCGGGCCGGCACGGGCGTTGAGTAGTCTGTCGGTAAGATTTCCGCGGGTTTTCAGCGCCATTTGAGCGAAAATCAAGCTGGCATCGCGGCGAAGTGATGCCGTTTCCCTTCCGCTCGCCTGATTCGACCGTGTATGTTGCGGGTGCGAAATGATGGAACCGGCGCCATCGGCTCGAGGAGCGATGGCTCCGTCCGCCCGCCGCTTCGCGGGGGCCAGAATATGGAGGGCGCTGTCATGGCCCAGACTGCTGCACTGCCCATTTTATCGGGCGAAACCGGCCTCACCCGGTACCTCGAAGAGATCCGGCGGTTTCCGATGCTGGAACCGCAGGAAGAATTTATGCTGGCCAAACGCTGGCGCGAGCACGGCGACCGCGACGCCGCGCATAAGCTCGTCACCAGTCACTTGCGGCTCGTGGCCAAGATCGCCATGGGCTATCGCGGCTATGGCCTGCCGATCTCGGAAGTTATCTCCGAAGGCAATGTCGGGCTGATGCAGGCGGTCAAGCGCTTCGAACCCGACAAGGGTTTTCGGCTCGCCACCTACGCAATGTGGTGGATCAAGGCCGCGATCCAGGAATACATCCTGCGCTCGTGGTCGCTCGTGAAGATGGGCACCACCGCCAATCAGAAGAAGCTGTTCTTCAACCTACGCAAGGCCAAGAGCCGGATTTCGGCGCTGGACGAAGGCGACATGCGCCCGGACCAGGTCAAGCTCATCGCCAAGCGGCTTGGCGTGACCGAGCAGGATGTCATCGACATGAA
>DATAYT010000288.1:0-28315 GCA_036272395.1 Xanthobacteraceae bacterium
GATCTCGAAAAGTGGATACCGGTTTCCCGCTGCGCGAAGCCGAGCCATCGGCTTCTCGCTTAGTAAGACGCTTCGGCGGGCGAAGACAGGTCGGAAAAGATCATGCGCAAACAAAAGCTAAAGCGAAATACTCACTCAGACCAAAAATCATTTCGCTTTAGCGCAGCTACTCGTCGGCGTTACTCTCCGTCTCGATCTTTCGCCCCGCAAGCTCCGCGCCGGCATCCGGCGGTAGCCGCATGAAAATAAAAGCGGCGCTTGCGGAAAACAGTCCGACGATCAGAAACGCAGGCGGAAAGTCGTTGATGCCCATGGTCGTGGAATGTTTCAGCCGCAGCGTCAGCTCGACCACTCGCGCGCCGACGGCGACGCCCGTTGATAATGACAGCTGTTGCGCTGCGGCGACCATCGCCGTGGCGCGGCTCATTTTCGCCGGTTCGATCTCGGCATAGGCGATGGTGTTGATGCTGGTGAATTGCAAGGAGCGGAAAAAACCACCCGACAACAGAATCGCAATCATGGCGGCGAACGGCATGCCCTGCACGAAGCTGGCGCAAGCCGCCAGAAAAGCGCTGCTGATCAGCGCATTGTAGAGGAGCACATTACGGTAGCCGAAGCGACGCAGCACGCTTGCGACTGCGGCCTTCATGAACATCGAACCGACCGCGGTGGTAAAGGTAATGAGGCCCGATTGAAACGGCGTGAGATGAAAGCCGATCTGGAGGAGTAGCGGCAGTAGAAACGGCAGCGCGCCGATGCCGAGCCGAAACAAAAACCCGCCAAAAATACTGGCGCGAAAAGTCGGAAACCGGAACAGGTTGAGATCGAGTATCGGCGCCGGCGTGCGCCTGGCATGGATCAGGTAAGCGACTGCCGAAATCGCGCCGCCGCACAACAGCGACGCCACGATACTTGTCGGAAAAAAGTCCAATCCCATGGCGGAAAGGCCGAAAGCCAATCCGGCAATGGCGCAGCCGGACAGCAAAAAGCCGACATAGTCGAACGGGTCGGGGCGCTCGACGCGGATGTTCGGAATAAAGCGCGATGCGAGAACGATACCGACGAGCCCGATAGGCACATTGATCAAAAAGATCCAATGCCACGACGCATAAGTCGTGATGAAACCGCCGAGCGGCGGCCCGCAAATCGGTCCGATCAGCGCCGGTATGGTCACGAGCGACATGGCATTGACGAGGAGGCGTTTGTCGATGCTGCGCACCATGATCAGGCGCCCGACCGGCGTCATCATGGCACCGCCGGCACCCTGGACGATGCGGGCCAGTACGAACTCCTGGAGCGAGTGCGAGGCGGCGCAGCCGATCGAGCCCAGCACGAAGACGCCGATCGCGGCGCGGAACACGTTGCGGGTGCCGAACCGGTCGGCGGTCCAGCCGCTCGCCGGGATGCAGATCGCGAGCGACAACAGATAAGAGGTGACAGCGAGCTTCAAGGTCAGCGGATTGGTGCCGAGCGCCAGCGCGATCGCCGGGAGCGACGTCGAGATGACCGTCGAGTCCATGTTTTCCATGAACAGCGCGGTCGCCACGATCAGCGGCAGGATGCGATCGGAAGGGGGCGATTCCATTTCCGTGCGGCTATCGTTTGATGATGCGCCGGAATGACGGCCTGCACGCCACGATCATGCGAGCCGCTTCGCCGCTTCCTCGACCATACTGAGGTCGGAGTATTTCTTGACGTCGAGGTCGTCCTTGAGGAATCCGACCTCTTTCTGTTGTTTGAGATTGTTTTGCAGCGCATCCAGGTTCGGCGTGCCGTTCGGATCGCGGTATTGATCGCGGCTGGTGAAGGCCCAATCCATGCGCGCCGGCGGCGCTTTGTTGAGCCGCGCAACGATGGCGACCGCGTCATCGTGATTCTTTGGATCGGTGTACCAGCGGATCGCGCGCACGGTGTCTTCAAGAAAATCGACCAGCGCGGTGCGGTTGCTCTGGATAAAGCCTTCGCGCGCCGTCCACATCGTGAGCTGGGTGACGCCGAAGGCGTCGCGCTGCGTAAAGAGCGTGTGCGCCATGGCGCGGAGATCCGGATCGAGCGAGAACGGCGGCACCGCGCTGATCAGATCGGCCTTCTTCTCGGCCAGCATGGCGCGCATGGCTGGGAACGGCGCCTCGACGACGGTGTAATCCCTGTTGGCTTCAAGCCCGCTGCGGCGGAGCATGGCGCGCATGGCAATATCCACGGCGCTGCCCATGGCGTTGGTTGCCAGCACCTTGCCCTTGAGATCGGCGACGCTTTTGATCGGGTCGTCATTGCGCACCATGAACTCGTTGGAGCCATGGCCGGCTACGCCATCCTGGATTTCGTCGCAGATGACGCGCAGCTCATCCATATGCGCGTTCTGGATGGCAAGACCGAAGGACGAAAATGCCAGTGGTCCAACGTCGAGTTCGCCCGCCGCGAGCGCGGTAATGACCGGCGGCGTGCCTTCGAACCGCGTGGCTTCCGCGACATAGGAGCGGCCGAAGTGGGTCAGCAGCTCTTTTTTCTCGAGAACCAAAGGAGCGAGGGAGGCAGGCACGACCACCCAACCGATGCGGATCTTGAGGGGTCCATTCTGGGCACGGGCTCGGCCTGAAGCAGCGAGCGTCGCGGCGGCGACGCTCCCAATCCCGAATTGGCGGCGATCGATAGCCTTTTTCATGTGATTCCTCCGCTATTTCGCGCCGGAGGCCTATGAATTGCGACCAAGGCGTGCTATCGACCGCCGCCAACCCAAAAGCGGGCCCAAAAATGGGCCCAAGCGGGCTATCGACTCGGACGAGCGATCGTCCGCGCGGTATCCGCCATTTCGGGCCAGCCGGAGTTGGCAATGGCAACGAATTCAAGAGACCTGCCGCGCGAAGCATACACCTTCGATGACGTGCTGTTGAAGCCGGGGCTTTCCGACGTCATGCCCTCGGACGTCGATATCCGATCGCGCATCACACCCAACATTCTGCTCAACATTCCGATCGTCGCCTCGGCGATGGACACGGTGACGGAAGCGCATATGGCGATCGCCATGGCGCAGGCCGGCGGCATCGGCGTCCTCCACCGCAATCTCGATCCTGAAGCGCAAGCCGTACAGGTGCGGCAGGTGAAGAAATTCGAATCCGGCATGGTTGTGAACCCGGTCACGATCGATCCGGAAGCCACCCTCGCCGACGCGCTGACATTGATGCAGGAGCATCATATTTCCGGGATTCCCGTGGTCGAAGGCGGCGGCAATGGACGGGCCGGCAAGCTCGTCGGCATTCTTACCAACCGCGACGTGCGGTTCGCCACCGACAAGCGGCAAAAGATTGCCGAGCTGATGACCAAGGAGGGATTGGTCACGGTGCGCGAGGGGGTCAAGCAGGACGAGGCCAAGCGGCTCCTGCATCAGCACCGCATCGAGAAACTTCTAGTCGTCGATGGCGCTTATCGCTGCGTCGGCCTGATCACGGTGAAGGACATTGAAAAGTCGGTGGCGCATCCGAACGCCTGCAAAGACGAGCAGGGGCGATTGCGCGTGGCGGCTGCGACTTCGGTGGGCGAGGCCGGTTATGTACGAAGCGAGCGTTTGATCGACGCAGGTGTTGATCTTTTGGTCGTCGACACCGCCCACGGCCATTCACGCCGCGTGCTCGATACAGTGACGCGAATCAAGCGCATGTCGAATGCAGTGCAGGTCGTGGCCGGCAATATCGCCACCGCGGAAGGAGCGAAAGCCCTGATCGATGCTGGCGCCGATTCGATCAAGGTCGGCATCGGGCCGGGCTCGATCTGCACCACGCGCGTCGTCGCCGGCGTCGGGGTGCCGCAGCTCACCGCAATCATGGATGCGGTCGACCTGGCGAAACGGAGCAACACGCCGGTGATCGCCGATGGCGGAATAAAATATTCCGGCGATCTCGCGAAAGCACTCGCTGCCGGCGCCAATTGCGCCATGGTCGGCTCATTGCTCGCCGGCACCGACGAGACGCCCGGCGAAGTGTTTCTTTATCAGGGCCGCTCCTACAAGACCTATCGCGGCATGGGCTCGGTCGGCGCGATGGCGCGCGGCTCCGCCGACCGTTACTTCCAGCAGGAGATCAAAGACACGCTCAAGCTCGTTCCCGAAGGCGTCGAAGGGCAGGTGCCGTACAAAGGTCCGGTCGCTAACGTCGTGCATCAGCTGGTCGGCGGATTGCGCGCGGCCATGGGCTATGTCGGCGCCAAGGACCTCGCCGAATTCCACGACAAGGCCGAGTTCGTGCGGATTTCCGGCGCCGGACTCCGGGAAAGCCACGTTCACGACGTCACGATCACGCGCGAGAGTCCCAATTATCCGAGCCGGGACTAAAAGGGTCGCTCCGATGTCAGCGCCGGCGCCCGATCCGTTCGCCAAGATCCGCAACGCCACCAATGCGCATCGGGAACGCCACGGCTGTAGCGCATTTCCTTACGCGAACGGGCCGCTGCTAGCGGCACTGGCCGGCGCCGCCAATGCTCGCCGGATCCTGGAGCTCGGCACGGCGCTCGGCTACACCGCTTTGTCGTTCGCTTCGGGCGTGCGCGACGCGACGGTCGACACGATCGAGCGCGATCCGGATCACGTTGCGCTGGCGCGCGAGAATATTGCCGCCGCCGGTCTTGATCACCGCATCACCGTCCACGAGGGCGAATTTTCGAGCGTGCTGCCGACGCTCGATCCCGGTTACGACGTTGCGTTTTTCGACGGCGGCACGCCGGTGCCGGCGCTGCACAAAGCCTTGCGCGGGCTCCTGCGCACCGGCGGTACCTTGATCACCGCCAATCTCAATCATGGCGGCACAGCGGACACCGTCCGCAAAGCTTTGTTCGAGGGAAAAACCTGGCGCAGCGCCTTCGTCGATGACAAGGGCGAGACTGCAGTCAGTGTGAAGCTGTAGCGCCGATATAAGTTGCGCCAGCATCCGCGCTGGCGGACGTCAGGGTTGGGGGAGCGAGATCGTGACCGTCCAAGAGGTGTTGCTGCCGCTGTTTCTGGAAGTGATCCTGACTTTCGCCCTGTTGTTTTGGCTCGCGCCGTTGCGCGGGCACGATTTCAGTTCCGGCGTGACGCGGCCGGAGAACGTGGCGCTGCGCGAGCCGAATTGGTCGCAGCGTAGCCTGCAGGTCGGCTATTCCTACAGCAATCAGTTCGAGCTGCCGGTCCTGTTTTATGTGCTGACAATTCTCGCCTGGGCGACGCGCCATGCCGATCTCATCTTTGTGGTGTTGGCCTGGGTCTTCGTGATCTTCCGCTATGTGCAGGCTTATGTGCACGTAACCAGCAATCAGGTGCGGCTGCGCGGCGCGTTCTTCGGCGTTTCGGCGCTCGTGCTCGCGATCATGTGGATCATCTATATGGTCGAGATACTTACCGCCCCCTGGGTCTAGCCATTTTGGGTCAGAACGATGCCCGTCGACTTTTGCCATCCGACAGCGCCGCACAAGCGACTTCGACTGCCGGAATGGTATGTCTCGAGCCTGATGATGGACCGCGCGCTCGACGCGGTGGTCCGGCGTGTCAAGAAGCTCGACCGCGCGCACGATGTGCCTTATCTCGCCGGCTATAGTCTCGACGGCAAGACCATCTATATCGACCGCCACATGCCGCGCGCGTTCAGGTTTGGCGGCCGCAGCATCGAGACCGACCGTTTTCTCATCTTGCATGAGGAAGTCGAGAAGACGCTGATCGATCAGCTCGGCCTGCACTATCTGCATGCGCACCAGATCGCGACCCGCGCCGAGCAGGCGGCGGTGCGCGCCGCCGGCATCACCTGGCGCGACTACGACCGCTTCATGCAGAAGTATGTCAAAACCATCGGCGACGAACGCCTGACCAAAGTCCCGAAGGATCTCGATCTCAAGCCCTATCGCGACGAGCACGACGACGATCTGTTGCGGCGCATGCTGGCGAGCGTAAAAGCCGACAAAGCGTCGAAAGGGCTGCATGTGCGCGATCTGGCGGAAGCGATGCGGCAATTGCGGCGCCGCGTGCGGCGTCACGGCACGCTTGGCGCGCAGCGCGCCGCGGCGATATTGCGCGCAGCGAAATAGCGTTTCAAAGAGCCAGCCCAAAGTAGCGCAGCCATGACTCCCTCGGCCCGTCTGTCAGCCGCAATCGAGGTCTTTGCCGAGATCGAAGCGCGGCGGCGGCCGGCGACAGATGCGCTCAAAGACTGGGGACTGTCGCATCGCTTCGCCGGGTCGGGCGATCGCGCCGCGATCGCGGGCCTCGTCTATGACGCCTTGCGCCGAAAATCTTCCGCGGCCTGGCTGATGGGCGAGGCAACGCCGCGGGCGACGCTGCTCGGCATGTTGCGTCGGGAGCGGGGGCTCGATGGCGAAGCCATTGCCGCGCTGTGCAATGGCGGCCGCCATGCGCCGTCGCCGCTCACAGAAGTGGAAGCCGCGGCGCTTGCCGCCGGCGCGCTCACTGGCGCGCCGGCTTATGTCGAAGGCGACTATCCGGAATGGCTGGATACGCAGCTTGCGCGCGTGTTCGGCGATGAGCGGGCACCTGAAGGCGCTGCGCTGGCGAGCCGTGCCCCGCTCGATCTGCGGGTTAATACGCTTGCCGCCGAGCGCGACGAGGCGCTGGCGAAGCTGCAACACCTCGATGCCGCGCCGACCCGCTGGTCGCAGATCGGGATTCGCATCCGGCTTGCGGCCGAGGCCAAGAGCCCCGCGATCCATGCCGAGCCGATTTTTCTCAAAGGCCAGATCGAAATCCAGGATGAGGGCTCCCAGCTCGCCGCGCTCTTGGCGGACGCCAAATCTGGCGAGCAGGTGGTCGATCTCTGCGCCGGGGCCGGCGGCAAGACGCTGGCGCTCGCCGCGGCGATGGACAACCGCGGGCAGATCTACGCCACCGATCTCGACAAGCGCCGCTTGGCGCCGATCCATGCGCGCCTTGAGCGCGCCGGCGCCCGCAATGTTCAGGTGCGAACCCCGATCGGCCGCGGCGGCAGCGATGTTCTGGCCGGTCTCGCCGGCCGCGCCGATCTGGTCATGATTGATGCGCCATGCACCGGGACCGGCGCCTGGCGGCGCAACCCCGATGCCAAGTGGCGCATTCGACCGGGTGCGCTGACCGAGCGCCTCAAAGAGCAGGAAGCCGTGCTTGAACGCGCCGCGACCCTCGCCAAGCCGGGCGGACGAATCGCTTATGTCACCTGTTCGGTTTTGCCTGAGGAAAACAACGATCAGGTCAGTGCGTTTGCGACCCGCCATCCCGATTTTTCCGTGGAAAAGCCAGCCGACGTGGCGAAGGGCTTGGGCGAGCGCGCCTATCTTTTCGCGCGCGCGGCGCTTATCTCCGGCGAGGGCCTATTGATGACCCCGCGACGCACCGACACCGATGGTTTTTTTGTCAGTGTCCTGCGGCGTCAGTCTCCGTAAGGCGATGACTGCGATCCTCGACAGCCCGGACGGTTTGCCCTAGAACCCGCTATGGCGTCCCACGACAAGATTCTCATCGTCGATTTCGGCTCGCAGGTCACCCAGCTGATCGCGCGGCGCGTACGCGAAGAGAAAGTCTATTGCGAGATCGCGCCGTTTCAGAAGGCCGAAGACGCGCTGCGCGCACTGCAGCCGAAAGGGATCATACTTTCCGGCGGGCCAGCTTCAGTGCTCGACAAGGATGCGCCGCTGGCGCCGATGGCCGTTTATCAGTCCGGCGTGCCGGTGCTCGGTATTTGCTATGGCGAACAGGCCATGGCGCAGCAGCTCGGCGGCAAGGTCGAGGGCGGACATCATCGGGAATTCGGCCGCGCCGAACTTGAATTGGTGAAGGAGTCTCCGCTGACCGCGGGCATCTGGGACATGGGCCAGCGCTACCCGGTATGGATGAGCCACGGCGATCGCGTCACCAAGCCGCCGCCGGGATTTGCCGCGATCGGCACCTCGGCAAACGCGCCGATCGCCATGATCGCCGACGAAGCGCGCAAATTCTACGCCACGCAATTTCATCTCGAAGTCGTGCACACCCCGCACGGCGCCGCCATCCTGCGCAATTTCGTACGCAAGATCGCCGGCTGCACCGGCGACTGGACCATGCGCGCCTTCAAGGAGGAGGCGATCGACAAGATTCGCCGCCAGGTCGGCAAGGACAGGGTGATCTGCGGCCTCTCCGGCGGCGTCGATTCCGCGGTGGCCGCGGTGCTCATCCACGAGGCGATCGGCGAGCAGCTCACCTGCGTCTTCGTCGATCACGGGCTTCTTCGCCTCGCCGAGGGTGAGCGCGTCGTTGCGCTGTTCCGCGATTCCTACAATATTCCACTCGTTCATGTTCAAGCCGAGGATATTTTCCTCAAGGCGCTCGCTGGAGTCGACGATCCCGAGCAAAAGCGCAAGACCATCGGCAAATTGTTTATCGACGTGTTCGAAGCCGAAGCGAAAAAGATCGGCGGCGCGGAGTTTCTGGCTCAGGGCACGCTTTATCCCGATGTGATCGAGAGCGTGTCGTTCACCGGTGGACCCTCGGTCACCATCAAGTCGCACCATAATGTCGGCGGGCTTCCCGAACGTATGCATCTGAAACTCGTCGAGCCGTTGCGCGAATTGTTCAAGGACGAGGTGCGCGCGCTCGGCCGCGAGCTCGGTCTGCCCGAGGCCTTTGTCGGCCGCCATCCGTTTCCGGGACCCGGCCTCGCGATCCGCTGCCCGGGCGCGATCACGCGCGAGAAGCTCGACATTTTGCGGCTCGCCGACGATGTTTTTATCGAGGAAATCCGGCGCGCCGGCCTCTACGACGACATCTGGCAGGCCTTCGCGGTGCTCTTACCGGTGCGCAGCGTCGGCGTCATGGGCGATTTCCGCACCTACGATTATGTCGTCGGCCTGCGCGCGGTGACCTCGACCGACGGCATGACCGCGGATTTTTATCCGTTCGATTCGGTTTTCCTCAGCACCGTGGCGACCCGCATCGTCAATGAGGTCAAGGGCGTCAACCGCGTGGTCTATGACGTGACGTCAAAGCCGCCGGGAACGATCGAGTGGGAGTGATTCGCCAGGACGCGCCCTTAAGCCGACCAAGACTATAGTGGGGCGCCGCAAGGACGAATGGATGATAGCCACGCTACTGCCGCGAGCTGTAAGAATTGGATCCTCGTCAAGGCACGTAGTGTATTGTATTCCTTATAGGAAATTTATGGTTCAAGCGAGTTGACGGGGACAAATACTGAATGCCCAAACTCAAGAAAAAAGTAATTAGGGCTCTTCGGCGTAGAAACGCCGAGCCCGGCATACTTATAGGACAGTCACTCCGAAGACTCCGTGAACTCGCTGGACTGACTCAAAGCGATCTGGCCGAGCGTCTGCAAGTCGGCCCAGCATCCATATCCAAGATTGAACATCGTGGTGACGTTCAAATCTCGTCATTGCAAAAATAGCTCGAAGCATTGGGCGCAAAGATGCGCATCGAGGCGGCTCTCAGCCTGAGCTGGATAAAAGACTTGCGTCTGGATGGCTCTTTTGAGCGTGAACTTCAGGATGAAAGTCGATGTGATGGTGCATGAAGTGGCGCGCGATGACATTCGTCGCGACAAAGACGCCCAGCGTCGCCAAATATCGTTAAGCAAACTGGACAAATTTCAATCAATAAAAAAAGTTCGTGGGCTCAATAAGGTCGAGCTGGAACAAAGGTTCGGGTTGCTCGGCCGACCAAACGACGTAGTTGATGCGACGCTTCTCGATTCCATAGAACGTGGGGCTGCAGACTTTCTCGTTACCGAAGACCGTGGCCTACATGAAAGAGCGCGTCGCTTTTCTCCAGAGTTAGGCCTGGCGCGTGCTATTCGTAGCCGATGCCGTACATCTACTTCGAACAACGTTTGAGCCTATTGAAGCTCCAGTTCGGTATGTCGAAGAGCTATCTGCAAATGAGATTGAGTTAACGGATAACATTTTCGATAGCCTTCGTGAGGATTATCCAGATTTCGACAGATGGTGGCGCGAAAAGTGCATCCGTGAGCGCCGACCTTGCTGGGGCGTGTTCGACAATGGGCTCGCCGGCTTGATCGTTCGGAAAGACGAGACGGCAACAGATACGGACGCGACTATAAAAGCGGACAAGATTTTGAAGATCTGTACCTTTAAGGTTCGGCCCGAAAAGCGCGGCGTAAAGCTCGGGGAGTTGCTGCTTAAGAAAGTATTCTGGTTCGCGCAGGCAAACAATTATGACCTCGCCTACATAACGACTTATGACAATCAGGTGGCCCTAATTGATCTCCTTGAATTCTATGGCTTTGAACATACAGCTACAAAGGCTGACGGTGAGTTGGTTTATGAGAAGCGTTTCTCTCACGATGCGTTGAGTACGGCCGCGGGCATTTCGTCATTCGAGACAGATCGCCTGAACTATCCGAGATTCATTGCGGGTGGTGATACTCGCGCCTTCATCGTGCCGATTAAGGAGGACTATCACGACACGCTTTATCCCGATCTGAAGGATCCGGTGCAGCCGGACATGTTTGAAATGTTAGGGGTAACAGGTGGTCCGAAGAGGCCGGGCAACACAATTCGGAAAGTGTACTTGTGTCGGGCGCAATCGAATCTGGGTCCTCCTGGGTCACTGCTACTTTTTTACAAGGGAAAGTCAAAAGACCCGCCCTCTCAGGCGCTAACTGCGGTTGGAATCTTCGAGGACAAGTCGATTGCGGAATCGACTAAGGACTTGATGCATCTGACGGGTGGGCGTTCGGTTTACAGCGAAATCGAGCTGAGTGAATGGGACGCAAGCCCGACTAATCCGGTTAAAGTTATCAACTATCTCCTTGCAGCCTATATAGAACCCGCCGTCCCATTAGACATGCTCCGGTCAATTGGGATAGTTCCCGGACATCCACCGCAGTCTATTTTTGAGCTGAGCCGGCCACACCTCGACGCACTGTTGCCCCGTATGAACCTCGGGTTCGCAACATGAAAACGCACGTTATAGCTATAACAGGGCTATCGGGTGTTGGAAAATCAACCCTTCTTCGGAAGCCGCCATGCCCATCACCATCTACGGCATTAAAAACTGCGACACGATGAAGAAGGCGCGTGGCTGGCTCGACAAGCGCGGCGTCGACTACGCTTTTCATGATTACAAGACCGCCGGCATCGAGCGCGCGCGGCTTGAAGAATGGGCGAAGAAGGTCGGCTGGGAAGCGCTACTCAATCGCGCCGGCACGACATTCCGCAAATTGCCGGACAAGGACAAGAACGGCATCGACGCCAAGAAGGCGATTGCGCTGATGCTGGCGCAGCCGTCGATGATCAAGCGGCCGGTGCTCGATCTCGGCCGCGGCAGGCTTTTGGTCGGCTTTGCACCGGACACTTACAGCGCGGCAATCCCAACTAAGTGACAGGTGGCGACGCCGCATTGCAGGCGTTATTCGAGGGCAAAACGCGATTGGAATCGGAAACGATTGTGAATCACTGACGGCAAAAATTCGTCGCGCGGAACATTGCAAGCATTTAATGTCGCGCTGCGCCCGAGCCATTTTCCAGCCATTCCTCGACCATGCTTTGTCCAAGAGCGTCAGCTTGGTAGCGCCGGCAAATTCGCCCCGCGGCGAGGGGCGACCACGTGTTGGGAAAGAGGCTGGAGGTCCGCATGAATTCGCGTGCGTTCGTCGGCGGCGTTGCATTCGCCGCCGGCTCGATGATTTCTATTTTTTCCGCTCAAGCCGCCGATCTGCCGCCAGCCCGCGTCCCGGCGGCGGTGGCGCCGGTCGTCTATGCGCCGCCGGTTTACAATTGGTCGGGTTTCTATGTCGGTGGCAATCTCGGCGCCGGCTTCGCCAGCTCCTCGTGGAGCGACCCGTTCACCGGCGCGAACAACACGTTCAGCAAGGATGGCTTCATTGGCGGCGGCCAGATCGGCGCCAATTGGCAGATCAATGTGCTGGTGCTCGGCATCGAAGGCGATTTCGACTGGACCGGGCTCAAAGGCAGCGGTCATGATTCGCTCGCCAACACCATCAATACCAACACGCAATGGACGTCGACGGTGACCGGACGCGTCGGCGCCGCTTTCGATCGGCTGTTGGTCTATGGCAAGGGCGGCGTCGCTTTTGCGCACGACAACGACAGTCTCAATGACACCTTCGGCAACACTGCGAGCACGAGCCTGACACGGACCGGCTGGACCGCGGGCGCCGGCCTTGAATATGCGTTCGCGCCGAATTGGACCGCCAAGATCGAATACGACTATCTCGGTTTCGGCAATCAGACCCTCAATCTGCCGACGCCGGCATTCCCCACCTACAGCACGAATGCTTCGCTCAACGTCCAGGAAGTCAAAGCCGGCATCAATTTCAAGTTTGGGCCGTGACGCAGGCGAGGAGCGAATGTTGAGTAGCGATTTGGGGAGACTCGCCCCCAATTCGCTATTCGCTCACTCAACCTTGATCTTCGCCGCCGCGATCACCGGCGACCAGCGCGCAATATCGGCATCGATGCGCGCGCGGAATTCGGCCGGCGTGCCGGGTATCGGCGTCATGAATTGCGCCGCGAGTTTGTCGCGGATAACGGGCGTGGTGACAGCCTCTCCGACGAATTTGCCGATCCGCGCCGTCATCGGTTTCGGAATTCCCGCGGGCGCGATCAAGCCGCTCCACGCATCGGCTTCCACATCGATGCCGGCTTCCTTCAGCGTGGGAATATCCGGCAACAGCGGCGAGCGTTCGGCGGTCGACACCGCAAGCACTTTGATCGCGCCCGCGTGCAGCTGCGGCATGATCGAGATCGCCGGCAAGCAAACCATCTGCACATCGTTGCGCAGAAGCGCGGTCACCGCTTGCGGCGACGACGCATAGGGTACATGGACAAGCTGCGCGCCGCTTTTGAGCGCAATCGCTTCCATGGCGAGATGCGAGAGCGAGCCGGCGCCGATCGAGCCGAAAGCGTATTTGCCCGGATTGCGCTTGATCACATCGATCAAGGCGCGTGTGTCGTTGACCCCGAGCGCCGCATTGACGGCGAGCACGCTGGGTTGCGTGACAAGAAGAGTAATAAGCGTGAGGTCCTTGCGCGGATCGTAGGGCAGGTTGGGGAATAACAGCGTGTTGATCGCGAGCGGCCCACCGATGCTCACGCCGATCGTGCCGCCGTCCGGCTCGGCTTTGGCGACCGCATCCGTTCCGGTATTGCCGCTGGCGCCCGGCCGATTTTCGACAATGAAAGCCTGATTGAGCCTGGTCTGGAGATCGTCGGCGATCAGCCGCGCGACCAGGTCCGGTGTCGCGCCGGCGGCGAACGGCACGATGATCTTAACGAGCTTGGTCGGCCAGTCTTGAGCAGCGGCGAAAACCGTACCGAGAGAAAGCGCCACCGCGGCGATAACGATCCGCTTCATTCCTATTCCTTCGCGTTTGCTGCATTCCGGCCAAGACGTATCATGGCGATGATGCAAGGCGAAGCCGAGAGGATGTCGTGCGAGCCACAACGAAATTGCGGGCGCTATTGAATTCCGGTGAGATAACGGTGGCGCCAGGCGCCTATGATGGCCTCTCGGCGCGACTGGTGGAGCAAGCCGGCTTTTCAGCGATCTATGCCAGCGGCGGCGCCATTGCGCGTTCCGCCGGCGTTCCCGATCTTGGGCTCTTGTCCGTAAGCGCCATCGCCGACCGGTTTGCCTCGATGGCCGATGTTGTCGGCGCGCCGATCATCGCCGATGCCGATACCGGATACGGCAATGCACTTAATGCGCAGGCTGCGGCGCGCGCCTTCGAGCGCGCCGGCGTCGCCGCTTTTCACCTGGAGGACCAGACCTTTCCCAAAAAATGCGGCCATTACGACGACAAGAGCATCGTGCCGACGAAGGAGATGGTGCAGAAGCTCAGAGCGGTTCGTGACGGCCTGCACGATACCGATTTCGTGGTGATTGCACGCACAGACGCGATCGCGGTCGAAGGCCTTTCTGCCGCGCTCGATCGCGCGGCCGCCTATCTCGAGGCCGGCGCCGATGTGAGCTTTGTCGAAGCGCCGACCTCGGAAGCCGAGATCGCTGCAATCGCCAAGCGCCTGCCGGGATGGAAACTCATCAATATGTTCGAGGGCGGCAAGACACCACTGTTGCCGGTGTCGCGGCTGCAAGCGCTCGGCTATCACATCGTGATCATCCCGAGCGATACGCAGCGTGCCGCGATCAAAGCCATGCAGCGTGTGCTCACCGCAATCGCGCGCGACGGCAGCGCCGCCGCGATGCACGGCGATATGGCGAGCTTCGCCGAACGCGAGGCGGTTATTGATACCGCCGGCTATCTCGCGCGCGGCAAAACATACGCCTCGTGAGCGGCCCGTCCTGTCATTGACAATCGCTAGGCCAGGGCCATGATCCGCCGCCGGGGACGTTGAGGCTTGGCAACAGGCAGAGGCGACGGGAACTCAACGTAGAGTGCTGTAGAATGGGTCTTGCGCTCGAAATCCTTGGCTTGGTCGTGTTTCTCGGCGCGCATGTGTTCGTGACCATGCGTGACCACCGCGCGGCGGTTGTGGCGCGGATCGGGGAGTGGCCGTACCGGGGCCTGTTTTCGCTGGTCTCGATCATCGGCATTGTTCTCATCGGCTATGGATTTGCCGCCTATCGCGCGGCGGGTCCGATCGCGGTGTGGTATCCGCCGGGATGGACCCGCCACATCGTTGTTGCGCTGATGTGGCCTGCCAGCATTATGATCGCGGCGGCTTACATTCCCGGCAACATCAAGCGTGTGCTCAAACACCCCATGTTGGTCGGAGTGAAGACCTGGGCATTTGCGCATTTGTGCGCCAACGGCGATCTCGGCAGCATCGTTCTGTTCGGATCGGTTTTGGCCTGGGCGGTGTATGACAGGATCACGCTCAAACGCCGTAAGGATGCCGGCGCACCGCCAATTCCGATCGGCGGCACCAAGAACGACATCATCGCCATCATCGTCGGCACGATCATCTATTTGGCGCTTGGCTTCGTCTTCCATCCTGTCGTGATTGGCGTTCCGGCATTTGGAACGCCGGCGCTGGGGTCCTGATTGTGTCGGTACAAAATACAATCCGGCGTTTGACCGCGCCCGACATCCGCGCTCGCAAGGGCGGCGAGCCGATCGTGTCGTTGACCTCCTATCACGCCCACACCGCTCGGATCGTCGATGCTTATTGCGATGTCATCCTGGTCGGCGATTCGCTCGGCATGGTGATGCACGGCCTCGAGACGACCATTCCGGTGACGCTCGAGATGATGATCTTGCAAGGGCACGCGGTGATGCGCGGCTCAAAGCAGGCGCTGGTCGTGGTCGATCTGCCGTTCGGCAGTTATGAAGCCTCGAAGAAGCAGGCGTTCGCGTCGGCGGCGCGGGTACTCAAGGAGACCGGTTGCGGGGCGATCAAGCTCGAAGGCGGCCGTCGCATGGCGGAGACCATTACTTTTCTGGTCGAGCGGGGCGTGCCGGTCATGGGCCATGTCGGCCTCACCCCGCAGGCAATCAATGCGCTGGGCTCGTTCCGGGCGCAGGGCCGCGAAGAGGCGGATTGGGCGCCGATCGAGGCGGACGCGCGCGCGGTGGTCGATGCCGGCGCCTTTGCGGTCGTGCTGGAAGCGATGGCCGAACCCCTGGCCCGCCGCATCACCGCCCAAGTCCCCATTCCGACGATCGGGATCGGCGCCAGCGTCGCCTGCGACGGCCAGATTTTGGTGCTCGAAGATATGCTCGGGCTGTCGCCGCGCGTGCCCAAATTCGTCAAGCGGTTCGGCGATCTGGGGCCTTCCATCGAGCAGGCCGTCAAAGGCTATGCTGAGGAGGTGAGGGCGCGAACCTTCCCTGGCGCGGAACACATCTACCCAATGCGCCAAGCCGCGGTCACCAAGCTGCCGGAGCGCGGCAAGGGTCCATCGCGGGCGTAGCAACCGACAACGGTGGGGCAAACCGCAGCATGGCGCCGTGTTTTGCCTTGCTCGCGCCACAACATTACACTAGTTCGATCAAGGGCTTCCGTGACAAAATCGACGTTGATTGATCGCTGCGCGAAGACAGGGCCTGTTTGACACCGGCCGGAATGATCCCTTGGCGGTTGGTTCGTTCCGCGGCGAAGCCTTAAAGGCGATGGCGTGACCGACATATTCCAAGAAGTTAATGAGGAAGTCCGGCGCGAACAGCTCAAAAAGCTCTGGGAGCGTTACGGCGGCTATCTCATTGCTGCCTGCATCATGGTCGTCATCGGCGTCGGTGCCTGGCGTGGTTACGAGTGGTGGCAAGCCAAACAGGCGGCGCAATCCGGCGCGGCGTTTGAGCAAGCGGCCATGCTCGCGGAATCGGGCAAGCATCAAGAGGCGGCGGCGGCCTTTGCCAAACTTTCGGCCGATGGCACCGGCGGATACCGCGTGCTGGCCCGTTTGCGCGAAGCCGGCGAGCTCGCGACCAGCGATCGCAAAGCCGCAGTTGCGGCTTACGATGCGATCGCCGCGGACAGCCACGCCGGCCAGATCGCCCGAGACCTCGCGGCGGTGCGGGCCGGTTTTCTGTTGGTCGACACTGCGCCATATTCAGAAATCTTGCAGCGGCTCGAACTCGTAACCGCCCCAGATCGCGCGTTCCGGCACAGTGCCCGGGAGATTTTGGCGCTGTCCGCATGGAAGGCCGGGGACATGGCGGCGACGCGGCGATGGACCGAGATGATCATGAGCGATCCGCAGACGCCTCCGGGTCCGCGCAGCCGCGCGGAAATGTTGAGCGAGCTGATCGCGGCGAGCGCGAAAGGCTGACACCATGGCGGAGCGCTCGCGCAGCTGTTTCTTCCGGGTCGCGTCGGTGCTTGCGCTTGCGCTTCTGATCGCCGGCTGCACTAAGGGTGGCCAATTCGATCCCACTGAGCTTTTCAGTTCCGATGTGTTCGACAGCAAAAAGAAACTCAAGGGCGAGCGCGCGCCTGTATTCCCCGAAGGCGTGCCCGGCGCCACCACCGGCGTGCCTGCGGATCTGGTGAAGGGTTACCAGGCGCCTCCGGAACAACCCGATCCCGATGCCGCGGTGCCTGGACCGACACCGCCAGCGGCGGCGGCCGAAGCGACCAAACCAAAACCGAAACCCAAACCGAAATTGGCGGCGCAGAAACCGCCCGCCGCCCCAGCCGCATCCGCACCGGCCCCGCGCATCACGGTTGGGCCGCCACAGAAGCCGCCGGCGCAACAACCCGACGCGTCGGGTTGGCCAGCCCCTCCGCCGACCAACGCGCCGCAATCCCAAACGTCTCAATCGGTTTGGCCCGCTCCACCGCAGACGCCGCAGCCATCGCGGTCGATCTGGCCTAATTCGCCGCCGCCCTCCGGTTCGTCTCAATAAATTACGTCCGCGCTCGCGGGTGCTGATTTGCCTTCAGCCCCGCCAAGTGGGCTTTAAGTGGTATAGAGGCCCTGTCGCGAAGCCGTTTGCCATCAATCGGCGCGCCCTCACGGTTTGCTATGCCCTTCACAGTCGCGATCGTTGGTCGGCCGAATGTTGGCAAATCGACGCTGTTCAACCGGCTCATTGGCCGCCGCCTCGCGCTGGTCGACGATCAGCCGGGAGTGACACGGGATCGCCGCGAAGGCGACGCCCAGCTCGGCGATCTCGCGTTTAAGGTGATCGACACCGCCGGCTTGGAAAATGCGGAGCGCGACAGCCTCTCGGCGCGCATGCAGGGGCACACGGCGGCGGCGATCGCAAAGGCCGATGCGATCTTATTTTTGATCGATGCGCGCGCCGGCGCCACGGCTTCGGATCGCGCGTTCGCGGACATGGTTCGCAAGTCCGGTAAGAACGCCATTCTGGTCGCTAATAAAAGCGAGGGCCGCGCCGGCGAGGCCGGTGCGCTTGAGGCCTATGCACTCGGTCTCGGCGATCCGGTTGCAATCAGCGCCGAGCACGGCGAAGGCCTGGCCGGGCTCTACGAGGCGCTGCGCGCCGCTTTGCCCGAGCCGATTGCTGAACAAAGTGATGACAAACTTCCGGACGCCGCGCCGGATACTGCGCCGATTCGCATCGCCATTGTCGGGCGGCCGAATACCGGTAAATCCATGCTGATCAACCGTCTTCTCGGCGAGGAACGGCTGTTGACCGGCCCGGAGGCCGGCATCACGCGCGACGCCATTGCAGTTGAGCTCAACTGGCGCGGACGGCAATTTCGCGTGCACGACACGGCCGGCTTGCGTCGCCGCTCGCGCATAAACGAGAAGCTGGAAAAGCTTTCGGTTGCCGATGCGCTCAACGCCATCCGTTTCGCCGAGGCCGTGATCGTGCTGGTCGACGCGCAAACTCCGTTCGAGGAGCAGGACATTCGCATTGCCGATCTGGTTGAGCGGGAAGGTCGCGCGATCGTGATTGCGGTGAACAAATGGGACTTGGTCACGGCGGAGGCCGGCGCAATGGGCCGCTTGCGCACCGCGGTCGATCGTCTGTTGCCGCAAATCAAGGGTGTTGGCGTTGCGGTCTTGTCGGCGAAGACCGGCCATGGTTTAGAGCGCCTCATGCAGGCGGTGGTTGAAGCGCATGCCGTCTGGAATCGGCGCGTGCCGACGGCGGCATTGAACCGGTTCTTGGCCGCGGCGACGAGCGCGAATCCGCCGCCGGCGTTGCGCGGCCGGCGATTGCGGCTCGACTATATGACGCAACCGAAGTCGCGGCCGCCGACCTTTGTTTTATTCGGTTCGCGCACCAGCACGCTGCCGGACGCTTATCGCCGCTACCTTGTCAACGGACTGCGCGAGCGTTTCGACTTGCCGGGTACGCCGATCAGGCTGACCTTGCGCACGAAGTCCAATCCCTATGCGGGGCGCAAGCGGCAACGAAACCGCCACCCGCAACGCCATGGCAGCGGTTGACCGGCCGAAGCATGTATCCGGTCGGGCCTATTGGTGCAGACCTTCAACTACAAAAAGCCAGTCACGCTGGCGGCGTGAACTGCAAAAATTTGCCGGCGGGAAAATCAAAAAGCTTACCGGTTTCGGAGCAGCTCGGCAGGCACATCGGCAGGATTTTTTCGGCCACCGCCTCGGGTGTCGGCAGCGTCATCGGATCTTCTCCGGGCATGACCTGTGCTCGCATCCGAGTCCGCGTCGGTCCCGGATTGAATAAATTTACTCTGACCGCGCTCGACTCGGTTTCCGATGCATAGACGCGTGCCAGCGCGTTGAGCGCGGCCTTCGACACCGGATACGCGCCGCTATAGGCGCGCGCATGGGTCGCGGCGCCAGAAGTGATGAAAACCGCGCGTCCGGCGGCGGAGCGCTTGAGCAAGGCATCCATGGCGCGGATCAGATGCCAATTGGCGGTGACGTTCACCGCCATGACCTCATCCCAGTTCTGCGGCTCAACGTGGTCGAGCGGAGAGCGCTGTCCGACCACCCCGGCATTGCCGACCATCACGTCAAGCCGCTGATAACGTTCGTTGAGCGCCGCAGCCAGCCGATACAGGCCGGCATAGTCGCGCATGTCGAGCGGGACCAAGGTCGCCGAACTGCCGGCCGCACGCGCCGCATCGTCGATTTCCTCAAGCGCGCCGACGGTCCGCGCAACCGCGACGATGTGAGCACCGGCGCGCGCAAGCGCCAGCGCCGTCGCCCGGCCGATGCCGCGCGATGCGCCGGTGACGAGCGCAATGCTCCCGGCCAGAGGTTGCGTCATTGATCAGCTTGCTTCCGCGAGCAGGGAGAGCTGACGCGGCGTCGCGTCCTGGGCGGTCCGGTCTGTAAGCGGCGTCGGATACTCGCCGGTGAAACAATGATCGGTGAATTGCGGGCGAGCCGGATCGCGGCCCTTTTCGCCCATGGCGCGATAGATGCCATCGACCGAAAGGAACGCGAGCGAATCGGCACCGATGAATTTCCGCATGCCCTCGAGATCGTGCGTCGCAGCGAGCAATTTGTCGCGTTCGGGCGTGTCGATGCCGTAATAGTCAGGATGCGTGATCGGCGGAGAGGCAACCCGCATATGCACTTCGGTGGCGCCCGCATCGCGCATCATTTGCACGATCTTCACCGAGGTGGTGCCACGTACGATGGAATCGTCGATCAGGACAATGCGCTTGCCGGCCACCACCGCGCGGTTGGCGTTGTGTTTGAGGCGAACGCCGAGCTGGCGAATGTGCTGGGTCGGTTCGATGAAGGTGCGGCCGACATAGTGATTGCGGATGATGCCGAGCTCGTAGGGCAGCCGCGATTCCTGCGCATAGCCAACGGCCGCCGGGACGCCGGAGTCCGGGACCGGCACGACCACGTCCGCTGACGCCGGCGCCTCACGCGCCAATTCCGCGCCGCATGCCTTGCGCACGCTGTAAATGCTACGGCCGCCCAATATCGAATCGGGCCGGGCGAAATAGATGTATTCGAAAATGCACGGCCGCGGCGGCATCGGCGGAAACGGCTTGTGCGTATGCGCGCCGTCCTCGTCGAAGACCAGGACCTCGCCGTTCTCGACGTCGCGCACATATTGGGCGCCGATAATGTCGAGCGCGCACGTTTCCGACGCCAGGATCGGACAGCCGTCGAGTTTGCCGAGCACCAGCGGACGGATGCCAAGCGGATCGCGCGCGCCGATCAGTTTCTTGTTGGTCAGGCCAACGAAGGAGTAGGAGCCCTCCAGCATGCGCAAGCCTTCGACCAGGCGATCGACAAAGCGATTGCGATGCGAGCGGGCTACCAGATGCAGAATCACTTCCGTATCGGTGGTCGATTGCATCATCGCGCCATCGCGCACCAGCTGGCGCCGCAGCGTCAGGCCGTTGGTGAGATTGCCATTATGGCCTACGGCAAAACCGCCCGCGTTGAGCTCCGCGAACAGCGGCTGAACGTTGCGCAAGATCGTCTCGCCGGTCGTGGAATAGCGTACATGGCCGATCGCCGCATTGCCGGGCAGCCGATCGATCACGTCGCGCCGGGAGAAGGCGTCGCCGACCAGTCCAAGCCGGCGTTCCGAATGAAACCGTTTGCCGTCGAAGGTGACAATCCCGGCCGCTTCCTGGCCACGATGCTGCAGAGCATGGAGGCCGAGCGCGGTAATTGCCGCGGCGTCGGGATGGCCGAATATTCCGAATACGCCGCACTCCTCACGAAGCCGATCCGCGTCGGGATCGAAGGCGGCAGGCACGGTCATGATCGTGGTACCTCCACCGGGTCGAGACCGCTCCGCCGCTGGTCCGGCGCAGCGGGAGGATTGTCGGTGTCCTCCGGCTTGGCGCGCTTGAGCCTGTTTAAAATGGTGCTTTCGGGGTCATCCGGCAACATCGACATCAGCCATTGTCCGGTGCCGGCCAGTACCACCTTGGATTTGGCGCCTTTGACCCATTGCGGCTGGCTGCGGTCGGGAACGAGCCAAATGAAGAACTGGAACGCGATGACCACGATGATCAGGCCGCGGGCGAGGCCGAACAAGAATCCGAGCGTGCGGTCGAGCGCGCCGACGCGGCTATCGAGCACCATGTCCGAAACTCTGATGGTGAACACGGAGACGACCAAGAGCGTCAGCAGAAACACGCTGCCCACCACGGCAACCGCGGCGACAATGTCGCTGTTGAAGTACTGTTTGGCGTAAGGCAGGAGCTTGCCATAGGAATAAAGGGTGGCTACGGCCGCCAGAATCCACGCCGTGATGGACAGGACCTCGCGCATGAAGCCGCGCACCATGGCGAGCAGTCCTGAAACCAGCATTACCAGGATCAGGAGAATATCGAGCAACGTGATCGGCATTGCAGTTTCCGAGCAGGGCTACGATTCGGCCTGGCGCCTCTAACTTCCCGCCGCGTGTATAGCGGGGCTACGCCGGGCCGTCACCCGTCTTCTCGCAGTGAAATGCGTTCAATAATCGGCAGAAAATCGCCCTATTGCCCGAAAACCGATCATTAACCGAATAGGCACCGCAACGGCACCTCGAGGGCGGGCCCGATCAGGCCTCCTGCCGTCCGACCCGCCGCAGCGCGGGGGCGCCGTCGCGAGCGATATCGGCGACCAGGTTATCAAGGCTGCCGAGCGCGGAGACCGTGAACTGGTCCGGGGCTTCGTTGCGGGAGGCTTCCGGAGCGACCGCTCTGGTGAAGCCGAGCTTTTGCGCCTCGCGCAAGCGCGCGGCAATCTGCGGCACCGGCCGCACGGCGCCGGACAGCGAGATCTCGCCAAAATAGACGGCGTGAGCGGGTAGGGGGGCGTGCGTGAGCGACGACACCAGCGCCGCCGCGGCCGCCACGTCGGCAGCCGGCTCCTGGATTCGCAACCCGCCGGCGACATTGAGGTAAACGTCATGTCCTGACAGGCGCACACCGCAATGCGCCTCAAGCACAGCCAAGACCATCGACAGCCGATTCGGGTCCCAGCCGACCACCGCGCGGCGCGGGGTTCCGAGGGTCGTTGGTGCCACCAAAGCCTGGATTTCCACAAGCAGCGGGCGTGTCCCTTCGATTCCTGCAAACACGGCAGTTCCCGGGCTGCCGAGATCGCGTTCCGACAGGAACAGCGCCGACGGGTTGGCAACCTCGCGCAAACCGCTGCCGGTCATTTCGAACACGCCGATCTCGTCGGTGGGACCAAACCGGTTCTTGATCGCGCGCAGGATGCGAAACTGCTGCGAACCTTCGCCTTCGAAAGACAAGACCGCGTCGACCATATGTTCGACCACACGCGGCCCGGCGATCTGACCGTCCTTGGTGACGTGGCCGACCAGAATCACGGCCGTGCCGCTGCGTTTGGCGAAACGGATCAGCTCCGCAGCCGAGCCTCGGACTTGGGTCACGGTGCCGGGCGCTGATTCGACAGTTTGCGTCCACATGGTCTGGATGGAGTCGATAACCAATAGGCGCGGGACGGCGCCCTGCGAGACCGTGGCCACGATGTCTTCAACCGAGGTCTCCGCTGCGACCTCGACCATCGCCTCGGCAAGGCCGAGCCGCTCGGCGCGCAGGCGCACCTGCGCCACCGCTTCCTCGCCGGAAATGTAGATGGCGCGCTGCCGGCCGCGCGCGAATGCGGCCGCGACCTCAAGGAGCAGCGTCGATTTGCCGATTCCGGGATCGCCGCCAAGAAGCAGCACCGATCCGCGCACCAAGCCGCCGCCCGTGACCCGATCGAACTCGGCGATGCCGGAGGCAAGGCGCGGCGCCTCGTTTGTTGCGCCCTGCAACGGCTCAATGGCGAAGGGACGGCCTTTGCGCATGGGTCGCCGCGGACCCTCGGCGCCTTCCTCGACCAAGGTATTCCATTCGCCGCAGGCTTCGCATTTGCCGGCCCAGCGCGCGAACGCGGCGCCGCAGTTCTGGCAAATGAAATTTTGCGCCCGCGCTGCCATCTACCCGCCCCGGTAATCGAGATGGCAGCGCATGCCGAGCCGGGTGAGGATCTCGTATCCGATTGTGCCCGCGGAGGCTGCGACCTCGTCAATGCCCAGTTCGCCGCCGATCAGGGTGGTGAAGTCGCCGCGACGGACGGCGCCGTCGGGAAGGTCGGTAATATCGAGCATGAGGAGATCCATCGAGATTCGGCCCACTATAGGACATCTTTTGCCGGCAACGATTGCCGCGCCACCGGGATGCTGGTCGCTGGCACTGCCAGCGCGCAGGAGCCCGTTCGCATAGCCCAGCGCCACGACCGCAATGCGCGAATTACGCCGTGCGGTCCAGGTGGCGCCGTAACCGATCGCCTGGTCGCGCGCGAGGGCGCGGAGCTGCACGACGCGGCCGCTCAATTCGACGACGCTCGTCATGGGATTGGGCCGCCCCGGCGTCGGATTGATGCCGTATAGCGCGGCACCCGGCCGCGCCAGATCGAAATAGGTCGCGTCGCCGAGGAAGATCCCGGACGAATTCGCAAGCGACGCCGGAATACCGGAATAAAGCGCGCGCAGTTCGCGAAACAGCCGCAGCTGTTTCGCGTTGAGCGGGTGATCGGGAATATCGGCGCAGGCCAGATGGCTTAAGAGCAACGCGATGCCATGGTTTTGGGTTTGCGCCCGCGGCGCAAGCGCTGCCGCCTCTTCCGGCGAAACGCCGAGCCGGTTCATGCCGGTATCGACATGAAGCGCGGCGCCGCCTTGCCAAGCGCGATTGGCGACGAACGTGTCCCATTCGGCAAGTTCGGTCATCGAGTTGATCACCGGCCGAGCGGCAAGTTCGATGAAGGTTTCCGCGCATTGCAGCGTGAAGCCGTGCAGCACATAGATCGTGGCGTCTTTCGCGCGCGCGCGGACGATTCGCGCTTCGGCGATATCGGCGACGAAGAATGTCTTGCAACCGGCGTGTGCCAGCGCGGCAACGACCGGCTTTAGCCCAAGCCCATAGGCGTTGGCTTTGACGACCGCCGCGCATTCGACGGTGAGCAGTTGGCGCTTCAGCGCCTGCCAATTCGCTCCGACCGCGGCAAGGTCGACCGCGAGCGTTCCCCCGGTTTCAACGGCGACCGGGCCTGATCCGGCCGGCGTGGTGCGTTTGGCGCGTGCCATGGACACTTTATGACCGCCGACATCGCGGCGGTAAAGTGCAGCGCGCGGGCTTAGAAAGTGGGCCGGTGCGCGGTATCGAGATTGGCAAAACGCGTCACCGCGCCGTCGAACTGCAATTCGACCGTGCCCGTTGGGCCGTGGCGCTGCTTGCCGATAATCACTTCGGCCTTGCCTTCCACCCGTTCGCCCTCGGCCAGCCATTCCGCGAATTTCTCGCGATTGGCTTCGGTGGGCTTACGTATCTGATGATAGTACTCCTCGCGGAATATGAAGAGCACGACATCGGCGTCCTGTTCGATCGAACCCGACTCGCGCAAATCAGACAATTGCGGACGCTTGTCTTCACGGCCTTCGACCTGACGCGACAATTGCGAGAGCGCGAGGATTGGAATGTTCAGCTCTTTGGCGAGCGCCTTGAGTCTGGTGGTAATTTCAGTGATTTCCTGGACGCGGCCTTCGGCGGCACGGCGGGTCGAGCCCTGCAGCAGCTGAAGGTAATCGACAATCAATAGATCAAGCCCGCGCTGCCGCTTCAGCCGCCGGGCGCGGGCCGCCAACTGGCCGACGCTGAGCCCGCCGGTTTCATCGACATAGAAAGGCAGGCTCTGCAGGTCGATCGAAACGTCTCTAATCTTCTCGAAATCGGCTTCATCAATATCGCCGCGGCGGATTTTGTTTGACGGGATTCCGGTCTGTTCCGAGATGATGCGGGTGGCCAGCTGTTCGGCCGACATTTCCAGCGAAAAGTAGCCGACAACGCCGCCATTGACCGTCACCATGTGGCCATCGGCCCGAACCTCGCCGGTCCAGGCTTTGGCGACGTTGTAGCCGACATTGGTGGCGAGCGCGCTTTTGCCCATGCCTGGCCGGCCCGCAAGAATGACCAAATCAGAGGGCTGTAACCCGCCCATTTTGCTATCGAGATCGGTCAGACCGGTTGCCAAACCGGAAAGGCGGCCGTCCCGCTGGTAAGCTCGCGCAGCCATGTCGACTGCTGTCGTCAGCGCCCGCGCAAAGCGCTGAAAGCCGGCGTCGTAACGGCCGGTCTCGGCGATTTCGTAAAGCCTGCGCTCGGCGTCCTCGATGTGCTGAAGCGGAGTCGAATCGACCGGCGCGTCATAAGCGAGGTTCACCATGTCCTCGCCGATCGCGATCAGGTCGCGGCGGACGGCGAGATCGTGGATCGTGCGGCCGTAGTCCTCGGCGTTGATGATCGTGGTCGCCTCGGCGGCGAGCCGGGCGAGGTACTGATTGACGGAAAGGCCAGCAATATCCGCGTCGCCGGGCAAGAAGGTTTTGAGCGTGACCGGCGTAGCGGTTTTGCTAGCGCGGATCAGTCCGCCGGCCAGTTCGAAAATACGCTGGTGGATCGGCTCGAAAAAATGCTTCGGCTCAAGAAAGTCCGAAACCCGGTAGAACGCCTCGTTATTGACGAGGATGGCGCCAAGCAAAGCCTGTTCGGCTTCGATATTGTGCGGAGCCGTCCGGAAAGTCGGCTCCGGGGCAACTTGCTTGCGGGCGGTCGAATCGAAAACTGGCATGGTCCCGGTCAGAGGAATCAGACGCTGTGGCCATTTTGCGGCGCGCGGCCGCAACCCGGCGGTGGTTCGGTCGAAATTCGCTACTCAACATCGCGGCGCACTCAACGACAGCAGCGGTTATTGAGCAACCGCCGCCTCTTTCGATAATCGAGCCGGTGGATAATTGAAACATTGATTGGGGCTTTCCCCCGTTACCCACTGGACGGTTTTCAAGTTTGAAAAATGCCACGCAGCCCTTGACGCGGCAACGCGACAGATGGCGGAGGGCTATTCGCCCGCGAGTCGCAGCGGCGGCCTGTAGGCCGCCTCCATAGCCCGCAACCGCGCCTCTTCGCGCCCGATATAATCACGGGTCGGGGGTATGAGGCCCTTCTGCTTCGTCATCTGAATCTGGAACACGACCATCTCGCCCAGCCGAAACGCCATTTCCGAGCAAGCCAGATAAAACTCCCACATTCGCACAAAGCGCTGATCGTAGAGGCGCACCACCTCGTCGCGATGGGCCAGAAAGCGTTCGCGCCAGGCCTTAAGCGTCTCGGCGTAGTGCAGTTGCAAAATCTCCACATCGGTGACGATCAGGCCCGCCCGCTCGATCGCGCGGAGAACTTCCGACAGGGCCGGAATGTAGCCGCCGGGGAAAATGTATTTGGCGATCCAGGGATTGGTGATCCCGGGTGGACTGTAGCGACCGATTGTGTGCAGGAGCGCGATGCCGTCGTCGGCAAGAAGCTTCGCGCACTGGTTGAAGAAGACGTCGTAAAATCCGACCCCGACATGTTCGAACATGCCGACCGATACGATTCGATCGAATCGGTCGTCCACATCGCGATAGTCCAAAAGCTTGAATTCGACGTCGCGGCGGCCGCGCTCCTGCGCCCGGTTCTGGGCGCGCTCGTATTGTTCCTGCGACAGCGTAATGCCGGTGACCTGCGCGCCGGCGACCTCGGCTAAATAGAGCGCCAGTCCACCCCAGCCGCAGCCGATGTCGAGCGCCTTGGCGCCGCGCGCGATCCGCAGCTTGGCGGCGAGGTGACGCTTCTTTGCCAGCTGCGCGTCATCAAGCGACTGATCGGGCCGCTCGAAATAACCGCAGCTATATTGCTGGTCACCGTCGAGGAATAACGAATAGAGCCGACCGTCGAGGTCGTAGTGGTGTGCGACATTGGTCCGCGCGCGGGAACGCAAATTGAGTTGCTGCAGGCGGCGGAACAGATAACGCAGCGCACGCGGCAGCGCCCAATTGCGGGCGTCGAGACGCTCTTGGCCCAATAACAGCGCCAGCACATCGGCTATGGAGCCCTGCTCGACGATCAGCGTGCCGTCCATGTAGGCTTCACCGAGCTTCAACTCGGGATCGAACAGCACCGCGCGCTGAGCGGCGGCATTGCTAAACCGGATCGCGACAGGCCGCCCCGTTCCGTCGCCGAACGTGTCTATGCGCCCGCGCGCAGTCGTGACGGTAAACGAGCCGTGCTGGATAAGCCGGCGTAGAAATATGAACAATAAGCGATCCACAGCCGTTTCCACTCACACCGCCCGTCGTGCAGCCTCCTACGATTGGCGCTTGAATCAATGCCGCCGGGGCCGTTCGAGACGCCGTTGCGCGGGTGGAGTCTTGTTATTGCCGTTATTAAAACAAAATCCTCCTTGACCAGCAATGGCGCAGGACACGGGCGAGGATGCCGCCAACGTGAGACTGTCGTACCGGTTCGCAGTTGGGGTAAGTATGCCTTCTGAGCGGGAGAGAATTGAGGGGGTCAGCGTGTTCCGGCGTCTTATGCCCGTGATCGGGCTTGTCTGGGTCATGGCGGGTGCCGTGGTGTTCGCGGGACCGACCCTGAGCCAGACCAATATCGATCAGGGCAAGCCTGCCTCCGAATTATTCGCGAACTATTGCGCGGTGTGTCACAAGAGCACGCGCGGGCTCGCGAACGGCCGCAGCAGCCTCACCCTTTCGCTGTTCTTGCGCGAGCACTATGCAACGAGCAGCCAACAGGCCGCGGCGCTCGCCGCTTACGTCATCAGCGCCGGCGGCAATGCGCCGGCGGCGAAACCGGAGCGGGCCAAGTCAGAGGAACCGAAAGGGCAGGAGGCCAAGGGCCAGGAAACCAAGGGTCGCGAGACCAAGCCTCGCGCTACGGCTAAATCTGAACCGGAAAAACCGGCCCCCGGAGGCCAGCCGGAGCGCGAAGAGACAACGTCCGTCCCACAAGAGCATGCTCCTGTCGTTGCCGCCCCTGCCACCGGCGCGTCGCCAAGTTCCGGCGAAACCCCGGAGTCGGGGCCAACGACAAGCGCCGGCGTGTCGGCCGAATCCCAGTCGAACGAGAACGCGCTCGTGCCGCGCGACAATATTCCTGACTGAATAAGGCA
>DATAYT010000289.1:0-3137 GCA_036272395.1 Xanthobacteraceae bacterium
TGCCGCTCACAGCTGGCGCGTCGGCAACGAGTGCCGCGCTGTGCTCCGCAAATACGGACAACTGTAATCGTACCGAGCGCCGACGTTTTTCGTTGCGTGTGTAGCGTCTGCGTTCAGTAGTCGTAGCGTCTGCGTAAAAAATCCCGGCGATTGCGCCGGGGTTTTTATTTTTGTGGCGAGGAATCGCATGCGTCATGCCCCAATTGCCCGCCTCCGCGCTCATGCGCTTCGGTGCCCTTACCCGCCGAAGCTCGCCATGCAAGCGAAGGCGGGTTGCGAACATCCACGTTTTGAATGCTACGCTAGGCTAACGCCGAAACGGGATGAACTCATGCCCGACGACATTCACGAAGTTTACGCCATTCGCTACGGTCATCATTCGCGCCGTTCGCCCGCGAATTTCATCGACGGCGACCCGCACGACATCTTGCAGCCGCTCGATTTCTTCGTCTGGGCGATCGTCGGGTCCTCCGGGGCGATCGTGGTCGACACCGGCTTCGACGAAGCCATGGGCAAAAAGCGGCAGCGCGAGATGATCAAGCCGGTGCGGGACGGACTTGCGGCGCTCGGCATCGCCGCCGACTCGATCAAGACCGTCATCATCAGCCACCTGCATTACGATCATTGCGGCAATTACGAGCTGTTTCCGCAGGCACGCTATCATTTGCAGGATCGCGAGATGGCCTATGCCACCGGCCGCTGCATGTGCCATCAAGCGCTGCGGGCGCCGTTCGAAGTCGAAGATGTGATCGCCATGGTGCGCAAGCTTTTCTCAGGCCGCGCCAGCTTTCACGACGGCACCGGTGAAATCGCCCCCGGCGTCACTGTGCATCACATCGGCGGCCATTCCAAAGGGCTGCAATGCGTGCGGGTGAAGACGCGCCGCGGCTATGTGGTGCTGGCGGCCGATGCGACGCACCTCTATGCCCATATCGACGGGGGGCGTGTATTTCCGATCACCTACAATGTCGAAGAGGTCGTCGAGGGTTATGAGACCTTAAAGCGCCTGGGGACGTCGCCGCGGCACGTCGTGCCGGGCCACGATCCCTTGGTGCTGCAGCGCTACCCGGCGGCCAAGCCTGGTCTCGAAGGCTGGGTGGCGCGGCTCGATGCGGAGCCGAAGTACGATTGAGAGCAGTATTCGACATCGCAAGAATTACACGGCGTTTCCGGTTTGCTGCAGCTCATGCTCACAGCGCGTTGTGCAAGCAATGACCGGTGTCACAGACAACCTATTGCGCGTGCGGGGGTTGTCCTTGCGAAACCCAACGTCTTGGAGGAGCAACGCATGGCCACGCGAAGGAAACGCAGATATTCCCGCGGCGCCGGTGATGAAGTACGGCGCGAGATGCACCGCTATAAGCGCGGCTCGGCACGAAGCGGCCGGGGCGGTAGGGCCGGCAAGGTCAAAAGCCGCAAGCAGGCCATCGCCATCGGCCTATCAAAGGTGCGCAAGAAGGGCAGCCGGGTGCCGAGAAAGAGGGGCGGCTAGTTTCCACGCCATCTTGGGGTCCTTGGAACAGCGCTTTTCGCGTTGATGCGAGCGCGATAGGCTCTCGGTGTGGCCGCGGCGTCGCGGCCCAACACTAACGACATCGCGTCCAGACTGCTGTTCCTCAATGCCGCTGCAACGTCGACAATTATTGCGCTTGGCGGGCGCGGCCGTTGCCGCGGCGCCGACGCGGCGCATCGCTTACGCGCAGGATTATCCGACCAGGCCGGTGCGCATTATTGAAGGCTTGGGTGGCGGCAGCACGCCAAATCTGGTCGCCCGCCTGATCGGGCAATGGCTGTCGGAGCATTTGAACCAGCCGTTCTTCGTCGAAAGCCGAACCGGCGCCGGCGGCAATATCGCCACCCAAGCGGTAGTGAGCGCCGCGCCCGACGGCTACACGCTGCTGACCGTCGTCACGACCAATGCCATCAATGCGACGCTCTACGAGAAACTCGATTTCGATTTTATCCGCGATATCGCGCCGATCGCCGGCGTGGTTCGGCTGCCGATGGTGCTGATGGTCAATCAATCGGTTCCGGCAACGACGTTTGGCGAGTTTATCGCCTATGCCAAGGCCAATCCGGGGAAGGTCAACATCGCCTCGCCCGGCATCGGCACGCCGATGCATGTCGGTATTGAGCTGTTGAAGCTGATGGCTGGCGTCGATCTCGTGCACATCGCTTATCGCGGTCCGGCGGCTGTGTGGCCAGATTTGTTCTCCGGACAAGTCCAGGCCTTCATCATCACGGTCTCTACCGCGATCGGTTTTATCCGGGCCGGTAAAGTCCGGCCGCTGGCGGTGACCGTCGCCAAACGTACCGACGTGCTGCCGGAAGTCCCACCCATCGCCGAATCGCTGCCGGGTTTCGAGGCGTCGGCCTGGAACGGAATCGGTGCGCCTACCGGCACGCCCGCGGCAATCATCGACAAGCTAAGCACCAGTATCGTCGCGGGATTAGCCGACCCGCAAATTAAAGCGCGGATGAACGATCTCGGCGGCGACACCGAGCCAATGGCGTCGGCGCAATTCAAGACCTTCATTGCCGACGAGACGGCGAAGTGGGCGAAGGTCGTGAAGTTTTCAGGCGCGAAGGTGAATTGAGGGCGTGCAGCGGGGGTCGAAGCCAGTCGGCATGTGGGGGAAATGGTCATGACATTGGCACGCCGGGAATTTTTTGCTGTCGCGGCAGGTGCCGCCGCGCTCGCGGGCGGCGCGCATTCGGCCGCGGCGGCGCTCTATCCGGATCGTCCGATCCGCCTCGTACTGCCGTTTCCGCCAGGCGGCGTGTTCGACATTGTCGGCCGGCCGTGGGCCGACAAGGTGAAGGCAAGCCTCGGTTCGGTTTTTGTCGACAACCAGCCCGGCGCCGGCGGCTCGCTCGCGGCGCAGCTCGTCGCGCATGCGCCGGCTGACGGCTACACGATCTTTCTCGGCGCTTCGTCGATCCATCTCACCGAGATGATCCTGCGCGAGCACCCCCTGCTCGACCCGATGAAGGAGTTGACCCCGGTGTCGATGGTGGCGATCACCTGCTTTGCCATCGCGGTCAATCCGGCGGTGCCGGTGCACTCGCTTGGCGAGCTGGTCGAATATGTCAAAGCCAATCCCGGCAAGATGGCCTACGGCTCCGCCGGCACCGGC
>DATAYT010000290.1:0-17315 GCA_036272395.1 Xanthobacteraceae bacterium
CGCCGGCGCCTTTGGCGCCGCCGATCTTATGCGCCGAGAGGGTCAAAAGGTCGGCGCCCAGCGCCGTCATATCGCAAGGGATGCGGCCGACCGCTTGCACCGCATCGACGTGGATGAGGCCGCCGGCCGCGTGCACGATCGCGGCCGCCTCGGCCACCGGCTGGATAATGCCGGTCTCGTTATTGGCCAGCATCAGCGAGACGAGCGGCCGCGGCGTTTTGGCAATGGCTGCATCGAGCGCTGCAAGATCAAGCCGGCCGTCCCGGCCGACCGGCAACTCTTCAACGGCCTCGCCCGGAAACCGCCCCCCGGCGCGGACCGAGGCATGCTCGATTGCTGAAAGCAAAAGGCGCGAACGCGGTCTCTTCTCATCCGCGGTTTCGATCCCCGGCGTCAGCGCCAGCATATTGGCTTCGGTTCCGCTCGCGGTGAAGACCACGTTGCCGGGCTGAGCACCGACCAATGCGGCGACCTGTTCCCGCGCCGCCTCAATCAGCGTGCGGGCGGCCCGGCCCTCGGCGTGCACCGACGACGGATTGCCAACGCACGACAGTGCGGCGGCAATGGCCGCCTTAGCCTCCTCGCGCATCGGCGCGGTCGCGTTCCAATCCAAATAGCTGCGCACGGACATATTTCGACTGCCTTATTTGACGCTGCGTTGGCCTCTTCGTTGTGCTTGCTTTTCGTCCCCCGGCTTGTGCTAGAAGTCGCGCCCATGCTGCCGCCGGCCAAGCGCGTCGTCAGTTCCGAAATACCGCGGGGTTTTAGAGACTTACGTGCGGCCGCCGGTAGCGTCAAGGATGCTAGCTTTGTATCTCAGCGGCCGCCGCTTCGGCCGGATCGAGGTTAATTACCAATGCCCGAAGTCATTTTTACCGGTCCGGCCGGCCGCATCGAAGGCCGTTATCATCCGGCCAAGCAAAAGAACGCCCCGATCGGCATCGTGCTGCACCCGCATCCGCAGTTCGGCGGTACGATGAATCACCAGATCGTCTATCAGCTTTATTACGCCTTCGTGCACCGAAACTTTTCCGCGCTGCGTTTCAACTTTCGCGGCGTCGGGCGCAGCCAAGGCAGTTTCGATCACGGCATCGGCGAATTATCGGATGCCGCGGCGGCGCTGGATTGGGCGCAGACCGTCAATACCGAGGCGCGTAGCTGCTGGATCGCCGGCTTTTCGTTCGGCGCCTGGATTGGCATGCAGCTCCTCATGCGCAGACCCGAGATCGAGGGTTTCATCTCGATCGCACCGCCGGCCAACCTCTACGACTTCTCATTTCTGGCGCCCTGCCCGTCGTCGGGGCTGATTATCCACGGCGATAAAGATGCCGTGGTGCCGCATCGGGACGTGACCAACCTCGTCGAGAAGCTCAAGACGCAAAAGGGCATCGTGATCGAGCAGAAAATTGTGCCCGGCGCCAATCATTTCTTTGATGCCAAGATCGAAGCGCTGATGACTTCGGTCGGCGGCTATCTCGACAAACGGCTTAAGACCGGACGCGCGACGACCGCCGCGTAAGCCACCGCCTCCGTCATTGCGAGGAGCGTTAGCGACGAAGCAATCCGGGACGGCCGGCTTCAAGGCTGGATTGCTTCGCTAACGCTCGCAATGACGATATCCAGCTCGGAGGGTGACATTCCGACGCTTGCATTTGCCGCAGCCGGGCCCTTCAATAACGCACTCCCAAAAGAGCGATTGAGGAAACGTCATGAGCCGTAAGATGCGCAGCAAGATTGTCTTGATCGGGCTTCTCGCCGTCGCGGCAACCGGCATCAATGCAGGGAGCGCCGCCGCGCAAGAGACGGTGAAAGTCGGCATCGTTATTCCGATGACCGGCACCTCGGCGGCGGTCGGCCGGGAGATTTCGGACGCGACCAAGCTTTACGTCGCGCAGCACGGCAATACCGTCGCCGGCAAGAAGATCGAGCTCATTATCAAGGACGACCAAAGCGTGCCGGACAATGCCAAACGGTTGGCGCAGGAATTGATCGTCAATGAAAAGGTGAATTTTCTCGGCGCCGGATTGACGCCAAGCGCCATGTCAATGGCGCCGATTGCCACCGAAGGAAAAGTTGCAACCGTTGTAATGGTATCGGGCACCTCGGTCGTTACCGACCGTTCGCCGTATTACGTGCGCACAAGCTTCACGCTCGGTCAGCAGTCCGGGATCATCGCCGATTGGGCGATCAAGAACGGCAGCAAAAAAGCGGTCTCGGTGCTGTCGGATTGGGCGCCGGGCGCTGAAGCCGGCAAAGTGTTCGAGGCGAATTTCACCAAAGGCGGCGGCCAGGTGCTCGACACGCTGAAAGTACCGCTCGCCAATCCGGATTTTTCGCCGTTCCTGCAGCGCGCGCGTGATTTGCAGCCCGACACGCTGTTTGTCTTTGTGCCGGCCGGACAAGCTGGGACCTTTGCACGGCAATTCTCCGAGCGCGGTCTCGACAAATCCGGCATCAAGCTGATCGGTCCGGGCGACATTGTTGACGACGACGATCTGCCGACCACGGGTGATGCGCTCCTCGGCGTCGTCACCGCGGGAATGTATTCCGCGGCGCATCCCTCGCAGCTCAACAAGGACTATGTCGCCGCCTACAAAAAGGCCGCCGGCCACCGCGCCAATTTCATCTCCGTCGGCGGCTATGACGGCATGCATCTGATTTATCAGGCGCTGCAAGAGACGGGCGGCAAGACTGATGCCGATGCCGTGGTCGGCGTGATGAAAGGGATGAAATGGGAGAGCCCGCGCGGGCCGATCTCAATCGATCCGCGCACGCGCGACATCGTGCAGAACATTTACATCCGCAAAGTGCAGAAGGTGAATGGCGAGCCGTGGGCGATCGAGTTCGAAACATTCCCTGCGGTGAAGGATCCGCTCAAGGAAGCGGCGGCGAAGTAGCGGCTGCCAACAACAGCATCGCAGTATCAAGTGGGGATGCCCGGTCTGTGCCGGGCATCCCGCCGCGGTGGCGCGGCGCAACAGCGCGCGTTCGGCTTTGCTATAGGGCCGGCAGGCGGTGGCGCCGAGCTGGGCGATGTGTTCGCCGTCGGTGTCGATAAGCGCGACGTCAACGGCCATCCTGCGACGTCCCGCTCATCAGGCCGATCGCCAACACCGAGGCGCCGGCCGGCAGTTCGGATGCGATCTGCTCGGACATGACGCTCCCTGGAAGCCCCTCCACTAGGGCTTCCGCATGGCCAAGGGCTTTTGCATAAAGCGCGGGACCTGTTACACCACCGGCGCCGCCGCCAGCATAGCAAGGTGCATGATCCCGAAAAGTAGTCGCGATGAATACCTACAAGTCCGATTTCCTCAACGTGCTCGCCACGCGAGGATTCATCCATCAAGTCTCCGAGCCCGAGGCGCTCGACGCGCTGGCGCGTTCGTCGACGATTGCCGGCTATATCGGCTTCGATTGCACCGCGCCGTCGCTGCATGTCGGCTCACTTCTGCCAATCATGCTGCTGTACTGGCTGCAGCAGACCGGACATCGTCCGATCGCCTTGATGGGGGGCGGCACCACGCGCGTCGGCGATCCGTCCGGCAAGGACGAAAGCCGGCGGCTGCTTTCCGACGACGATATCAACGAAAATCTCAAAGGCATCCGCGCGATCTTTTCGCGTTTCCTGCGCTTTGGCGGCGCGCCTGGGCAAACGTCCGGGACCGACGCGATCATGGCGAACAATGCCGATTGGCTGAATTCGCTCAACTATATCGATTTCCTGCGCGATATCGGCCGGCATTTTTCGATCAATCGCATGCTCAGTTTCGATTCGGTGAAGCTGCGGCTGGAGCGACAGCAAGAATTGTCGTTCCTGGAATTCAATTACATGATTTTGCAGGCTTATGATTTCGTCGAGCTCTATCGCCGCCACGGCTGCGTCCTGCAAATGGGCGGATCGGATCAATGGGGCAATATCGTCAACGGCATCGATCTCGGCCGGCGCTTGCATAACGCGCAATTCTTCGCGCTGACCGCGCCGCTGATCACGACGTCCTCCGGCGCCAAGATGGGCAAGACCGCGTCCGGCGCGGTGTGGCTCAACGCCGATCAGATCAGTCCGTACGAATATTGGCAGTATTGGCGCAATACGGACGACGGCGATGTCGCACGCTTCTTGAAGCTTTTCACGATACTGCCGCTTGAGGAGATCGAACGACTTTCAGCGCTTAAGGGTTCGGATATCAACGAAGCGAAGAAGGTTCTGGCGACCGAAGCGACCGCGCTGGTTCATGGCCGCGCGGCGGCCGAGGAAGCCGCGGCGACCGCGCGCACCACCTTCGAAGAAGGAGGCGTCGGCGCAACGCTGCCAACCATTGAAGTGCCGCACGCCGAATTGAGAACCGGCATTAGCGTGCTGAGTGCATTCGTGCGGGCTGGACTAGCGGCGTCGAATGGCGAAGTCCGGCGCGCCATCGCCAACAACGCAATCCTGGTCAACGACAAGCGCGTGACCACGGAAAAGGCAACCATCGGCGAAGCCGATGTAACCGCAGACGGTGTGGTGAAGCTATCGCTTGGCCGCAAACGGCACGTTCTGCTCAAGCCAATGTGACGCTTAGCGCTTAGTGCACGTTGGGCGACGCCGCCGCGGCGTTGTCGTCGGGCGGCGTGTAATCGTTTGCCGGCGGCGGCGTATAGGGATTGTTGGCCGGAAATTCGAAGACTTTGCGCAATAGGCCGGGAGCCAAAGCTGACAGCGGGTTGACGTGAAGTATCGGTCCAGCCGGCTTGCCGACAACCTCGTAAGTGACGCCGACGAGCCCTTCCTTCTCGCCACCGAGGAATAGGCCGACGATCGGCAGCTGCCCGAGCAGATTGTTGGCGCCGTAAAGCGGAATGAGCGTGCCGCGCAGATGCACTTCATCCTCGGCATAATCGATGACCCCGTCGATGGTGCCACCGAGCACAGGCCCGCGCACCACGCCGTCACGCAAGGCGATGCGCCCGGAGCCGCGCGTGAAGTCAACCTTCATGCCGGTGAAGGCCATATTGGCGTTGCGTTGGGCTTGGTTGCCGTTGGCCACGGCGCGCTCGAGCTGCGATTCGTCATGGACGGCAAAATTGCGCACGCTCACGGTGCCGAGCTGAACGGGATTGGCCAGCGAAGGCGCGTCCATCACCGTCGTCATTTGCCCGCCCGTCATCCGTGAATAAACGTCCGTAAAGCGAAACAGTGCACCGGCGTCGGTCGATTCCAGCTCGACCACCTGCCGGCCGCCGGGCCGGCCGCCCAGATCGCCGGTCAACGTACCGCTGTGCCCAATCTTGGCGGTGAGACCAAGGCTGCGGATCTCGCCATTGCGCCGCGACATTTTCAATTCGAGCCCGCGCAATGCTTCGCCGTTATGGCCGAGCACCGCGCCGAGCTTCATGTCGAGATCGATATCTGCCGGCGGGCGTTTCGCCGGCGCTTTGGCGGAAGCGCCGGCAAGCGCTTTGAGGAAACCGCGGCCATCATAGGCGTCACCACGCATAATCGCGCGCAGCGTACCGTCCGACATGCGATCGATCTTAAGGCTGGCGCGGTCCCCGTCGGAAAATCCGTAGGACGGGAAGTTGGCCGAGATGACGTCGCCCGAACCGTCCAGATCGACCACGCCCTTGACGCCGCCGCCGGCGCCTTCGATCAGTAGATCTTCGACGCGCACCGATTGCGGTTTGGTCACAAGGGTAAAAGTGGCACGGGCCGGCTTACCGGCCTGCTTGACCCAGCCCGGCAAAAAACCTTCGATCTGTGCGGGTGTCAGATCGGCTTGTACGGCGAACCGGCCATCGCGTTCGGTGGCGGCGCCGACGCGGCCGGCAACGTCGATCGGAATTGCACCGCTGATCGCACCGGATGGATCAAGCCCGAGATTGGTTCGTGCCGTCTCGTCAAGCATGCCTTGAATATGCACGTCGGCCGTATCATCGCCGCGCAGCCTGCGATATTCGAGGCTCGCCGGCGCGCCGCCGATCTTGACGTCACCTTTCAGTGCGAAGCCCTGATTGTTCGCGCTGACCTTAAGGTCCGCCGATTCAACCCTCTGCCCCATAATCATCCGGTCGGCAGCGAAATTCAGCGCGTCTACGGTAATCGCATAATTCGTCGAACCGGGCGGCAGATCAGGCTTGAGCGGCATCGCCAAGGCGACCAGCGCACTCACAGTGCCGCGCGTGGTCGCGGGGTCGAACGGTGCGCCTGAAGCATCGCGCAGGCGATCCATGGTCAGCAATTCGGCGGCGGCCGGTACCGCGCCGTCGAGTTTGAAATGAACGCGCGCCGGCGGCTGGCGCGGCGCGGTGTCGGGGACTTCAAAGAGGCCGGACGAGAGCACGAGCTTGCGGCCGGATGGCAGGTCGGCGGTGGCTTTGCCAACCGCGAGTTGCGCATTGCGGCCGACGACGTGGACGTTCAGATCGGCATCATGGAGCGCTGGCAGGCCGGAAACCGGATGGATCACGCAATTGGTCACCAACCCATCGACGACGAGACCATCGTCTGGAAGCGGCGGGCCGCTGGCCTTAAGCGTGTCGAAAGGTGCATTCACCGCAATGGTCAAGCGCTCGAGATTGCCGCCCGCAAGATGCTCGTTGAACCAGTCGCGCACCTTGGGGGCGACAAAGACGGGCCACAGCTTCTTCAGAGTATCGGAACTCATCCGCGTCGCGGCTAACCCGGTGGTGACGCGAAGATTGCCGTTCGAATAGTCGGCATTGCCCGACATTGCGACCCCGAGATCGGCGTTGCCGAAATCGCCGTGATTGATGGTCAGCCTCTTGCTGCTGGGATCGAAGCGGCCGATGACCTCGATTCGATTGAGAACGAGCGGCTCGCCGGATGCGGCGGGCGTACTAAGCACGACGCTGCCGCCGGCGATCTTAAATCCCCAAGACCCTTGGGGCTGCGCAGGCGCTTCGACTTGCCCGAGCAAAGTGAATCGATTGTTTCCGGAAACAATCTGGAATGGCATTTCGAGAAGACGGCTCGCCGCATCCCAATTGATCTTGAATTCCGCGCGATCGATCTCGATCCGACCGTCGCTGCTGTCACCGTCGCTGATCGCGCCCGCATTGGCGACGATGCGGCCAACCAGCGCCTGCGGTACGCCGTTGCGGTCGATCTCGCCGCGCAGGCTCGCCGAAAGCGGCAGATCGATTTGCATTGTGCCGTCATCGAGCCTCGAAGCCAGCAGAAGATCATTGGCCGCCACTTGGCGCGCTTCGAGTGCGATGCTGCGATGGCCGTCGTTCGTCGGCTTGATCGCGGCAGTCAGGCCCCAAGGATGTTCCGAATTCTCCGAACCTACGGTGACGGTGATGCCGCCGCCGCGAGGCCGCTCGAGGCTCATCGTGATATTGTGGAAACTCCATCGTTTGCCGGTGCGCTGATCGTCCACCGTCAATGTGCCGTCTTTTAACCCGAGTTCGCGCAAGTCATGGCCGTCGAGCCCTGATTGCCCGATGCCGTCGAGCCACGCCAAGACGGCGGCGATGCTGTCCGCGGCTGCGGGATGCGGCATCGCAGCATGCGCCGGCGCTGAATTGCCGGGCAATGGTGTCGCCGCAGCCGGTTTGTCGATCGTCGCTTTGTCCTGGGTTTGTTGCTGGTTCGCAGAAAGCGGTAACCCGCCCAACGAGCCACCCACCAAGGGAGCGCTGGCGCTTGCGATCGGATGCTTGTCGGCGCCGGAGGCGAACACGGTAATAGTGCCGTCGCGCTCGATGCGCACCGCAAGTTCGGCGCCGAGCAGACTCAAGCTCTCGGCGCGCATGTGCCCGCTGAGTAGGCTCAAGCCGGAGACGCGGATTTCCGCTTTCGGTGCGCTCGCGACCACGGTGCCGTCGGGATCGCGCACAACGATGTCGCGAACGCGCACGGCGGCGCCGCCATTGGAGGTGCGCTCGATTTGCGTGCCGCCAACTTCTACCCGCTCGCGGCTGCCGAAATTTTCCTCGATCGCGGCGACCAGCCAGGGACTGAAAGCGTCGACCTGAATGGGCCCGGTCGAAAGCCGCCACCACAATCCGGCGCAGCCAAGAACCAGTAAGCCGACAAGCACGCCGCCGCCGATGGCCAGGCGTTTGATAAGACGCCGATGCCGTTCCAGCAGGCGGCGATAGGCGGCAAGGTAGCGGCCGTCGGTCCAGCGCTCGCCGCGATGGGCCGCCGCGAGGTTGGCCCGGCGCCGCGGGTGAACGATGCTCTCGCCCCATCGTAAGGGCGGTCCGATCTGCCTATCCTGGTTGGCCATACCCGCCCGGGCGTCCCCTCGTCCGTCGCGTCTTCACAATGATGATATTGCAGCCGATAGTATTAACACCCCGCAATCAACCACCCCCGCCGGCGGGCGTATTCTGACGTCAAGAATTAGCCGGAGAATTCTGACCTGAAAGCGTCGAAAGGAAGGCACATGGCCAAAAAGAAGGCTCCGCGCGCGGTTTCGGCCCATCCCGCCAAAGCTGTGAATGGCGGCGGCCCCGCCGCAGGCGACAAAGCGCCCGCTTTCAGGCTGCCGCGCGACGGCGGTGGTACCGTCGGACTTGCGGATTTCTCCGGACGCAAGCTCGTTCTGTACTTTTATCCTCGCGCCGACACCAGCGGTTGCACCCGGGAGGCCGTCGATTTTTCACGGCTTAAAAGCGCGTTCAGCCGCGCCGAAACCGACATTCTGGGAGTTTCGGCCGATCCAGTCGCGGCGCTAGACCGTTTCAAATCCAAGCACAAGCTCGCCATCGCCTTGGCATCGGACGAGACACATAAGGCGCTCGAAGCCTATGGGGTATGGCAACAAAAGATGTTGTATGGCCGAAAATTCATGGGCACCGTGCGCGCCACCTTCCTGATCGGCCCCGATCAGCGTGTCGCACGCGCATGGCCGAAAGTGTCGGTTGCCGGCCACGCGCAAGAAGTGCTCGACGCGGCGAAGTCGCTGTGAGCCGGCAGTTGGATGTAAATCATTAACCGAAGCCCACAAAATCCCGGTGAAATCGCTATCTCGATTTCCGAATTGTTAACCTTAATTAAGTGAACTCCGCTTCCTGCTTGGGCGGGAGCGCCAATGTCGCAGTGGACGTCTCGGTCGCAACAGACCGCGAGAATTCACTCTTATGAGAATTCCGGACGGGCCCGAGCGCCGCGCCCGATCGAGGGCGGCGGGTCGCGAAGCGCCGAACCGCGCGGACACGCGTCGGGCGCGAGCCGCAATAACGCCGCCTACACCCTTGCGCATGCTGGCAGACAGGTCCGGTTCGGACCGGAGGCGTTCTGGATTGCCGTCGGCACGGTCGTCATCATGGCGGTCTGGTCGATTACGTCCGCGACCTATCTTGCATTTCGCGACGACGTGCTGCGGACGCTGATCGCCCGCCAAGGGGAACAGCAGTTCGCTTATGAGGATCGCATCGCAGAGCTGCGCGCCCAGATCGACCGCACGACCAGTCGTCAGCTGCTCGATCAGGAACAGTTCGAACAGAAACTCGACGACTTGATGCGACGCCAATCCGTGCTCGAGTCGCGGGCAACCGCGCTGGGCAGCGGTATGGACCCTGCGACCACCGGCTCGATCAGGCCAGCGGCAAAGCCAAATGGCGAGCCAGCCGCTGGTTCGCAGCGCGGCGACCGCGGCCGGCAGTCGAGCATCGGCACCGCGCTTGGACGCCTCGAAGCCGCACTCGATCGGGTGGAGCACCGCCAGGCGCTGGCGATCGGCCAGATGCGGGATCGGTACGAGAACAGGGCGCGTCAGATCCGGAGCGCGCTAGCCCAGCTCGGGCTCAAGGCGCAGCCCGCGGGGCCCGCGACTGGCGGTCCGTTCGTGCCGGTGAAGTTGGCTTCGGAGGATCAGGCTTTCGGTCGCGCGCTCATGCGCATCAATCTCGCCCGTGCGGACGCCAGTGCGTTGAGCACCACGCTATTGAAAGTGCCATTGCGCAAACCCGTCGCCGGCGACATCGACGAGACCTCGCCATTCGGCGTTCGCACCGATCCTTTCGTTCACGAAGCAGCGATGCACACCGGGATCGACTTCCGCGGCGACACCGGCGACCCAATTCGTGCGACCGCCGCAGGCACTGTCACCATCGCGGGCTGGAGCGGCGGCTATGGCAAGATGGTCGAGATCGATCACGGCAACGGGTTAGTGAGCCGCTACGGGCATCTCTCTGAGATCGACGTCGGTGTCGGCGACACGGTGCGCGCAGGCGGTATCGTCGGCAAGCTCGGCTCGACCGGGCGCTCGACCGGACCGCACCTGCATTATGAAGTTCGGGTCAAAGGCGAAGCTGTCGATCCGCAAAAATTCCTCGACGCCGGCGAGCGGTTGTTCGGCGGCTGAGCCGCGCGCGGCAGCTTCATTCGACTTTTATATTCGCTTCTTTGATGATCGGCCCCCACAAGGCCGCATCGGCAACGTTCATCGCGGCAAGCTCCTGCGGTGTGGATGCTCGCGGCAACACGCCGAGCAGCTTGAATTTCTCCTTGGTCGCGGCGTCGTTTAGTATCGCAGCCACATCGGCATTGACCTTGGCGATGATGTCGGGCGGCGTCTTTGCCGGCAGGTAAATCGCGTACCAAGACGACGCGTCATAAGCAGGCACGCCCGACTCGGCGGCGGTCGGCAATTCCGGCTCGTCCGGAAAACGCGTCGCGCTGGTGACCGCAAGTCCCCGGACTTGCTTCGAGCGGACCGGTTCGAAAAGCGAGCCGGTGGTGTTGAACATCAGATCGAGCCGACCGGCGAGGAAATCAGTCATCAAACCCTGATTGGCGCCACGATACGGCACGTGCGTTATCTCGATGCCGGCGAGATGTTTGAACAATTCGCCGGCAAGATGTGGCACAGAGCCGATCCCAGGCGAGCCCCAACTCATTGTGCCGGGATTGGCCTTGGCGTGCGCAATCAATTCCTCGAGCTTCTGGAACGGCGAGGAGTTGGGTACCACGATGAAATTGGGATAGGTGCCGACGAGCGAAACCGGCGCCAGGTCGGCTGCGGGATCGAAAGTCAGCGTGGAAAATAATAGCGGCTGAACCAAAGGCGATCCGGCAGCGAGCAGCATGGCGTAGCCGTTGGCGGGCGCGTGCGCCACGGTGTCGAGTGCAATCCTGGCTCCGGCTCCTGGCCTGTTCTCGACGATGATCTGCTGGTGCCAAAGCTCTGACAGAGCATTGGCGACGATGCGCGTCGCCAAATCCGCTCCGCCGCCGGGAGGAAAACCAACAAAGAGCCGCACCACGCGCGACGGGTAAGTATCGGCAAGCGCCGGCCGGCCAATCGACGCAAACGTGGCGGCAGCCGCCAGCTGCAGTGTTCTGCGACGCGAAAGCCCCATAACCACCCCTCCATTCATCGAAAAAATGCGGCTCCTACTCCACGTCCTCGACGTGTTTTGGTCCCGTGCCGAACGCCTTTTGCGCCAGCGCGGCTTGGGTGAACTGGTCGATATCGCCATCGAGCACCGCCGCGGTGTTCGAGGTTGAAACGCCGGTGCGCAGGTCTTTGACCATCTGATACGGCTGCAGCACGTAGGAACGAATCTGATGGCCCCAGCCGATATCGGTTTTCGCGGCCTGCTCGGCGGCAGCCTTCTGCTCGCGCTTCTCCAATTCGCGCTCGTAGAGTTTGGCGCGCAGCATCTGCCAGGCCTGGGCGCGATTGCGGTGCTGCGAGCGGTCGTTCTGACAGACCACCGCGATATTGGTGGGAATGTGCGTCAGGCGAACCGCAGATTCAGTCTTGTTGACGTGCTGCCCGCCGGCGCCGCCCGCGCGCATCGTGTCGACCCGCACGTCCGATTCCTTGATTTCAATATTGATGCGGTCGTCCACCACCGGATAGACCGTGACGCTGGCGAAGGAGGTGTGCCGCCGGGCATTGGAATCGAACGGTGAGATGCGGACCAGGCGGTGCACGCCATTTTCCGTCTTTAGCCAGCCATAGGCATTGCGCCCTTTGATCTCCACCGTCGCCGACTTGATGCCGGCCTCTTCGCCTTCGGTCTCCTCGATATATCCGACCTTGAAGCCGTGCTGTTCGGCCCAACGCACATACATCCGCAAAAGCATGTTGGCCCAATCCTGGCTCTCGGTGCCACCGGCGCCGGCATGGACTTCGAGATAGCAATCGTTGCTGTCGGCTTCGCCCGATAGCAGCGCTTCGAGCTCGCGGCGCGAGACTTCGCCTTTGAGGTTGCGCAGCGCGGCTTCCGCTTCGGCGATCGTCTTCGGATCGTTCTCGCTCTCGCCAAGCTCGATCAACGTAACTTGATCGTCGAGCTCCTGCTCCACCCGCCCCAAGGCCGTGAGCTGCTCGTCGAGCGCGGTGCGCTCCTGCATCAGCCGGCTCGCCCGCTGCGGATCGTTCCAAAGATTGGGGTCTTCGGCTTGCCGGTTCAGTTCGGCAAGCCGCGCGCGCGCCTTGTCGAGGTCAAAGATGCCTCCTCAGCAGCGCCAGCGACTGCTTGATCTCGGCGACGACGGCTTCGGTTTCGGAACGCATATCAGGAGGCAGATATCAGATGTCAGGCATCAGGTGTCAACGGTCACCGGCTGATCGCCGATAACTGGCTGCTGATGCCTGGATTCAGTATAGCCCCCCGGTGCCGGTGCGCACGACGTTGCCGGTATTCGGCGAACCGGCGGTCGGCACACCGTTGGCGGCATCGGCGCCGATCACAGAATATGAGTCAGGCGGCGCGGTGCCGGGTTTGAACGCTTCCAGGATCACTTTGGTGTCGCCCGGGCCTGCGCGCATGCCGGATTTGGCTTCCACCCGGATCAGTTTGATGCCGGGAGGCACGCTGAATGGAATCGGCGGCTTGTCCGCAAGCGTCACTTTAAGAAAATCCTTGACGACCGGCGCGGCGAGGTGACCGCCGGTGGCGAGCCGGCCGATATGACGCGGCTTGTCGAAACCCATATAGACACCGCAAACGATGTCCGGGGAATAGCCGATAAACCAGACATCCTTCTCGTCATTGGTCGTGCCGGTTTTACCGGCAATCGGCTTGCCAACTTCGCGCACAACGGTCGCCGTGCCGCGTTGCACGACGCCCTCCATCAACGAGGTGATCTGATAGGCCGTCATTGTATCGATGACCTGCTCGCGCCGGTCGATCAGCGTCGGTTCGACCTGATTGTCCCACTTCTTGGCGTCGCAACCGACGCATTCGCGCTGGTCGTGCTTGTAGATAGTATGGCCGTAGCGATCCTGTATGCGGTCGATCAGCGTTGGAATGACGCGTCGACCGCCGTTATCAAACATCGAATAGGCGGTGACCATGCGCAGCACGGTCGTTTCACCGGCACCCAGCGCGTACGACAGGTATGGCGGCAACTCGTCATAGACACCAAATCGCTTCGCATACTCGGCGATAAGCGGCATGCCGAGGTCCTGCGCTAAGCGCACCGTCATGACGTTGCGCGACTGTTCGAGACCGAACCGCAGCGTCGAGGGCCCAAAAAACTTGCCACCATAATTTTCCGGCTTCCAGATGCCGCCGCCGGCACCCATGTCGATTTCGATCGGCGCGTCCATCACGATGGTGGACGGCGTGTAGCCGTTATCCAGCGCCGCGGCATAAACGATCGGCTTGAACGACGAGCCGGGCTGTCGCAAGGCCTGCGTAGCGCGGTTGAATTGGCTCTGGTCGAATGAAAATCCGCCGACCATAGCCAGCACGCGGCCGGTATGGGGATCCATCACCACCATGGCGCCGGAAATTTCCGGCACCTGGCGCAGCCGGTACTGTCCTTGCGCTTCCAACGGCGAGACGTAGATCACGTCGCCGGCCGAAAGCACTTGGCTGACTTTCTGAATGGGCTTCGACGGACCGCTCGCCGGTTTCGCCCATTTGACGCCCTCGAGGGTTATGAGGCCGACTTCGCGATCCTTGACGACGGCGCCGCCGGGGTCGCGCGGCGGCTGCAGCCCGATGCGAGCGGATTGATCGTCGACCTGGAGCACGACGGCGAGCCGCCACGGATCGATGTCGTCCAGGAACTTGACTTCGGCAAGTTTGACGCCCCAATCGCCCCCAGTATCGATGGTGGTGATCGCGCCGCGATAACCCTGACCTTCGTCGAAATTGACGAGACCATTAATCATCGCCCGGCGCGCCAACACCTGCAGCTTGGGATCGAGCGTGGTGCGGACCGACAGCCCGCCCTCGTAGAGTTTTTTCTCGCCGTATTTCTCATAAAGATACCGCCGCACTTCCTCGGCGAAATATTCGGCCGCGAAAATGTGAGCGCCGGTCGGACGAACGGTGACCTCCAGCGGATCCTTCTTGGCTTTTTCGGCTTGGGCGGCGGTGATGTAGCCGTCCTCCGCCATGCGGTCGATCACGTAATTGCGCCGATCCACGGCGGCATCGTGCCGGCGGAACGGATTGTAATTGTTCGGCCCCTTCGGCAGAGCGGCAAGATAAGCGGCCTCGGCAATCGTCAGCTCGTGCACCGATTTGTCGAAATACAACAGCGATGCCGCCGCTACGCCATAGGCGCCGTAGCCGAGATAAATTTCGTTGAGATAAAGTTCGAGAATCTTCTGCTTCGAATAGGTGCGCTCGATACGTAGCGCTAACAGCGCTTCCTTGATTTTGCGCTGAAACGACAATTCGTTGCTCAGAAGAAAATTCTTCGCGACCTGCTGGGTAATGGTCGAGGCGCCCTGCGGACGGCGGCCGCTTCCGTAATTTTCGATGTAGAGCATGCCAGCACGGGCGACGCCGTAGATATCGACGCCGGGATGTTGATAGAAATTCTTGTCCTCGGCGGCGACGAAAGCATTGATGACAAGTTTCGGGATCGCCTGAATTGGCAGATAGAGCCGCCGTTCCTTGGCATATTCCGCAAGCAATGAGCCATCACCGGCGTGAACGCGCGTCATCACCGGCGGCTCATAATCCTTAAGCTGCAAATAATCGGGCAAGTCCTTGGAGAAATGCCATAATAGGCCCGCCGTCGCCGCGACGCCGACGACGAAGAAAATGGTACCGACCGCAAACAGGAAGCCGAGAAAGCGCAGGAGCAATTTCACCGCGGCACCAATCTCATTCAGTTAATTTCGGTTGAGCCAGACTCATCCTGCGCGCTCCGCGGCCATCCGGCCGGTTCGCGGCAAAACAGGACACAACAAATAAGCGCCTTGGCGCCCCCACTATCGTCTGAGTGTGACAGCAACGGCACCCACCCGCTAGCTCGTTCCGTCCCCTTCACGTCGTCGCTCGGTTTTTTGTTCAAACTGAGGCCATTACGTCACATTAACTGGTGGAGTTCCCCTCAATTGGCCCCCGCGCGGGCCCCTGCCAGGTGGGCGGAAAAAAAGCCGTCGATCGCCGACGCCATCACGTTCGCCGTGCGATCTCGCCAGCTGTCCGACGACAGCGATTGCAAATCCTCCTTGTTGGAGACGTAACCGAGCTCGACCAGGACCGAGGGTACGTCGGGCGCGCGCAATACGCGAAAACCTGCCGACTTGAGTGGATCTTTGTGCAACCGGGTGGTTTGCTTCATTATCCCGACCAGTTTGCTCGCGAACTGGACCGAAAAGGTCTTGGTCTCGCGCTGCGCCAGATCGATGAGGATCCCGGCGACGTCGTCGGGCTGGTCTTTGAGATCGACACCGGCGATCACGTCGGCGCGATTTTCCTGTTCGGCAAGCCGCGCGGCGGCAGGGTCGGTTGCGGTTTCGGAGAGCGTATAGACCGTAGCGCCCTGCGTATCGCCTTCCCTGCGGGGCAGCGAATCGGCATGGATCGATATGAACAGGGCCGCGCCAGCCTCGCGCGCGAAACGCACCCGCTCCGCCAGCGGCACAAAAGTGTCGTCCGATCGCGTCAGCAGCACGCGATACTTGCCCGCGGTCTCGATTTTTTCCCGCAGCCGCTTGGCAAAATCGAGCACGATGTCTTTTTCCATCTGCCCGTTCGGTCCCTTGGTACCGGTATCGATCCCGCCATGTCCCGGATCCAGCACGATAAGCGGCCGGGCATCGCCGGAGGAAGGTTGCTGCTCGCGCGCCGGCGGCGCCTGCGCGTGCGCGAATCGCTGATCGAGAGCGATCTTGCGCAAGAAGCTCTCACGATCGGTCGCCACCAAATCGAGCACGAGACGGGCTGGCGCACCGTCCGCCGGATCGACAACAAAGGCTTTGTCAACTCGCACCGGCTTGACGGCGTCGAAAACGATCCGCGAGCCGCCCGGCATTACCAGCCCAAATCGAAACGCTTTGATCAAGCCGCGACCGGTCTCGCCGGTCTTCGGCGGCAGCCGAAACGTAACTTGCGGAATGTCGACGACCACGCGGTATGGATCGGCAAGGGTGAAGACGTGCAGGTCGATCTTGCGGCTGAGATCAAGCACAAAACGCGTTTGGGTGTCGTCACCGCCTAATCGGGCATCGGTCGCCACCGGAAAGGAATCGGCGGAAGCCGGCGCAGCCAGCGCGGCGGCCGCTAATCCAATCCCGGCGATCAAAGCGCCGAAAAAGGCCAAGCGCACGGCTTGGATGACCATCGGCTCCGACCTCATCCCGCCCTCCTACCCCATTAGGCAGGCATAGTTAACCGGGACCTAATTACCCCGCGAAAAGCCTCGGTAATAAGGCAAAACCCACCGCGCCTGCGGGTAAATCCCACAGGCGACTTGCCAATTTGGCCTCACCGGCCTTAAGAAAGGGCGTGCTGACGATGAAAGTTCCGGTTGCGTCCGCGTGACGGCCTCCGGCGCGTGCGCCACGATCGGCTCCCTCAAAGACGTTCCGGGAGTCGGGCAAACGCTGCTTTCGATCCGCTGCAGTGCCACGACGTTCGTGGAGAAGATGTTCAGACCAATCATATCTTCCGAAACGGCATTTGCGGCGACGCAAAGCTCTGCCAAGGCCAGTGGGGATGAGGACGACCCGGGAGACCGTGGGCGCCAAGCTTTCGCAGCGGCAAAGCCGCTCAATGGCGTCGCGCCGCATCGCCGGCATCTAGCGAAATCACGGCCGCGCTCCGCGCTGCCGTCTCATCGCGGTTTGGAGTTTATGTTCGAGGCGCAAGTCAAGGTTTGCATCAAACGGCTCGGCAGCGTTCGTTTATCGCCTGCCGACGGCTGGCCTTTCTATGCTTGCGGTGGTCGCAACCTCCGGGCCGCTCCATTTAACAAAAATCGGACCTGTTTCCTCGCCTCCCGCCGATGCGGCGCGACGCGAACGGGCACGGTCCCCAAGAGATTTGCCAATGGCCAACAAAATGCTCATCGACGCGACCCATCCGGAGGAGACCCGGGTGGTGGTTTTGCGCGGCAACCGCGTCGAGGAATTCGACTTTGAATCTGCGCACCGCAA
>DATAYT010000291.1:0-6434 GCA_036272395.1 Xanthobacteraceae bacterium
CAAGAGATCATCGCCAAGCGCATCATCGAAATGGCCCAGCGCGGCGAACGCAATCCGGACGAGCTTGCCGAGGATGCGGTGTCGTATCTGGATCGTTCTTACGCTTGAAGGTTCCGCCTGAACTCAATCGGCGTAACCGAGGAACCGGCTCTCAAAGCTTGAGTCCTGCTGGTAGGCCTAGCGGCGCGCGCTCTTCTTGGATGAGCCGCCGCGCTTGAGCCGTGGATGCGGCGCGTTTGCGCTGGGGGATCTCGGGCGGATGCCGTCGCCTGTGCAGCGAGCGACGAGCCAGCCGCAGCCGCGTGTCTTTCGGCACCTTTTTCAGAAGGGCCGGCGCTTTGCGTTGCGTTTCGCTTTGCGCGCGCTTCGGCCGCCGGCTTGTTCGGCGTGCTCGGCCGCACCAGCATCGCTCTTGCATTTTGTGGCTGAGTTTCCGTTTGCAGCGGCGCGAAGAAGACAAAGAACGAGACCGCCAGAGCAGCGAACAGCGCGCCGATACCGGCCACATAAGCAAGCATGCCTGCCAAGATATCCATCGACCTCTCGCGGTTGAGCTGGCGCCCCGGCCTACAAATGCGAGATGTCGATGTTCCTTCCTCGGCCGGCAATACCGGCGCGGAGCGGATGGCGTTCAAAAAAGGGAGCGACAACCAGGCGTGCCGGTAACGCGGTCGTGATGGGCCGCCGGCACCCGAAGCGCCGGCGGCAGGTCGTCAAATTGCATCAGTAAAATTGCATCAGCCTTGGGAAATAAATTTCGTGTTCAAGTAGGCGGCGAGTCCCTCGATGCCTCCCTCGCTGCCGTAGCCGGACTCTTTGACGCCGCCGAACGGCGTTTCCGGAGTCGAAACCGCGATCGAGTTCACGCCGACCATGCCGGATTGCAACGCATCGGCGATCATGGTCGCGGTTTGCGCCGAGCTGGTAAACGCGTAAGCGGCAAGTCCATAAGGCAGCGAATTGGCGCGCTCGACGACTTCGTCGAAGCTCTTGAACGCGAGGATCGGGGCCACCGGGCCGAACGGCTCCACGGTCATGACCTTGCTGTCGTCCGGCACGTCGGTGATGACCGTCGGTTCGAAAAAGTAGCCTTGATTGCCGCGGCGATTGCCGCCGGTCACGATCCTGCCGCCGCGATGTTTGGCATCATTGACGAAGCTTTCCATCGCGTCGATCCGCCGCGCATTGGCCATCGGTCCCATGGCGATGCCCTTTTCGAGCCCGTCGCCGACCTTGAGCGATTTGGCATATTCGGTGAAGCGCGCCAGGAAGCGATCATAGACCGGCTCCTGCACGTAGAACCGGTTCGGTGAGATGCACACCTGGCCGGCATTGCGGTACTTGAAGGCCGCGATCGTCTCCGCGGATTTCTCGGGATCGGCATCGGCAAACACCACCACCGGCGAATGACCGCCGAGCTCCATGGTGGCGCGCTTCATGCCTTTGGCCGCGAGCCCGGCAAGATGCTTGCCCACCGGAATCGAGCCAGTGAACGAGATTTTGCGCACGTCGTCCTTAGCGATGAGATGCTCGGAAATCTCCGATGGCACGCCAAAGACCAGATTGAGCACGCCGGCGGGCAATCCCGCATCGGCAAAGCAACGCACCATTTCGATGCAAGCGCCCGGCGTCTCCTCCGACGCCTTGAGAATGAGCGAACAGCCGGCGGCAAGCGCACCGCCGATTTTGCGCGCCGGCGTCAGCGTCGGGAAATTCCACGGCGTGAACGCGGCGACGATTCCGACCGGCTCCTGCACCACGATCTGGCGCACGCCTTTGCCGCGGCCGGGCACGATGCGACCGTAAGCGCGGCGCCCTTCTTCGGCGTACCACTCGATGATGTCGGCCGAGGTGATCACTTCGGCGCGGGCCTCCAGGTAGACCTTGCCTTGCTCCTGCACCAGGATCTTCGAGATCGCGTCGTAACGTTCGCGCATCAGATCGGCGGCTTTGCGCATGATCTTGGCGCGGTCGTAAGCAGACGTCGTCCGCCACACCGCGAATCCTTTCTTGGCCGCTTCGAGCGCGGCATCAAGATCGGCTTGACCCGCATGCGGCAAATGCGCGAGCGGCTTTTCGGTTGCCGGATTGATCACGTCCTCGCCGCGGCGGCCATTGCCGCCGAGCCACTTGCCGTCGATGAAAAGTTCGAGATTGGCGTACATGAGAATCCTCGTTGTGCTCCTTGGAAAACTGCTTGGTCCTGGCTTACGGCCTCCGTTCGGACGGAGGAATTAGCAGGTTTTGTCAATCCGTTCATCCTGCTTAGGCGCGAGAGGCCTTGCTAAAGCGCATCTCCACCGGTTTCGCCGGTGCGAATGCGCAGCGCATGGTCAATCGGCGCGACGAATATCTTGCCGTCGCCGATTTCCCCGGTCTTGGCGGCGGTGCTGATCGCCTCCACGACCTTATTCGCGTTCTCTTCGGTCACGGCGACCTCGATGCGAATTTTCGGCAAGAAGTTCACGGCGTATTCGGCGCCGCGATAGATTTCCGTGTGGCCTTTCTGCCGTCCGTAGCCTTTCACTTCGGTCACCGTCATGCCGTCGATGCCAAGCGCGAGCAGGGCATCACGCACTTCCTCGAGTTTGAACGGCTTGATGATGGCGGTGACCAGTTTCATGACATTCCCCGGCTTGCGGCGAGACACAGCATCCAGTTGTGCCCGACTGGCATCGGTTTGCTGGCCGCAGATAAACCATTGTGTTGCTCAGCGCGCCTCGCGTCCAGTGTTCCTATGACCGTGCCGTTGTCGCAATAGCCCTTCCTGGGCGACCGACGCCACCAGCGTACCGTCGCTTGCGAAGATCAGGCCCCGGGCAAAGCCACGGGAACCCGCCAAGCTCGGGCTGTCCTGGGCATAAAGGAGCCATTCGTCGGCGCGGAACGGACGGTGGAACCACATCGCGTGATCGAGGCTCGCGGCCATGATATCGTCACTGAGAACGCTGCGGCCATGGGCAATGAGCGCGGCGTCGAGCAAGGTCATGTCGGAAGCATAGGCCAGCACGCACTGATGGATCGCCGGTTCGTCGGGTAGCCGACCGGTGGTGCGCACCCAGACGTGAAAGCGGTCGCCGGCGAGCTTCTCGCCGGCATAACGATTGTACTCGACCGGCCGCAGTTCGATCGGCCGCTCGCGCTCGTAGTAGCGGCGCATGGCTTCCGGCATCAACGGGGTAATCCGTTTCTTGAACTCCGCTTCGGTCGGTAATTCGTCCGGCTTCGGCACATCCGGCATCGCGAATTGATGCGACAGATCGCCCTCCTCGACGTGAAACGACACCGACATCGAAAAGATGGCGTGGCCGTGTTGGATCGCGACCACGCGCCGCGTGGTGAAGCTCCGCCCGTCGCGAATGCGGTCGACTTCATAGATGATGGGCACTTTCGGATCGCCGCCGATCAGGAAATAGGCGTGCAGTGAATGCGGCGGTCGCGCCGCGACGTCGTGGACCGTACGGCACGCCGCCACCAGCGCCTGGCCAAGCACCTGCCCCCCGAACACGCGTTGCCAGCTCGATTGCGGGGAGCGGCCGCGAAACAGGTTCACTTCGAGCGGCTCGAGGTCGAGGGTCCCGATCAAATCCTGAACGGCGGAAGCCATGGTGTCTCCGGCGGCTAGTTTTGCGGCTTCGAAATCTGGGCAGCGGCGAGGCGCGAAGGTGAGTCTTGGTTGCATACGGGATCGGCCGTCTGGTCAAGTGCGTCATTAACGATCGCCGCGGAGCAAATCTGTTAGACTGGAATTGGTAATGGGAGCCGCATGCCGTTCTCCCGTGGTTTTGCGGCAATTTCTGCGAAGCGCTCGATCATGCCGCGTTCTGATCTCGACGTTCTGATTGCCGGCGGCGGCTTCGCCGGGCTCACGCTTGCCATCGCTTTGCGCCAGGCGCTCGGCGAGCGCTTTGCGGCGCCAGTCGCCGACCCAGGCCTCGGCCGCGCTGCTGTGGCCGCCGATGACGAACGGGCCTCCGCGATCGTTGCCTCGGTGCGTCGGCTGTTCGAGACGCTTGGCGTTTGGCAGCGCGTCGCCGCCGACGCCCAACCGATTCTCGACATGACGGTGACCGACAGCCGGCTTGGCGATGCGGTACGGCCGATCTTTCTCACTTTCGCCGGCGAGGTCGAGCCGGACGAACCCTTCGCTCACATGATCGAGAACAGAATTCTTGTTGACGTGCTCACGGCCAAGGCGCGCGAGCTTGGCATCGATCTGCGATCCGCGGCGGTCACGGATTTCACCCTTGCCGCCCCAGGCGACGATAAATCATCGGCAGATCGCTGCATTAATGCGCGGTTGAGTGATGCGCAGGCGCTGAACGCGCGTCTTCTCGTCGCTGCCGATGGCGCGCGGTCAACCATCCGCGGCAAAGCGGGAATCGCGACCCACGGCTGGAGCTACGGCCAGTCGGCCATCGTCGTAAATGTGGCGCACACGCGCGATCACCGCGGGCGCGCCGAGGAGCATTTTCTACCCGCCGGCCCATTCGCGATTTTGCCGCTGAAGGGAAACCGCTCCTCGATCGTGTGGACCGAAACAACGGCCGATGCCGAGCGCATCATGAGCTTGCCGGAGGCGGAATTCGATGCCGAACTCGAACAACGGTTCAAGCTGCATCTCGGCGAGATCAAAGTGATCGGCAAGCGGCGCGTCCATCCGCTGGGCTTTTTTGTCGCCCGCTCCTTTATCGCCGAGCGCATTGCGCTCGTAGGCGACGCCGCGCATCTAATTCATCCGATCGCCGGCCAAGGCCTCAATATGGGATTAAAGGACGTCGCCGCGCTCGCCGAGGTCATTGTCGATGCGGCGCGTCTCGGGCTCGATCCGGGAGCGCTGGATGTGCTCGAACGCTATCAGCGCTGGCGGCGCTTTGACACAATGGCGATGGGCGTTGCCACCGACGGCCTCAACCGGCTGTTCTCCAATCGTTCGGACGTTTTGCGGCTTGTCCGCGATGTCGGTCTTGGTCTCGTCGATCGGCTTCCCGCGCTCAAGCGGCTATTCATTCGCGAGGCGGCCGGGCTCGTCGGCGAGGTCCCCAAATTGCTGCGCGGCGAATCGCTCTAAATTGCAGACACCGCAGATTGCGCTTGCCGCGGTTGGGCTTGTTCCGGCCATTAATGGCTTTACTCTTTGCCTCGCCTTGAACGCGCGGTGCCCGGCACGCAGCCGGGCGGCAATCGCTTTCGGAAAAGCATGGCGTTGAATCATATTGCAGTCCTTGGTGGCGGCGCCTGGGGAACGGCTTTGGCATTGACCTGCGCGCGTGCCGGACGAAGCGTGACGCTGTGGGAGCACGACGCCGCCAATGCCGAACGGCTCATGAAAAAGCGCGAGAGTGTGTTTCTGCCTGGCATCGCGCTCGACGAGCGCATCGTCCTTGCCGGCGATCTCGCCGAGCCGGCGCGTGCCGAAGCAATCCTGCTGGTGGTGCCGGCGCAAGCCGTGCGCGCGGTGACGCAGGCGTTATCGCCGCACCTGGCGCAGCGCACGCCGGTGATTGCCTGCGCCAAAGGCATCGAACGCGGCAGCAAGAAATTTATGACCGAAGTCATCGCCGAATGCGCGCCGAAAGCGAGCCCGGCGATTTTATCCGGCCCAAGCTTTGCCGCTGATGTGGCGCGCGGTATGCCCACGGCTGTCACGCTCGCGGCAGCCGATGGCGCGCTCGCCGGCGCGCTGGCGCAGGCGGTCGGCTCGGCCACGTTCCGCCCCTATCATTCGAGCGATGTCCGTGGCGTCGAGATCGGCGGCGCGGCGAAAAACGTGCTGGCGATCGCTGCGGGCGTGGTCACGGGACGCGGGCTTGGCGCCAGCGCGCTCGCGGCGCTGACCACGCGCGGCTTTGCCGAGCTGGTGCGCTTTGGCAAAGCTTACGGCGCAAAGCCGGAGACCATGATGGGCCTGTCCGGCTTGGGCGACCTCCTATTGACCTGCTCGAGCCCGCAATCGCGCAATTTCACCTTCGGCATCAAGCTTGGCCGCGGCGAGCGGCCGGATTCGATTCATGCCGGGCTCGCCGAGGGCGTGTTCACGGCGCCGGTGCTGCTTGAAATGGCGCGCGATCGCGCGGTCGATATGCCGATTTCGGCCGCGGTCGCTGCTTTGCTAAGCGAGAAAATGACCGTCGATACCGCGATCGAATCGCTGTTGACCAGGCCATTCAGGGCCGAGGCGTAGCTGGCGCCAATACGAGAGTCGGAGCGACATATGGCCTATTGGCTGATGAAAACCGAGCCGGAAGAATTTTCCTGGGACGATCAGATCAAGCGCGGCGGCAAAGGCGAGCCGTGGAGCGGCGTGCGCAACTTCATCGCGCGCCGCAATCTCAAGGAGATGAAAAAAGGCGAGAAGTTTTTCTTCTATCACACCGGCGAGGAGAAGCAGATCGTCGGCGTCGGCGAAATCATTCGCGAAGCCTATCCCGATC
>DATAYT010000292.1:0-5150 GCA_036272395.1 Xanthobacteraceae bacterium
TTTGCCGGATCGAAGAAAATGCCGTCTTCGACGTCGCGGACAAATGCATCATCGGCCCAGCTGTCCCATAATCCGGTCACCACGTCATAGAATTCGCGCGCGCGGCGATAGCGCTCGCCGTGCTCCATATGCTCCTCGAGCAAATTAAGCGCCGCATCCGGATTCGAGGTCGTGACGATGTTCCAGCCGGCGCGGCCGTTGCTCAAGTGATCGAGCGAGGCGAAGCGCCGCGCTATGTGATAGGGCGCGTCGAAGGTGGTCGAGCCGGTGGCGACAAGACCGATACGCTCGGTCACTTGCGAAAGTGCCGAGAGCAGCGTGAACGGCTCGAACGACGTCGCGGTATGACTTCTTTTGAGCGCGTCCATCGGCATATTCAGCACTGCCATGTGGTCGGCCATGAAAAAGGCGTCGAATTTCGCGTGTTCCAGTTTTTGGATCGATTCCTTGATGTGCGCGAAGTTGAAATTCATATCCGGCCACGCCCCGGGATATCGCCAAGCGCCGGTATGAATGCTGGCCGGCCGCATGAAGGCGCCGAGATGAAGCTGGCGGCCAGAAGACATCAGGATTTCCTTTCAGCGATCGGCGGATTCAGGTGAGCGCGTGCCCGAAGCGGCTGGGGCTAGAAACACAGATGGGTCCAGACTTCACCGCGTTTGGTTTTCATCACAATCGGGCATTTGAGTCGCTCAAGCGCCGCCTTGGCGTCGTCATTGCCGAGCGCCGCGGCTTTCTCGTAGTAACTTTTCGCGGCGTCGCGGTCCTCCGGGCCGCCGCGTCCGCTTTCGGCGAAACTGCCCATCCAATCCAGCGCGCCGGCATGGCCCTGGGCCGCCGCTTTTTCGAATAGGCCGCGCGCGGCGACATCGTCTTTCGGGCCGCCCACTCCGTTCGCCATCATCAGACCGAGCTGAAACTGCGCCTCGGCCGAGTTGGTCTCGGCGGCTTTCGCCAGCATCGCCCTTGCCTCGACCGGATCGGACGATCCGCCGCCATCCGCCGAAAGCGCCGCGAGATTGGCGGCGCCGCGCGCATTCCCCGCCTGTGCGGCGCGCGCAAACAAAGTCCGCGCCTCGGTTTCGTCCTTCGGGCCAGCCGAGCCGTTCGCCAGCAGCGATCCCAGTTCGACCATGGCGGCGCTACTGCCTTTGTCGGCCGCTTTGCGATAGGCGCTTATTGCTTCCGTCATCTGCCGGTTGGCCGCATAGGCGCGGCCGAGTTCATAAAGCGCCCGGCGCGATGCCGGCGACGCGCGCTTGCAGAATTTGATCGCGGTTGCGACGTCCGATGCAGCGATTTCGGCGACACCTTTGACATCGGCCGGTTTGTCCGGATCGGCCGGATCGGCGGCAATACGATCGCACAAAACCAGATCGGCCGATTGTGCTTGGGCCGCGGGCGCGTTTGCGAGTGCAATGAAACAGCCGAGAGCGGCTGAGATCGTGACTGCGTTGAACGCTTTTAATTCTGTTTTGCTCAACATGCTCAAATGCGTATTCCGCACGGATACTTGACGCAACAAGCTTAAAGCTGCATCGGAAAGCCAGCAAGCGCAGGCGCGATACATCGTTGCGATACATTATTATGTGCTTGCGACGCTTGGCTTGATCTACCGGCACAAAGCGGCACTAATGGGGTGCTCGCCTTGAGGTCCTGCGGGCCGGCAGGCCTTTAACGCTCGGGCATTTAACGCTCAAGCCTTCAACGCTAACGGGGCACGTAAGCAATGACGAAAAAATTCGGGCGTCTCGCTTTGCATATGTGGACGATCGACACCACGCCGCTTGCGACCGCGCTCGACGCGGCGCGCAGTGCCGGCTTTGACGCAGTCGAGCTGCGCCGCACCGATTTCAAGCGGTGTTTTGATGCCGGAATGAGCAATCAGCAGGTGCTCGACCTGATCCACAATAGTGGCATTCCGGTCGGCCTGCTCGGCGTCGAATATGGGTGGCTGTTTGCCGAGGGCGATGAAAGCAGGCGGCTGTTCACGGTGTTCCGGGATTCCTGCGAAAATGCGGTAGCGCTCGGCTGCGACATGCTGATGAGCGCGCCAGGGCCGATCGCTGGCTCGATTTCGGATGCAATCGGCCATTTGCGCCATGCCGGCGCGATTGCCGGCGAATACGGGCTGCGGCTCGCCATCGAATTCAATTCGCAGCATCCCGTTCTCAACAAGCTTGCGGTGCTGCGAGAACTGATCGAGCGGGCTGGCATGGCAAATTGCGGCTACCTGATCGACACTTATCATTTTGCCCGCAGCGGCGCCGGCGGACGCGGCTTCGAGAGCGTGCCGGCCGAGCAAATCTTTTGTTTCCAGTATAGCGATGTTTCGCCCCAACCGGTGACCGGCATCGCGCGACCGACCGATCGCCTGCCGCCCGGTAAAGGCATGGTGCAGTGGCGCGAGGTGCTCGGCTTGCTGTCGGAAAAGGGCTACACCGGTTATCTCAGCTACGAGGCGCCCAACCCGGCGCAATGGGAGCGCTCGCCCTACGACGTGGCGCGCGAGGGCGTCGAACTGACGCGCCAGCTCTTACGCGATTCGGTTTCGTCCTACGCCGTCTGAGCCGCGCCTAACCACAGCAACAGCAACCCCGGGGAGGAAACAATGACATTGGTAGCCGCACCGGAGGCCACGACAAGCGATCCGCTGTTCGCCGGCCTGTTCGATCGCAACATCACCAGCATTCCGTCGACGGTCGAGAAGCAGCGTTACATGACCAGCATTGCTCCGGCCGCGGCCAATCCAGGGCGCTGGGTCGAGCAGCCGCGCTTGCCGATTCCGGTCGGCGAGCACGCGGTGATCGAATGCATGGGCAAAATTCATGTGATCGCCGGCTATGCACGCCACCGCGTCGATGGCGGCTTTCACCAGGTCTACGATACGAAGTCCAAAAGCTGGTCGCAGAAAGCGGCCTTTCCGCTGCCGTGCAATCACGTCGCCGGCGTATCGATCGGCCCGAAGGTCTATACCTTCGGCGGCTTCATCGAGCAGAATCGCTGCCCGCATTCCAAATGCTTCGTCTACGACGGCGGTAGCGATTCCTGGCAACCGATTGCCGGCCTGGCGCGGCCGCGCGGCGCCATTTCCGCGATCGTGCTCGACGGCAAGATTCATTTGCTTGGCGGCCGCGACGTGCGCTCGGTCGAATGGCACGAGATCTACGATCCGGCGACCGACAAATTCACGATCCTCGGCGGCATGCGCGGCTCGACCGGGACGCAGCCATTTGTCGGTCAGCGCGATCACATGGGCGTCGCCGTGGTCGACGGGAAAATCCACGCCATCGCCGGCCGCATGGATTCGTATGACTTCAACACCGGCTTGAACGCCGTCTACGATCCCAAAACCGATGGCTGGACCTTCCGCGCGCCGCTGCCGACGCCGCGCAGCGGCGTCTCCGCCGTCTATATCAACGCCAAAATCGTGGTGTTCGGTGGCGAAGCCACCGGCCGCGTGTTCGGCACCAATGAAGCCTATGACCCGAAGACCGATACCTGGGAGGCGCTCACGCCGATGCCGATCCCGCGCCATGGCCTGCACGGCGCCACCGCCGCGGTGATCGGCAACATGGTGCATGTCCCGGGTGGCGGTCCGCTTCCCGGCGGCAGCGTGCAAGGCGCCTACCACGACGCTTTCACATTCTCCTGACCGGCGCGCGCGCACAGGCCGATGCCACAAACCGTCGCCTTCACCCTAAACGGCCGTGCAGTCAACGTCACTGCGCCGCATGACGACACGCCTTTGCTCGATGTGCTGCGCAATCAGTTGCGGCTGACCGGCACGCGCTTCGGCTGCGGTCTTGAACAATGCGGCTGCTGCATCGTCTTGATCGACGGCAAACCGGTGAAATCCTGCGGGCGCGCGATCGCGAGCCTCGCCGGCCGCAGCGTAACGACGGTCGAAGGCCTTGGCACGCCGGAAAAGCCGCATCCGCTGCAGCAAGCCTTTCTCGAGGAGCAAGCGGGACAATGCGGATATTGCCTCAGCGGCATTCTGATCTCGGCCAAGGCGCTGCTTGACCGCAATCCATCGCCGTCACGGGCGGAAATCGCCCGCGCGCTGGATGACAATCTGTGCCGCTGCGGTACGCATAACCGGATTTTGCGCGCCGTCGAAAAAGCGGCGGCCCGTTTGCGCAAAGGCGCCCGCGCATGACCCTGTCAAACGCGCTGCCAAGCGTGCTCGCCGACAATCCCCGTCTCGATCGATGGCTGAACTTCGCCACGCCGGGCAGGGTCGAGCTTGCGACCGGACGCGTCGAACTCGGCCAGGGCGTGCTCACCGCGATGACGCAGATCGCCGCCGAAGAACTCGATGTCGCGTTTGAGCGCATAACCATCCGCTCGGGCGACACCGACGAGACGCCGAATGAGGGCTATACCGCCGGAAGCCAATCGATGCAGGCGGGCGGCATCGCGCTGCGCGCGGCTTGCGCCGAAGTGCGCGCGTTGTTGCTCGAAGAGGCCGCGCGGCGCCTTGGCTGCGCCGCGGCGGAATTCTCGGTACAGGACGGCCACGCAACGGCACGCCCACGCAGCTTGATTATTGGTCGCTCGCGCAATCCGTAAGCCTGGCGCGCGAGGCGACCGGAAGTGCGCCGCGTAAACCGGTCGCGGATTATACGATCGTCGGCCGCAACGCCGCGCGCATCGATTTGCCGGCGAAGCTCTTCGGCAAAGCGACTTTCGTCCATGACATGGCGCTTGACGGCATGACGCATGCGCGGGTCGTGCGTCAGCCCAATCGCGGTGCCACGCTCGACGCTATCGACGAGGCGGCAGTCCGGCGCGCCGCGCGCGGTCCGATCAGCTTCGTGCGCGAGGGCAATTTTCTGGCGATCATCGGTGACGATGAAACAGCCGTTGGAAGCCGCTGCGAGCGCGGCGGCCGACCACGCCCGTTGGCGCGGCGTCGAGCAGCCGAGCGCCTTGCAACAGGATGCGAATTGGCTCTTGCAACGCCCCAGTGTCGATCGCGTCATCGGCGCGCCGGAATCGGACTCCGCACGCGGGCTGCAAAGCTACGAAGCGACTTATACGCGCGGCCATCTCGCGCACGCTTCGATCGCGCCCTCGTGTGCACTGGCGCTTTATCGCGACGGCCGCCTGACCGTGTGGACGCACTGCCAAGGCGTCTATCCGCT
>DATAYT010000293.1:0-3532 GCA_036272395.1 Xanthobacteraceae bacterium
CCCAGCGCCGGCTACAATTTCCACGACGCCGAACCCGGCCGCATGGAGCAAGCCCAGGTTCTGCGCGATTTCGTCACCCGCGCCGAGGCCTATGGCATCGACTACAACGTCGTCGAAGCCATCGACCAGCCGTGGAAGACCATGGAAGGCGGCGTCGGTCCCTATTGGGGACTGTTCGACGCCTCGCGTCAGGCCAAATTCGCCTGGACCGGCCCGATCACCGATCCGGATTATCTTAAGCGCGCCGGGCTAGCGGTCTTGTTTGGCGTGCTGCTGTCGCTGCCGATCCTGGCGCTCGCCGGCGCCAGCGCCACCCAGGCCCTTATGCTGGCGGCCTCCGCCAATGCCGTCGGCGCCTGGTTCGCCGCCATGGTCGCGTTCTGGAAAGGCCACTACTTTGTGCCGGGCGCCGCTTTCGCGCTGGGATTTGGCATCGTGCTGCTCCTGCCGCTCGTGGCGATCGCGCTGGCGCGGCTTGAGGAGATCGCGGTAATCGCGTTTGGCCGCGCGCCGCGGCGCCTCGCCAATGCGCCACCGCTGGTGCCGGAGCCGTTTGCGCCGAAAGTTTCGATCCACGTTCCGGCCTGTTGCGAGCCGCCGGATATGCTCAAAGCCAGCCTCGACGCGGTGGCGCGGCTCGATTACCCGAATCTCGAATGCGTGGTCGTCGTCAACAACACGCCCGACCCGGTGCTGTGGCGTCCGATCGAGGAGCATTGCCTCACGCTCGGCGAGCGCTTCAAATTCGTCCGCGCCGATCAGCTTACCGGTTACAAGGCCGGCGCGCTGCGGCTGGCGCTCTCGCACACCGCTCCCGATGCGCAGATCATCGGCATCATCGATGCCGACTACGTCGTGAGCGCCGACTGGCTGACCAATCTGGTGCCGCTATTCGCCGACAATCGCGTTGGCTTCGTGCAGTCGCCGCAGGATCATCGCGACGGCGATCACACCCCGTTGCACTCCGCCATGAACGCGGAATATGCGGGCTTCTTCGATATCGGCATGGTGCAGCGAAACGAGTTCAACGGCGTCATCATGCACGGCACGATGTGCCTCATTCGCCGCGCGGCGATCGAGCACGTCGGCGGCTGGTCGAGCGACACCATTGTCGAAGATACCGATCTCGGCCTAGCGATCCTCGAACACGGCTGGCTCGCCCATTACACCAATCGCCGCTACGGCCACGGGCTTTTGCCCGACACGTTCGAGTCCTATAAGCGGCAGCGCCACCGCTGGGCATTCGGCGGATCGCAACTGGTGCGCAAGCATTGGCGCGCTTTGTTGCCCTGGGCCGACGGGCTCACGCGCGAGCAAAAACGCGAATATGCCATCGGCTGGCTCAACTGGCTCGGCGCGGACGCGATCGGGGTCGTCGTGGCGCTGCTCAACATCGTCTGGGTGCCCGTTGTCGCCTTCGCCAATATTGCGGTGCCGGACCGTATCTTGACCATTCCGATCATCGCCGCCTTTGCCGTTTCGTTCGCGCACTTCGCCACTTTGTACCGGCTGCGCGTGCGCGCCTCGCCTAGGCGCATGGTTGGCGCGGTCGCCGCCGCCATGGCGCTGCAATGGACAGTGGCGCGCGCCGTCGGGATGGGCGTGATCCTCGAGCGGATCCCGTTCCTGCGCACCGCCAAGGGCGGCGCGTCGCGCAAAGGTCCGGACTTCGCAGCTTTCTGGGAAGCGGTGATCGGCGCCTTGCTGATTACTGGCGCCATCACCCTCGTCGCCACCAATTACAAGCAGGTCCGCGAAATCAATATTTTCGCCTGGGTCCTGGTGGTGCAAAGCCTGCCCTTCGTCGCCGCGGTCGCGCTCGCCGTGATTGAGGACACCCGCTTCAACAGCTTCGTCTATTGGCGCGAGCTCGAGGCCAAGATCGCCGCGATCCCGGCCAAGCTCACCGCCAAGGCGGTTACACTCCTGCCGCAGCGCCGCGCCATCAGCGAGGTCATCGCCGATCCGCCGAAGCTGCCGGCCGACACCGCCGAGCCGGTGCAGTAGGGCCGCTGCAATCACGCGCTCGTCCGGGCGAAAGCGGGGACCCAGTAGTTTCATAAAAACAGATTTTCTGGATTCCCGCTTTCGCGGGAATGAGCGAAAACCTCACCCTGCGAGCGCGGTCTCTGACAGCCGCACCCAATACGAGGTGCCGACCGGGATCGTCTCGTCGTTAAAATCATAAGCCGGATGATGCAGGCCCGCGCTGTCGCCATTGCCGACAAAGATGAATGCGCCCGGCCGCTCGGCCAGCATGAAGGCGAAATCCTCCGCGCCCATGACCGGCGGCACGTCGATATCGACTTTGTCCCTCCCGGCGATTTCGCGCGCGACATCGGCGGCAAAGGCGGTCTGGCGCTCGTGATTGACGACGACGGGATAACCGTTGGTGTAGGTGACCTTCGCCGTGGCGCCGTACAGGCGAGCGGTGCCTTCGACCACCTCGCCGATACGCTGATGCAACAGCTCGCGCACTTCCGGGGTGAGGCTGCGCGCGGTGCCGCGCAACACCGCGTGCTGGGGAATGACATTGTCGGTGTGGCCGGCCTGGAACATACAGACCGAGACCACCGCGGCCTCAAGCGGATCGACATTGCGCGCCACGATGGATTGCAGCTGGTTGATCATCTGCGCGCCGACCAGGATCGTGTCGATGGAAAGATGCGGCCGTGCCGCGTGCCCGCCTTTGCCCTCGATCTCGATTTGCAGGTGGTCGGCCGCCGCCATCATCGCGCCCGGCCGGATCGCGAACTGGCCGATCGGCAGGCCGGGATAATTGTGCATGCCGTAGACTTCCTGGATGCCGAAACGCGAGATCAGCCCGTCCTTGACCATGGCGAGCGCGCCGGCGCCGCCCTCCTCCGCCGGCTGGAAGATGACGACCGCGGTGCCGGCGAAATTGCGCGTCTCGGCGAGATATTTGGCGGCACCGAGCAGCATCGCCGTGTGCCCATCATGACCGCAGGCATGCATTTTGCCGGGAACGGTCGATTTGTAAGGCAAGCCGGTTTCTTCCTCGAGCGGCAGCGCGTCCATATCGGCGCGCAGCCCGATCACCTTGCTACCGCTTTTGCGGCCGCGAATGACGCCCACCACGCCGGTGCGCCCGATGCCCGGAACGACTTCGTCGCAACCGAAACTCTTGAGCTTTTCGGCGACAGACCCGGCGGTGCGGTGCACGTCGTAGCGCAGTTCCGGATGGGCATGGAAATCCCGCCGCCATTCCTTGATCTCGTTGTGCAGGTCGGCGACGCGGTTGACGATCGGCATTGGCGTTTCCTATTTCCGACGGTGTTTCCGGGGGAGCAAGGCCCCAATCTAGCAAAGCCCGCAGAAAAAAGCGCGCGGGTGCTTATATAGGCAATCATCGAAAAGGCTGGAAAATGCTGGGCCTTTTCAGTAATGGATCCCGCGTGGAGCCCGTAGCTCAGTCGGTAGAGCACGTGACTTTTAATCACGGGGTCCAGGGTTCAAATCCCTGCGGGCTCACCAACTTAGCTAAAGACCATCATCCAGGGGTAACGGATCG
>DATAYT010000294.1:0-7424 GCA_036272395.1 Xanthobacteraceae bacterium
GCTCGATCAGGTGAAGTCGGAGCTAAGGGCGGCGGAGTGAAACGCATGCCAGTCGGGTTCAGCCGATTTTTTGCAATCGTCATGCCTGGGCTTGACCCGGGCATCCATGCAGCGTTGCGGCTCCATGGATTGCCGGGTCAAGCCCGGCAATGACGATGGAAGAGAGACCAGCTTCACAAGAAGCAACCGGCCGCCTCGCCGAGAATATCGTCTATTTCGCCCGCGCGCTGCGCGCTGCCGGAATCCCTGTCGGACCCGGCGCCGTGCTCGACGCGCTCGAAGCTTTGAAAGTGGCGGGCGTCGGCACGCGCGAGGATTTTTATTGGACGCTCCATGCCGTATTCGTTAAGCGCCACGAACATTCGATTCTGTTCGACCAGGCGTTCCGCATTTTTTTCCGCCGGCGCGGTTACATCGATCAGCTTCTGGCGATGATGCTGCCGCAAGCGCCGGCGGCGCCGCAGGCTCCGCAGGCCGGTGCGACTCGCGTGCATGAGGCTTTGTTCGCCGGTCTCGACGACAAGCTGAAGAAAGAGCGCGAAGTCGAACTCGACACGCGCATGACGGTGTCCGACCGCGAGGTGCTGCAACGGAAAGATTTCGCGCAGATGACAGCGGCCGAGATCGCCGCGGCCAAGGATGCGATGAAACGTCTCGTCCTGCCGCTCGCGGAGCTGCGCACGCGGCGTCTAACACCGCATCTGCACGGCCATCTGATCGATATTCGCCGCACCTTGCGCGCCAGCATGAAGGGCGGCGGCGACTTCATCGATCTGCGCTTCATCGGTCCAAAAACGCGGCCGCCGCCGCTCGTGGCGCTCCTCGATATTTCCGGCTCGATGAGCCAATACAGCCGGATCTTCCTGCATTTCCTCCACGCGCTGACGGACGCGCAAAAACGGGTGAGCACATTTTTATTCGGCACGCGGCTCACCAATGTGACGCGCGCGCTGCGCGAGCGCGATCCCGACGACGCGCTCGCCGCCTGTTCGGCGGCAGTGCCTGATTGGTCCGGCGGCACACGCATTGCTTCATCGCTGCGCGCATTCAACAAACTGTGGGCGCGCCGGGTGCTGGCGCAGGGCGCGGTCGTGCTCCTCATTACCGACGGCCTCGAGCGCGATGCCGACGAGACGCTCGCTTTTGAAATGGACCGGCTGCATCGGTCATGCCGGCGGCTGATCTGGCTCAATCCGCTCCTGCGCTTCGAGGGCTTCGAGGCGCGGGCCCGCGGTATCAAGGCCATGTTGCCGCATGTCGACGAAATGCGTCCCATTCACAATCTGGAATCGATGACGGGCCTGGTCGCCGCGCTGGCACGGGGCGGCGACAGCTCAGCCGATCCGAAAGGCTGGCTCCGCAAAGTGGCGTGAGAAACGCGCGAATGGCGAATGAAGGAAAACGAACAGGGAGCAGTGAGTAGCTAATAACGAAAGTAACACCTATTTTATATTCGTTCGCTACTCGCCATTTCGCTATTCGCAGATCAAGGAGAGCTCCGATGTTGTCGACCGATACCGACATCCTCAAAGCCGCCGAGGACTGGCGCAGAGGCGGCCGCGAAGTGGCGCTCGCCACGGTCGTCGAGACCTGGGGTTCGGCGCCGCGTCCGGTCGGCTCCAATCTCGTCATCGACAGTGAGGGCAATTTCCTTGGCTCGGTATCAGGCGGCTGTGTGGAAGGCGCGGTCGTTACCGAGGCGCTTGATGTGATTGAAAGCGGCAAACCGAAAATGCTGGAATTCGGCGTTACCGACGAAACCGCCTGGCAGGTCGGCCTGTCGTGCGGCGGCACGATCCGGGTGTTCGTGGAGAAGGTGGAGTAATTATCCGTCATCCTGAGGTGGCCGCGAAGCGGCCCTCGAAGGATGAACGGCTGGATTGTCACCCTTCGAGGCTCGCTTCGCTCGCACCTCAGGGTGACGAACAGAGGTCGGAAGATAGTAGAGAGACGCATCGCTAGATGAAGCTCGATATTCTCACCGCATTGAACACCGAACGCGCCGCGCGCCGCGCCGCGATCGTCATCACCAATGTCGAGAGCGGCAAGCAGCGCTTCGTCAAAGCCGCCGAGATCGGCAAGGATCCGTTGCGCCCGGCTCTAACCGAGCATTTGCGCACCGGAAAAAGCGGCATGGCCGAAACCGCGGAAGGTCGCGTCTTTCTCACCGTTTATGTGCCGGCGCCGCAGCTTGTGATTACCGGCGCGGTCCATATCAGCCAGGCCTTGGCGCCGATCGGCAAGCTGCTCGGTTACGATGTCACCATCGTCGATCCGCGCACGGCTTTTGCATCCGTGGAGCGTTTTCCGGAAGTGAAAGTCATTGCCGAATGGCCGGATAAAGCACTGCCGCAACTGAACGTCGACCGCTACACCGCGTTTGTGGCGCTCACGCACGACCCCAAGATCGACGATCCGGCGCTCCGCCACGCGCTCTCGCGCGATTGTTTTTATATCGGCGCCTTGGGCTCGCGAAAAACCCACGCCCGCCGCGTCGAGCGGCTCAAGGCGCAGGGCTTAAGCGAAACGGATGTCGCGCGCATCCATGCGCCGATCGGGCTCGATATCGGAGCGGTTTCGCCGGCGGAAATCGCGGTTGCGATCATGGGGCAAATCACCGAACGGCTGCATGCAGCGGCCGAGACCGACCAACCCTCGGGTCAACGGGTCGCCGCGCCCGCGACGGCGGCGTCATGAAATTCGGCGCGGTGCCGGTCAAGGAAGCGCTCGGCGCGACCGCCGTGCACACGATTCGCCAAGACGGACTCGTGCTCAAAAAAGGCACGCCGATCGGCCCGGCCGAGGTCGCCGCTTTGGAGGCTGCCAGCATCACCGAGGTCGTGGTCGCGCGGCTGGAACCGGGCGACGTTTCCGAGGACGTCGCCGCCGCCGAGATCGCCAAAGCCGTTGCCGGCGAGGGTGTCCATGTCGAACGCGCCTTTACGGGCCGCGCCAATCTGTTCGCGCACACCGCCGGTATTCTTGTTGTCGATAACGATGCGATCGACCGTCTTAATCGGGTCGATGAGGCGATCACGCTCGCGACGCTACCGGCCTATAAGCCGGTGGTTGCCGGCGAGATGATCGCGACCGTCAAAATCATTCCATTTGCGGTCGGCGGTCCGGCTCGCGATGCGGTGCTGGCGGGCGTGACCAGGCCGTTGCTGCGGGTCGCTCCGTACCGCGTCCGCAAGGTCGGTGTGGTGTCCACGCTGTTGCCCGGGCTTGCCGACAAGGTGATCGACAAGACCCTGAAAATCACCGCCGAGCGGCTGGCGCCGGCCGGCGCCGCAATTGTCGCCGAACGACGGGTGTCGCATGAGCGCGATGCGGTCGCTCGCGCCATCGACGAGGTGCTCAAAGCCGGCGCGGAATTGGCCATCGTGTTCGGCGCTTCGGCGATCGCCGACCGCCGCGACGTCATCCCCGCCGCGTTGGTAGCAATCGGCGGCCGCGTCGAGCATTTCGGCATGCCGGTCGATCCGGGCAATCTCTTGATGATCGGCAGCGCCGGCGAAAGGGCTGTACTCGGCGCTCCGGGATGCGCGCGCAGCCCCAAAGAGAACGGCTTCGATTGGGTGTTGATGCGGCTCCTCGCCCGATTGCCGGTGCAGCGCCAAGACATCACCGGGCTTGGGGTCGGCGGCTTGTTGATGGAAATTGTGACGCGTCCGCAGCCGCGTGAAGAGCCGCTACAGACCGGCCGTTCGATCGCGGCAGTCGTCCTCGCCGCCGGACGCTCAAGCCGCATGGGCGGACCGAACAAGCTTCTTGCCGAAATCGCTGGCCGGCCGCTCCTGCGCATGGTCGTGGAAGCGGCGCTGGCGTCGCAGGCGCGTCCAGCGCTGGTGGTGACCGGACACCAGCGCGAGCGGGTCGAGGCGGCGCTCGCCGGCCTGCCGGTTATCTTCGTGCACAATCCGAACTACGCCGAAGGGCTCGGCGGCTCGCTGAAAGCCGGGATCGCCGCCTTGCCGGTGGAGGTCGACGGCGTCGTCATCTGTCTCGGCGACATGCCGCAGGTGGACGCAGCTCTGATCAACCGCCTCATCGGCGCGATCGATCCGGACAAAGGCGCGCTGGTGGCGGTGCCCACGATCGAGGGCAAGCGCGGCAACCCGGTGGTCTGGTCGCGCCGCTTTTTCCCCGATCTCATGGCCGTCGAAGGCGACGTCGGCGCGCGCCATCTGATTGGGCGCTACGGTGAAGCGGTCGTCGAAGTGCCGGTATCGGGCGCCGCGGCGCTGACCGATATCGACACACCGCAGGCGCTCGAAGCGCTCAAAGCGGAGTTGGAAAAAACGTAGTTACTTATTTTGCGTCCGTGCGGCAATCTCTTGCACGATAGGCGCCCACTTTGTTTGCTCGCCGCGAATGAACGTCAACAGTTCGGCCGGCGACATCGTGCGGTCATCGCGACCGAGGTCGACCAGGCGTTTGTGAATCTCGGGATCATCCCGCATTGCTTTGATGACGTCGGCATTCACCTTTTTTATCAGCGCGTCCGGTGTTCCCGCCGGTGCAAGCAAGGTCTGCCAGCCGACCGATTCGAAACCGGGCAGCGTTTCAGCCACGGTCGCCAGATTTGGCGTGGAAGTCATCCTGTTGGCCGAGGCGACCGCAAGCGGCACGACATTGCCGGCATCGATCGCGCCGGCAAGGCCGGAATAAGCCTCGAAAACCAGGCCGACGCGTTTACCCATCATGTCGTTGATAATCTGCGGGGTGCCGCCGGTATAAGGCACCATCAATAATTTGATATTCGCTTGCCGTTGCAGAAGTTCGCCGGTGAGATGCGTCAGGCGGCCAATGCCATTGCCGCCGTAAGACAACTCGCCGGGCTTTTGTTTCGCCAGCGCGATCAAATCCGGCAGCGTTTTTACCCCGAGCCAGGGCGCAGCTCCGATAAGCATCGGCGCGCCGCCAAGGTAGCCGACCGGAATGGTGTCGCGCGGGACCGCGACCGGCAGGTTGTCGGCCGTCCCGGGCAGCGCCACAAAAGCCGACAGCGCCATGACGCCGAACGTATAGCCGTCAGGCGCCGCCGTTGTGGCCGAGCGCGCCGCGATGGCACCGCCGGCGCCCGGTTGGTTGACGACCACCGCCTGTTGGCCCCAGATCCGGCTCAAACCTTCGGCGATGAGGCGCACCGGAACATCGATCGCGCTCCCGGGCGCCGAATCGGTGATGAGCCGAACCGGCCGGCTGGGATAGTCTTCCGCCCGCGCGCCCGGCAGAAAGCCGGTCAGTCCGGTAAGGAGCGCCAGCAAAGCCAGGACGGCCCGACACCTTGATACATGCATTGATGTCCCTCACGTAAAGCTGATGATCGGCAAATCTATCGAGCCAGTGTTATCGCGGAATGGACGTCGCGCAACTACGGGTCTTGCGGCAAAGTTGAGCATGCCATCGCCGCGATCCGTGAATGCGGTAACTGGCTTGCAAGAAGCGGGTAGGTAGACAACGCCGGCTGGGCTATAGCTTCGGGTTATTGATCGGGGAAATTGCGATGAGTTTCTCAACCGACGTCGATCTGCCGAACGCCCGTTCCGCCGAGGCCTCGCGCCGGCTCGTCGTCGGATTTCTCAATTGGGCACATGCGCTCGATCATTTCGTGATCTTGATCTATCCAACCGTGGTGATCGAACTGGCGGCCATTTACGGGCGCTCCTATGCGAGCCTGATCGCACTTTCGACGGCTTCCTTTGTCGCCTTCGGTTTGTTCTCGCTGCCGGCCGGATGGCTCGGCGACCGTTGGAGCCGCCGCAATCTGATGCTGGCGTTTTATATCGGCTGCGGTCTATCGCTGGTCGCGGCGGCTTTCGCGCCGTCTTTGACAAGCCTGGCAATTGCACTGTTCTCGCTCGGCGTGTTCGCCGCCATCTATCATCCGGTCGGCACCGCCATGATCATCGAGCACGCCAAAGAACGCGGCCGCACGCTCGCCTTCAACGGCGTCTGCGGCAATCTGGGCGTTTCGCTCGCGGCCGGCATCACCGCCGCGCTGACAGCCGCATTCTCTTGGCGCGGCGCTTTTCTCGTGCCCGGCCTCATTTGCGTCGCGACGGGGATCGTCTATTTCTGGCTTAGTCCGCCGGAGCAGCGCCATGCCGCGGCCCGGTCGCGCGCGCCCGATGTTTTGCTGTCGCCAACGATTGCGGCTGTCATTTTTGCCCTCTTTGTCGTTGTCGCGCTCAGCGCCGGCTTGGTGTTCAACACGATCTCGGTGGCGCTGCCGAAGATTGTCGACGAGCGGGTCGGCGACGGCATTCCGTTGGTGCTGGTCGGCGGCCTGACGACGGCGGTGTTCTTGTGCGGCGCGGTCGCGCAGATCACCGTTGGGCGGCTCGTCGAGCGCTTCCCGCCGCACGTATTGTTTGCAGCGATTGCGATCCTGCAATTCACCGGCGTGGTCTGGTCAGCCTATGCCAGTGGAGCGACGCTGCTTATCGCGCTTGCCTTCACAATGGCGGCGATCTACGGCCAGATCACCGTCAACGATCTGCTGATCGCGCGCTATACCGCGGATGCGTGGCGCAGTCGCGTCTACGCCGTGCGCTATTTCATCACCTTCATGATTTCGGGTGCAGCGGTGTCGATGATTGCGGTTCTCTATGGCCGCGGCGGCTTTGGTCTGGTGCTCGGTGTTACGGCAGTTGTCGCCATGGGCTTCCTCATCGCCGCGATCGCGATCGCGATCTTCGCCAATGGCGTGGAGAGGGCGAGGTTGCCGCAGCCGGCGGAGTAGGCCGCGCGGCGCCTCGTTTCCAGACCCGCACCATGCGGTTGCATGAGACGGCGGCCGCAATTCTTTAGATCAAATAGCAAAAATTAGTAACGAAGTAGTAACCATTGATGGGCTAGATGCGCGGCGGGGATTTTGAAAACACGCGCAACAGGCCGGGCATAATTGGTTAACGATTGGTAAATTCCCCTTGTTTCGGCCGCGCGCAAAAAATAGCAAAGTAGCAAACGAGAAAAATGCCTCGCGGATCTAAACCTGGCGAACGGCGCGGCGGCCGGCAGCGTGGCACGCCGAACAAAAAGACCCTCATAAAGAATGTGGTGTTCCTCGCGGCCGCTGCCGACCCTAATCGCTCACCGCTTGATTTTATGTTGGCATTGATGCGCGATCCGCAAGTGCCGCTCGATCTGCGGATCGATATGGCGGCGCAGGCGGCCCCGTTTGTCCATGCCCGGCCAGAGCCCGCCCGGAGGAAGCGGCCCGATCCGCTCGACCTGCGGGACCGGCTCGGTGAAACCGGCGATCTGAAATTCGAAACCCGGGAGGTGAGGCCGGGTGCCGAAGGGAGCGCAGGTGGGGGGTTAAGTCCGGTGGACTTTTTGCTGGGTGTCATGGTGGACCCGGCGGCCACCCCGCGGCAACGGGCCAAAGCGGCGGCGATCGCGGCGCGCTACAAGCA
>DATAYT010000295.1:0-6370 GCA_036272395.1 Xanthobacteraceae bacterium
AAGTGCCGAGAGCAGCAGAAATAATTTCGCTTCCGGCACATTACCGTTCCACCACAGCACCGCAGGCGTTGCCGCCGATGCCGCGAGCGCGGCGAGCGAGGAATAGCGCGAGGCTGCCGCAATCGCGATCCAGATCAGGCAGAATGCGATCAGCGCCAGCCAGAGCGCGAGGCCGAGCAACAGGCCGATATAGGTGGCGACGCCTTTGCCGCCTTTAAATCCGAGCCAAACCGGAAACAAATGTCCGAGGAAAGCGCCTAGCGCGGCGTAAAGCGCAGGCTCGCGGCTGAACACAAAGCCGGTTACGGCAACGGCAACAGTGCCTTTAAGAATGTCACCGGCGAGCGTCGCTGCCGCTAGGAACTTGCGTCCGGTGCGGAGCACATTTGTGGCGCCGATATTGCCCGAACCGACGGTGCGCAAATCGGGCGCTCCAGCAAAGCGGGTCAAAAGCACGCCGAATGGTATCGAGCCGCACAGATAGCCGAAGATCAGCGCCGCGGCGTATTGGAGCACAGGTGACTGCATGTCCGCTCGTTGTGGCGGGGGCCGACGGGCCGGTGTCCGGCTATCCCGTTCGCACCCTGCCGGCGCTCGTCTCGCGCGGCGCAAATCCCGCCGCCACCGCTTCCGACCCGTTGCCGTAGATCACGAGAGCTTTGCGTTTTTCCGCCGGCGCCTTGATCAGCGTTGCGAGCCCGGGCGTGAACGTCTTGCGGGCGGTGTCGGCGACAACCAATGAATCCGTCGTGGTCTCCGCCGGCGCCTCGATGTCGCTTTCGCAATAGACGCAGCGCAATAGCATGTCATGCCGGTGCGGCTCTTCAACGATGTAAAATTTGTTCGCCGCATATTGGCTTTCGGCAGGGTCGCGGGTGATGCAGTTCTGGTTGACGCAGTGCAGTCCGGCGCCGATCGGCTGACAATAGACCGGATGTTCGGGCTTGGCGAAGCCGCCCGGAAATTTGTGCAGTGATTTGTTCTTGTGCAGGTGCAAGAGCAACGAGATCAGCGCCATGCGCACCGGGACGCCGTAGGCAGCCTGCTGGAAATAGATGGCGCGGCGGTCGGTATCGAGCGAGGCGTCGAGCTCGTTGACCCGCGGCAGCGGATGCATGACGGTCGCTTCCGAATATTTGGGTTCACCGAGAAACTTGGCGTCGATCCGCGGGTAGGGCCGCTCCTGCTCGCTCCACCGCTCTTTTTGGAAGCGGGTAACATAGACGGCGTCGATCTTCTTCTGCACTACCAGGCCGTAATCGATTTCCGGCTCGGCATAGAGCGAGAGCTGATGCGGCTGGTCCGAGGTGACGTAGAGCGCGTCGATGGCGCCGCCTTGTCCGGTGTCCTTCGATACCATGCGGCTGTGAAATTCATCACGCAGCCGGCGATCGACATGCGCCGGCAATTCCATTCCCGGCGCGGGGAGGGGCTCGATCGTGGCGCCAAAGCGCGCCAGCGCGTAGACGAAGGAATGAATGGTGCGGCTGCCCTTGAGATCGCCGGAAATGGCGATCTTCATACTGCGCAAGCTCTTGTTCTTCGATCGCAGCGTGAAGAGGTCGCACAGCGTCTGCGTCGGATGCTCGTGGCTGCCGTCGCCGCCATTGATCACCGGGATCTGCGCATATTCGGCGGCGAGCCGAACCGCACCGTCGCGCGGATGGCGGATGACGACGATATCGGCGTAGTTCGAAATCACTCGTATCGTGTCGGCGAGGCTTTCGCCCTTTGCGGCGGAACTGACCGCCGGATCGGCGCTGGTAATATTGGCGCCGCCGAGACGCAGCATGGCGCTTTCGAACGACAGCCGGGTACGGGTCGATGGCTCGTAGAAAAGGCTAGCGAGGATGAATTTCGAGGCGATATCGGTGCTGCGGCCGATCCGATAGGAGATGTGACCGTCGGCGAGTTCCTTCAAAAACCCCTGCGCGACCTCAAAGACCGTTTCGATCTCCTTATTAGAGAGGTCATTGATCGAAATAATGTGGCGTGTCGGGGGCTGCGCCTTGGTCATTAAAGCCTTGCTATAGGCCCATTTAGCGTATCGCGGCAAGTGCGGTGTGCCCTTGCGCTCGCGGCGATGCACCGGAAACTGCAGCCGTCGGGAACAAACGTGGCAGGGTTTTGTGGCCCCTTCCGCGCCGGTCTTCTACGGTTCACGCGGCCGTTCGCGCGAGAGCCGATCGAGAGCGCCTTGGAGGATGTAAGCGGCGGCATGCTGATCGATCACGCTTCTGCGCTTGGCGCGGCTCGCATCGGCCGCAATCAGGGCGCGCTCGACGGCGGCAGTCGACAGACGTTCGTCCCACAATGCGATCGGCAGCTCGGTCAGCCGCGCGAGATTGCGCGCAAAAGCGCGGGTGGCCTGCGCGCGCGGGCCTTCCGAGCCGTCCATGTTGATCGGCAGGCCCAGCACGAAGCCGGCGGCGCGGCGCTCCCCGGCGAGATCGAGGATACGCCGTGCATCGAGACTGAAACGTTGGCGCGAGATGGTTTCGACCGGCGCCGCGACCCGCCGGTCGGGATCGCTGGCGGCAACTCCGATGGTCTTGCTGCCGAGATCAAGACCGAGCAGCACGCCGCGCGGCGGCAGCACTGCAACAGCGTCGGCAAGCGAAAGTACCGGCATGCGCTGCCGTTAGCACGAAGGCGGAACCGGCGCGATATCGGGCTTGCGCGCCGCGCTTTTCCGCGGGCTGCCGCGCGATTATGGTTGTATGCGTCCAAAATCCCCAAAGCCAAGGTCCGCCATGCAAATCACCTGGTATGGTCACTCCGCCTTTCGCCTCGACTTCGCCGGCCACGCAGTCCTGATCGATCCATTCTTCACCGGCAATCCCGCGTTCGTCTCAGACAAAGCGACCGCCAGCAAAGGCGTCAAACATATCGTGCTCACTCACGGTCATGGCGACCACGTTGGCGACACGCTCGATATCGCCAGGTCAAACGGCGCGACGGTGACGACAAATTACGATCTCGGCATGTGGCTGGTTTCGAAGGGCCTGCAAAACCTCAATCCGATGAATACCGGCGGCACGACCGATCTCGGCGGTTTTACGGTTTCGCTGGTGCGCGCCGACCATTCCTCGGGCGACATGGTCGACGGTGCGTCGGTGTATCTCGGCAATCCCTGCGGGGCGATCGTCAAAGCGCCGGGCGAGCCCACCGTCTATCACATGGGCGACACCGATATTTTTTCCGACATGGCGCTGATCGCCGAAATCCATCAGCCGTGGATTGCTTTTGTGCCAATCGGCGATCGATTCACGATGGGAGCGGCCACGGCGGCGATGGCGATCAAGCGTTTCTTTAAGCTCGACGCCGTGATCCCGTGTCACTACGGCTCGTTTCCGATCGTCGATGCGACGGCGGACAAATTCGTCGCCGCAATGCGCGGCCACGCCACCAAGGTGGTCGTCCCCGACAAAGGCAAGGCTGTCGCGCTCTAAGCGCGTGAACAGCGGTTAAAAAGCGCAGCGCCCGGCTTTGGACCGGGCGCAGCGACAAAAGGCGATTGCTGTAGCCGATCAGGCCTGGTGCGATTGCTCCGAGGCAATACGGGGGATGTCGCTGCGGGTAATTCCGATGTCGGCCAATTCACGGTCGCTCAACTGGGAAAGTTCCTGCACGGCGAGCCCATATCGCTTCCAGTTTTGGAAAAAGCGAATAACAGGTGACAACATGGGTTTCGTCCTTTCTCCGGCATTTGCGCCGGACTCACAGGTGCAAATATGGGAGTTTCTTAGTGCGACACAATAAATATGCTGCAGTGCAGCTACTCCTAAAGTGCATGGTAAAATGGCGGTAATTGCGATCCCTATGGCGGATTTTTGTTCACATGACTGTGGAATCTTTCTGAATTCAAGCCAAGCTATGAGATTTGAGCGCGGCTCCGAGGTCGAGGCGCCGCAGTGGAACCAATTCGAGGCCGGGTTCCAATCTCCCTAATTTTTGCGGTGTTCGCCCGAGTTCCGCCCGACCCTGATCCCGCCTGCGCCATGGTCTTCGATTGGAATCCGGTTGTCGCTGGGTCTACCCGGGGGAGTATCATGGGGACGACGCTCGAACATCGCCGCTACGCCGAAGAATGCGTCGCCATGGCGCGGCTGGCTGAAGACGATCAGGACAGGATGCTCTGGCTGACCTTGGCCCAGTCCTGGGTGCGGTTGGCCGAACATGTCGAGCGCAACGCCGCAGAGCCGGTGCTCGAAACGCAAGACGAATAATCGAACGCCTCGCGCCGGCTTTAGCGCTCGTACTCAACTTCCGAAAATTTGAAGCGCGGGCTTACTGGCCGTGGCTGGCAAGAACCTGCTGGCAGGCGCGGCTGATCTTCGGCCGATTGGCCTGAAGACATCCGAGGATGCCCAGCGTGTCGTTTGGATTGACCTGCAGCTGCGTCTGGCAAAACCTGGTTACGTCCGGATGACAGGCAGCGCGCTCGCGGTCATTACCTTGGTTCATCGCAGCGGGCGGCGGTTGCGGCGGGAACTGTTGGGCGGTTGCGGCCGCAACCGCGAAAACGAAAGCGATCGACAACATCGATATCCGGATCATGGTCCCTCTGGTCCCCCCATTTGCAGGCATCCGGCCCGTCGCCACGCGGTAAATTTATCTCATACTTTGCCCACACTGTCGCGCGACCCGGCCGCTTCTATCGGGTGTCCGCAAGCATTTGCCGGGATGTGTGATCGGGCCGCAACAGCATTGTGGCGGCGCGCTTGCGCGTTGGCGCAATGCGGGGATAAATCTCGCGGTGAAGGGCGGTTAGCTCAGCTGGTAGAGCGTCTGCTTTACACGCAGAAGGTCGGAGGTTCGAGACCTTCACCGCCCACCACGCTTCGCCCTGACGGACTACGCGTGGCGTAGCCACGCGGAGAACCGGGGGGCGAAGCGTGTCGGGCGTAGCTTGAGCGGAGCGAAAGCGAAGACGGACCAACCCGAAGGGCTGAATGAGTACCAACGCCGAATCCGTTCAAGACTCCGCTGGAGAGGCAGGTACCTCGTGGTGGCTGCCAATTATAGCGGCCGTTGCGACATTTATGACCGGAATTGCGTTCGCCTGGAGCAAGGATTTTGCGGTCTTTCTTTTGCTTATCTTTGTCTACCTACCCGCGGCGGCGTTCACCTGCATCGGCCTCTTCGTCTGGGCGGTGATCAAAAGGAACTCGCGCCATGGCCGCGCGATATTTATGGCATTCCTCGCAGTCCCTTTGGCGATGGGACTCACGTTCTACCTGGTGCCGCGATTCAAGGATGAAATTAGATTTCTGGTTTGGTCTCACATTCACGGTAATAAGCTGAGCGAATACGCAAACCCGGACGCGATCATCCTGGACTGGGGGACTGGGGATTGGCGGGAATGGAAAACGATTCGTACTTGGTGTCGAATCCGGCGGATAATCTTGGTGAGAGGGGTGCAGCGTACGAATGGACACGCCATATGGGATCAACTTGTGACATCGTCGCAACTAAACGAATGGCGCCTGCACTGTACATAGTCACCACCTTCAACTGCCCGCTCCGATAGGCGCATGCGCGCTCTGCAAGCGCGCGCTTCGCACCAAAATAAAAACGCCCGCGGCCGCGCAATTTTCCTTGCGGCGGCACGCGGGGCGGTGAGCGACGCCAGATCCGAAAATTTTCGGATCTGCCGAGGGAGGTGATTAGATCGCCTCTTTCAATTCCTTCGAAGCGCGGAACGCGACTTTCTTGCTGGCTTTGATTTGAATCGGTTCGCCGGTCGCCGGATTGCGGCCCATGCGCGCGGCGCGTTTTCTGACTTGCAGAATGCCCAATCCGCCGATGCGGATGCGCTCGCCTTTCTTGAGGTGCTTGACGATGTTGCCGACAAGCCCGCCGAGGATGGCTTCGGCTTGCTTTTTCGAAATCTCGTTGTCCTCCGCCAGACTCGCGGCGAGATGCTTCAATGTCACGGTCGTCGCGGTTGTTTTACTAGCCGACATGGGTCCCTCCTAGATAAAGCGGGTGGCATCAAAAGCGCCGCTCACGGCGAAGCAGTTAAACGATTCGGTTGCGGCTGACCACGCTATTTTGCCGATTCCACCGATGTTTTCTGCATCCCGGCCGTATCTGGTTCGGCTCTGTGGCGAGGGTAAGGCGGCGCCAAATAGCATAATTAGGCCCTAAATCCTTGACTTGGCGAAGGGTCGGCCTTAATTGCCGACGGCGCCCGCGGGGGCGTAGCTCAGTTGGTTAGAGCGTCGGCCTGTCACGCCGAAGGTCGCGGGTTCGAGTCCCGTCGCTCCCGCCATCGCATTGAAAACACAAACGTTTTTAGCAAGTTGCGATGCTCCACTACCGCAGCGCCTGCACGCCCGGCGGGCAGACGATCACGTCATAGCCG
>DATAYT010000296.1:0-5522 GCA_036272395.1 Xanthobacteraceae bacterium
CCGCGCCGCTGTTCGTCCAACGACTCGCGTGAGACCAGGGCCGGTTGCAGAACGTCGCCGGCTTTTCTTTGCGCATGCCGGCGTCCATAGGGCGTCACAAAGCTGTAGGTCTCATCTTGTTCTGCAATGGCCGGAAATGCCAACACATCCATTGGCCTTTTTCGCGCCATCGACTTTGGATCGGCCTTTCGCCGCCTTGTTGGCGAGTTGCAACGTGGTGGCTTGAAGGTTCGAAATCCTTCGTTGCTTCCCGTCGATCTCAATCGTGGTCGGCTGCTTGGCCGCTTCCAACACCAGGGTCCTAAGATTTTTACTGCCCCTGGGTCTAGCCCGGAGATTGCCCGAGGTACCTTTGGGAAATTGGGTGCGCTTTGGCGGATTGCCCCGCCCAATCTTTGGCTCGAGCCCCGTTATCACCTTTATCTCTGGCTCTGGCTCGACCGCGGTAGTGGCCCTTATTTTTGGCTCGACCTCGGTGGCCCTTTTCTTCTTGGTTTTGGTCATCGTTTTCCAAATGCCGCGCACCGCCAGGAGCATGGCCGCTTTTCGTTGGCAGCTTGTTAGGAAATATCGCGAGCGAAGCCCGCGCGGTGGAGAGAGTTCGAGAAAGCTTGAATTGCTTTCCCTGTTATTTAGGCTTTTCCCTGTTATTCGAACGTACTTCCCTGTTATGGCAAAAATCGTTCCCTGTTAATTCTCGCCCGCCAAAAGTTCAAGAAATGTCGGTAAATGCTGCACTGATCACAGGTCGAGCCGATTTTTTCCAACTTGCGCTCGCGTTTTCCCTGTAAATTTCCCTGTTAACGGCCCAAGCCGTTTACATTCATCAACCCTCGCGGGAAGCCAAACGACGAATCGAGACCGCGAGAATCGTTCAGCCAGAACTTGCCGATGAGCTGCCTCAACGAGCTGTTCTCCGGCGGCGCCCACGGCACAGTCTTCGCCGCCGCCAATGCTGACCAAGACTCCGCCGCGCAGTTGAACCAACTGACCTCGGATAATTGGGTACAGCCGGAATTTGGCCTAGTGCCGCGCACAATTTGGCCATGACACTCTATTTGCATGGTCCGGCTTGCAGCGGGTGACCAATCAATCAAGCGGCACAGTGGTCGGAAGCTGCATGCGTGGCCCCGGACAGGGGGTTCGGGGGATGGGGATGTCCGGGGCCACTAGCGCTAACCGGGGTTGGGGACCAATTAACCGGGGCGCCAAGCCGGACTCAATCAACACACAAGGCTCGCGTATTTGATAAAAATCAAACTTCGTTGCCCGCTTTGTCACATTGGAAGCTGCGGGTCGCCTTCGACATTGGATAGCGCGGACACTGCCGGCTCGCATTCGACTATCCGGCAGCTTTCATCAACCATCAGATAGCCGGCTCTAACCTTGATAAAGGAGCTGGCGGCGCGGACCGCCGGCGATGCGCGGCCTTGTCGTTTCAACGGCACTTCGCGCCGCAGCATTTGCGGTCTCACGCGTTTCAAATAGCACTTCGCGCCGCAGCATTTTGCCCAAAAGAATCGTCGCGTTTGATCCAAATCAAATTCACGCGACTGATACGTTAATAATTTATATCGGGCGCAGACTGGTGAGGGCTCAGTCATGCTGGGGCATTTGATCGACAGCGCAGAGATCATCCCTGTTTCCGACCCGGTCGTCGAAGCGCATCATCGCATCGCGAACAATCTGGCGATCATCGCCGGCCTGATACGCTCCGAACTTTTGAAGCTCGCAACAAAGGCGCAACCCAATGCCGGCTATGCCCGGCGTCTGTTGCAGCAAATGTCGCTGCGTATAGATGCGGTGGGGCGCCTGCATCGGTTGCTGATGAATACCGCCCATGGCGGCACGGTGGAGCTCTGCACTTATCTGCGCGAGATCGTCGATGCGGTTACCTGCTCGCTCACCGATGCCGAGCACACGAAAATTGTGTGTAGCTTTGGCGAGCAGGCGACCGTCTCCGCCAAACAAGCAGCCGCCATAGGCCTGTTCGTCGGTGAGGCGCTGGTCAATTCCATAAAGCACGCCCATCCGATGGATGAGTCGGGAACCATTTGGATCAATTGCAAGCGGGCGGCCACGGCGCGCCTGGTCGTTGAAATCATCGATGACGGTGCGGGAACGTCTTTGGATTTTGATGCGGCTGCACCACAAGCAATCGGCTCAGGTGCAAGGCTGATGCGCGGCATTGCTCATGACCTTGGCGCCGAACTGACGTTCATAAAGGGCAACCCAGGTCAGATCGTCCGGCTCGAACTGCCGCAAATATCCAGTTCAAATCGTATGCCATGCGCACAAGCGGCGGAATGATCGGTCGTCTGGCCTCGTTGTCACCGCCCGCCTGCCCTCACACCTCCTGATAGACGTCGATCTCGAGCGCACCGGGAAACAGGTTGCGCCAGGTTTGCAAATAAACCTGCATGCGCGGATCGCCGGCGATGCGCTGGCGGCTTAACTCCCAGTCTTCGTTCGCCTCGTATTCGATCTCCTGCACAAATTTGCTTTGATCGTCGACGTTCTGCAACAGGCGAACCTCGGCCTTGCCGAACATCTGATAAAACGGCGTGGCGGCCTTGATCATCGCGATCAGTTGCGTGGAGTCCGACGTCGGCAGCGTAAACCGCAGCTGCAGGGTCCGCCGCACCTTGGCTTCTTCGTTGCTCATCGGCTGTGTTTCCTTAAAACGACGTGAAATTCGACCAAGGCGATCGCTGTTCGCGCTTGGCTCGGCTGTTTACTTGAACGTGTCGCGGAGCCGGTGCCCGGGATAGACGCCAAGTATCTTCAGCGATTTCGGTTGCGACACGAATTCGAGCTCTTCCAGCGCCAGTTCGAGCGCGCGCTGTTTCGGATGGCCCTGGACATCGACATAAAATTGCGTCGCGGCGAAGCTGCCATTGACCATATAGCTTTCCAGCTTGGTCATGTTGACGCCGTTGGTGGCGAACCCGCCCAGCGCCTTGTAGAGCGCCGCGGGAATGTTGCGCACCTCAAAGACAAAAGTGGTGACGACGCGTTTTTCCTTGCGGCTCGCCCATTTTGGCTCGCGCGCCAGTACGATGAAGCGCGTGGTATTGTGTTTGGCGTCGGCGACGTCCTTCTTGAGAATGCGAAGGCCGTAAATTTTTGCCGCCAGCTTGGTCGCCAGAGCCGCGCGGCTGATGTCGCCGGCTTCGGCGACTTCGCGTGCGGCGCCGGCGGTGTCGGCCGCCACCACCGGCTTGACGCCGAGCTTGCGGATCACGTTGCGGCATTGGCCGAGCGCATGGACGTGACTCTCGACCGTTCGGATCGTGCGGAGCGTCGCGCCGCGCGGCGCCATGAGCTGATGCTGCACCGGCAGGAACAATTCGGCGACGATGTGTAGCTGCGAAGCCGGCATCAGGTGGTGGATGTCGGCGACGCGTCCGGCCACCGAGTTGTCGATCGGGATCATCGTCAGCGCGGCGCGGCCGTTGCGCACCGCGGCAAAGGCATCTTCGAAGGTAGCGCAAGGAAGCGGCGCGTATTCTGGGTAGGCCTGTTTGCAGGCGATATGCGAATTGGCGCCCGGCTCGCCTTGGAACGCGATCTTGCCGCGTTTGCTCGACTTGGCGCCGTTTTTGGCCCCGTTCTTGGCCCGCTTTTTGGCGCGCTTTTTCTTGGTCATGACCGCTGTGCCACAGCACAATCTCTCTAGAGCAAATCCTCTCTAGAGCAAATCGTCATCGCCTAATTTTTTGGTGGTGCATGATCTTTTCGGAAAACCGGTTTCCACTTTTCCGGATCATGCTCTAGCATGGCGCGGGCCTTTTCCAAATCCTCGGGCGTGTCGACGCCGAGCGGCACGGCATCGACCAGCGCAACGTCAATGCGCATGCCAGCCTCCAACGCGCGCAGCTGTTCGAGCTTCTCGCGCCGCTCGAGCGGCGACGGCGGCAACTTGACGAACTTCTCGAGCGCGCCGCGCCGGAAGGCGTAGAGCCCGATGTGATGATAGAGCGGCCCCTCGCCCGACGGCGCGGCGGCGCGGGTAAAGTAGAGCGCGCGCAGCCGCCGCGGCGCTATCGGGGTGCCGACCACCTTCACCACATTCGGATCGCTGCGTTCCTCGGGCAAGGCGATCTCGGCGGCGATCGTCGCGATGTCCACGGCCGGATCGCCGAGCGGGGTCAGCGCCGCGGCAATGGCCGCGGGCGACAGCGTCGGCAGATCGGCCTGCAGATTGACGATGATTTTGGCGCCGCCATCGGCGTCGATCTGCTCCAGCGCCTCATAAATCCGATCCGACCCGCAGGTGTGATCGGCGCGCGTGAGCACCGCGCCCCCCCCGGCCTTGGCCACCGCCGCGGCGATAGCTTCCGAGTCGGTGGCGACGACCACCGGGCCGACCGCGGCCTCCTGCGCCCGGCGCAACACGTGCACGATCAAAGGCACCCCGCCGATATCGGCGAGCGGTTTGCCCGGCAGCCGGGTCGCCGCCATGCGAGCGGGAATTATGATCAGAACGTCAGCCATTGCTGCGCTTATACGGGTTGCAACCGGCGCAGCAAACCGGCTAATGGTGCGCTGCCCACCCCCGCCCGATTACGGGCTCATCACGCCGCCGGCTGCGGAGCGACCAGCGATGAATTCGTTCGAACTTAACAAGATCCTCGGCGCTTTGCTGGGCACCTGCCTGGTTCTGGTTGCCATGCGTATCGCGGCAGGGGCGATTTTCACGCCCGCGACGCCGGCCAAACCGGGCTATGAGGTTGCCGTCAAAGAGGAGCAACCGCAGGCCGGCGCCGCGCCGGCGGCCCCCGCGGCGGTGCCGATCGAGACGCTGTTGGCAAACGCGTCGGCGCAGCGCGGGGCGGACGTCGCCAAGCAGTGCCAAGCCTGCCACAACTTCCAGGAGGGCCAGGGCCCTAAGATCGGGCCGGATCTCTACAATGTGGTCGGGCGCAAGATCGCTTCCGCACCGGGCTTCAATTATTCCTCCGCCCTGAAATCAAAAAATGGCGCCTGGGATTTCAACGCGCTGAACGCCTGGCTGACCAAGCCGAGCGCCTATGCGCCGGGCACAGCGATGACCTTTGCCGGTCTGTCGAACGACAAACAGCGCGGCGACGTGATCGCTTATCTCGATACATTATCGCCAAATCCGGTGCCATTGCCGAAGCCGGCGGACGCCAGCGGCGCGCCGCCCGCTGCTACCGGCGCCGGCTCCAACCCTCCGGCTGTGGCGCCGGCCAATCCGGCTCCGGGCGGCGCACCCGCGCAGTCGAACGGCGCCGCACCCGCCAACCACTAGGCACGCAACGAGCCCGTTCTGTTCACGGGCGCATGTCGTCGAGTTTTTCGTCGCGGTGCACACCGGCACGCTGGTGTCATAGTTCAAAAGGCACAATAATGTGGTCGAACATACCTTTGGCCTATTCAGGAGCATCCGGTGAACCGCCGATCTGTTCTGAAATCCGCGCTACTCGCGATTGCCGCGTGGCGGCTGCCCTTGCCCAGATGGATTGGGGCCGCGCGCGCCGAGGATAAGACCTGGCGGC
>DATAYT010000297.1:0-11039 GCA_036272395.1 Xanthobacteraceae bacterium
GTGGCGGTGATCATCGGCGAAGGAGGATCGGGCGGAGCGATCGCGATCGCCACCGCAAACCGCGTGCTAATGCTCGAGCACGCCATTTACAGCGTGATTTCTCCCGAGGGGGCCGCCTCAATCCTGTGGCACGACACCACCAAAGCGGAGGACGCCGCATTGAGCATGAAAATCACCGCCCAGGATCTGGCTCGGTTCGGGATCATCGACACGATTGTGTCGGAGCCAACGGGCGGCGCCCATCGCGATCCCAGCGCGACCATCGCCGCCGCCGGCGAAGCAATAGCCGAAGCGCTGGGCGAATTGCGCGGCCTCGATCGGACGACGATCGTCCGGCTGCGGCGGGAGAAATTCGTCGCGCTTGGGCGAACCCTCGGATGAATGTGACGGCAAGACGCCCCAGACCGCGAACGCGCAATTGCCGCAATGTTGCCGCGATTCCTCCACTCGCCGCATTGTGGTTGCTAAGGTCTTGGATTTAACGGGTAAATTCGCTGAGAATTTACCAATCATTTAGCCGCCGGGTGTTCAACCAAGGGGACGGCAGCGGCTGCCTTGCGAAAGCCGCCTCTTGCGGATAACGATTACGTAGATGATGGCGGGGGGGATGGTCCATCTGTCGGGGAATTTCGCTTTGATTCGCAGCTGTCTCGGCCGCGCGCTTGGGCGCAGCGGCATGAGTTTGCGCGCGGTCGCGACATCGGCGGCGCTCGCCTGCGCCTTTGCGCTCGCCGGTTGCTATGGCGACGAAGGCTATCAGCTGCCCGCGAAGGCGATGAAGGAACTGTCGCCCGAAATGCTGGCGGTGTTGCAACAGAAAAATATGCCGAAAGACTCGCCGATCCTTGTCCGCGTGTTCAAGGAGGAATCGGAACTCGAGGTCTGGAAACAGGACACCACCGGGCTCTATCAGCTGCTGAGAGTTTATCCGATCTGCCGCTGGTCGGGAGAACTGGGCCCCAAGAAAGTCGAAGGCGACCGGCAGGCGCCGGAAGGCTTTTATTCGATCACGGCCGGATTGATGAACCCGAACTCGAATTACTACCTCGCCATCAACATGGGCTTCCCCAACGCCTATGACAAAGCGAACGGTTACAGCGGCGGATTTTTGATGATTCACGGCGATTGCTCGTCGCGCGGCTGTTACGCCATGACCGACGAACAAATCGGTGAAATCTACTCGCTGGCGCGCGAGTCGTTCCTGGGCGGCCAGAAACAATTTCAGATTCAGGCCTATCCGTTCCGCATGACGCCAGCCAACTTGGCCAGGCATCGCACCAATCCGAATATGCCGTTCTGGAAGATGCTCAAGGAGGGCAGCGACCATTTCGAAGTGACGCATGTGGAACCCAAGGTCGACGTCTGCGACCGCCATTACGTTTTCGATGCACAGCAGCCGGCGAATTCGACCAAGCCGCTTGTGTTCAGTCCGAGCGGCCGGTGCCCTGCCTACGAAGTCGCCGACGAGATCGCCGGCCCGGCGCTGGAGAAGCAACGCAACGACGAATATCAGATCGCGCAATTGACCAGGTTCAATGCGCCGGTGGCGCCGATCGTCATGGGCACCGACGGCGGCATGAACCGTGTCTTCGTCGCAAGATTGCAGGAAACCCAGCCGGTCTATGACAATGACGGCCATATCCATGCGCCGCCGGTTCATCCCGGCATGCCGCAACCCACGATCAGCGGCCCGCGCGAGGAGCCGGAAGCCGGCATGAAGACCGCATCGGTCCAGAAAACGGGCCTGTTCGGCGGCCTGTTTGATCGGACCACGACGCAGCAGAGCACGAGCCAGAGCACGAGCCAAGTCGCCGCCGCCAATACAGGCTCCAGCAGCGAGAGCTTCTTTGCACGCCTGTTCAAGCCGAAGACCGAGGCCGCTCCGCAACCAGCACCGCAAGCAACGACGCTTGCGGGCGTAAAGCCGGCGCCGGCGCCACGCAAAGTCGAGACAGCGAAAGTCGAAGCGCCAAAATCCGAACCGCAAAAAATTGAACCGCAAAAGGCGGAGGCGCCAACCGCGGCGGCGCCGAGGGCGCAAGCGCCACAGGTCGCTAGCGCGGCGCCGACGGCGGGCCTGATCAAGGGCGCGCAACCGCTTGTTCCGGCGGGCTCGTTCGACAGCCGGTGGGCCGGGTTGCAATAAACAGAGAGTGGTCAGCGATCAGGAATCGGGCTGATACCCGATTAGTCCTGTTAAACGTATCGGCCGTGGCAGTGCTTGTATTTCTTGCCTGAGCCGCACGGACAAGGCTCGTTGCGGCCGACTTTACCCCAACTCTGCGGATCTTGAGGATTGCGGGCCGGTCCTTGCGGCCGCAGCACCGGCGAGCGCGCCGGTACGGTGCCCGCCAGGGCTCCGCCAGCCGCGGGCGCGTTGGCCGGTCCTATGCCGTGGCGCGCCAAAGTCTCGGCGCCAGCTAGTGCCAGGGCCATCTCGTCTTCGCCGGTCGTGGGATCGATCTTGTGCGCTTCCATCGCCGGCAGCGCTGCCGGTTGCTGCGGCGGCGCCGCCTGGATCTCGACGCGCATGAGCTGTGCGGTGACGGCTTCGCGCAAATTCTGACTCATGTTTTCGAACAGGCTAAACGCTTCCGCTTTATATTCGTTGAGCGGATCGCGCTGGCCATAACCGCGGAATCCGATCACCTGGCGCAAGTGATCCAGCATGACCAGGTGCTCGCGCCAGAGATGATCCAGCGTCTGCAGCAGGATCGACTTCTCGATGTAGCGGATCACGTCGGGGCCCCACTGCGCCACTTTGGCCGCCATGTGCTCGTCGGCGCGGCGCTCCACGCGCGTGAAAATCTCCTCGTCCGCGATGCCCTCTTCCTTGGCCCATTCGTCGGCCGGCAGATCGAGCCCGAGCACGCGCTTGAGCTCCTCGCGAAGCCCGGCCGTGTCCCATTGCTCGGGATAGGCGTTTTCCGGCACGTGCTTGGCCACCAGATCGTCGATCACCGTGTGGCGCATGTCGGCGACCACTTCGCCGACGGCCTGATCCTCCATCCATTCGACCCGCTGATCGAAAATAACCTTGCGCTGATCGTTCATAACGTTGTCGAACTTGAGGATGTTCTTGCGAATGTCGAAATTGCGCGCCTCGACTTTCTGTTGCGCTTTTTCCAGCGCCTTGTTGATCCAGGGGTGAATGATCGCTTCATTCTCCTTCAGACCGAGCCGCTGCAGCATGCCGTCGAGCTTGTCGGTGCCGAAAATGCGCATCAGGTCGTCTTCAAGCGACAGGAAGAATTTCGAGTGGCCGGGATCGCCTTGCCGCCCGGAACGGCCGCGCAATTGATTGTCGATGCGGCGGCTTTCGTGGCGTTCGGTGCCAAGCACGTAGAGCCCGCCGGCGGCGAGCGCCTTCTCCTTCAAGCGCGCGACTTGAGCGCGGATGTCGACGGCGCGCGGGCTCTTCTCGCGCTCGCGTAGATCAGGGATGTCGGCCAGTTCCTGGCGAATACGCATATCCGCATTGCCGCCGAGCTGAATGTCGGTGCCGCGCCCGGCCATATTGGTGGCGATGGTGATCGCGCCCGGCACGCCGGCTTGCGCAATGATCTGGGCTTCCTGCTCGTGATAGCGGGCGTTGAGGACCGCGAATACCTTGGCTTTGGATGCACCCTCGTCGCCGGAATAGAGCGCCGCAAACGCATTGGGATCGGAGAAATCGTGCTGTTCCCAGCCCTGCTTGCGCAACATTTCGGCGAGCTGTTCCGACTTCTCGATTGAGGTGGTGCCGACCAGCACCGGCTGACCGCGCGCCTTGCAGTCCTCGATCAGAGCCAAGATGGCGCGGAATTTCTCCGGCGCGGTCCGATAGACCTCATCGTCGTCGTCGACGCGAATCATCGGCATGTTGGTCGGGATTTCCAGGACTTCCAGATTGTAGATGTCCTGGAATTCATCGGCCTCCGTCACCGCCGTTCCGGTCATGCCGGCGAGCTTTTCGTACATACGGAAAAGGTTCTGGAAGGTGATCGAGGCGAGCGTCTGGTTCTCCGGCTGGATAACCTGATGCTCTTTGGCTTCCAGCGCCTGATGCAGCCCTTCCGAGTAGCGGCGGCCGGGCATCATGCGGCCGGTGAACTCATCGATGATCATCACTTCGCCGTTGCGGACGATGTAATCCTTGTCGCGGGCAAACAGCTTGTGCGCGCGCAACGCCTGATTGACGTGATGCACGACCGAGACGTTCTCGACATCGTAGAGCGAGTCCGATTTCAGGAGTCCGGCGTCGCGCAGCCAGTTCTCCATCTTTTCCATACCCACTTCGGTGAGGTTGACGGTGCGCTGTTTCTCGTCGAGTTCGTAGTCGGCCTTGTCGAGGCGGGGAATATAGGCATCGATGGTATTGTAGAATTCGGAACGATCGTCGAGCGGGCCAGAAATAATCAGCGGCGTGCGCGCTTCGTCGATCAAGATCGAATCGACCTCGTCGACGATGGCGTAGACGCGGCCACGCTGCACCATGTCCTCGAGCCGGTATTTCATATTGTCGCGCAGATAGTCGAAACCGAGCTCGTTATTGGTACCGTAAGTGACGTCGCAGTCGTATTGCTTCTTGCGCTGTTCGTCGTCGAGGCCGTGCACGATGACGCCGACGGTCAGACCCAAGAACGCATAGATCTGACCCATCCACTCGGCGTCGCGCTTGGCGAGATAGTCATTGACGGTGACGACGTGGACGCCGCGGCCAGCGAGTGCGTTGAGGTAGACCGGGAGCGTCGCGACGAGCGTCTTGCCTTCACCGGTCTTCATCTCGGCGATCTTGCCTTCGTGCAGAACCATGCCGCCGATGAGCTGAACGTCGAAGTGGCGCTGCCCGAGCGTACGTTTGGCGGCCTCGCGGACGGTGGCAAACGTCGGCACCAGGATGTCGTCGAGCGTCTGTCCCTCGGCCAGTTGCCGCTTGAACTCCTCGGTGCGCGCGCGCAAAGCCTCGTCGGACAGCGCTTCCAGCTCGGGTTCCAGCGCGTTGATCTCGTCGACGCGCGGGCGATAAGCGCGGATCCGGCGGTCGTTCGAGGAACCGAACAGCTTGCGGGCGACAGCGCCGATCATCGCATTATCCCTTGGAATCTCGGCTCATCCGGCAGCTTTGAGGACAACACGATTTTTCCGGAAATCCATTCCCGCTCTGCTCGGACCGTGCCGTCGTTGTCTGGCGGGCGACGCAAACCCAACGGGCGGAAAATACGGCGCTATTCGGGCGGTGACGAAGCGACTGAACATCCCGATACAAGCCGACAGATAGGAGGGGGTCGTTTTTTTGTCAATGCGACCGGTATTTTCACGCGATCGTTAGGCGCGGCCCGATTTCACCCATTGCCAAGCCCGGGGCGATTGAGCGAGTGTCCGCGCCGATCAAGGGCCGCAGGCTGGTCGGCGGACCGCAGCATGGCCGGCCAAATGGGCCCGCCGGGCATCCGCTGTCTTGCCCGTACGGCCGGTTTGCCGCGTTACGTCGTGGTTAATCCCGACATCATGCCAAAGGATCCGATTATGTCTTTTTCCCATCCCTTCGCCGCTCGCATGCTGGGTGCGGTCGCGCTTGCGGCATTGTTGACCGCGCCGATCGCACGCGCTGAGGATTCCGACCCAGTTCTCGCCCGCGCCAACGGCATCGATATTCGGCAGAGCGATCTTGCCTTGGCCGAAGAGGATATTGGCTCGGCGATGCCGCAAATGGGGCCTGAGCAAAAACGCGACTACCTCATCACCTATCTTGCCGACGTCATCATCTTGGCGCAGGCCGCCGATCAGCATCAGCTCGCCAATCGCGGCGACGTCAAGCAGCGCATCGAATTCGAGCGGCACAAAGCGCTGATGGAAGCGCTGCTGCAGGATGCCGGCAAAGCCGCCATGACCGACGATGAGTTGCACAAAGTGTACAACGAAGCGATCAAACAGACACCGAACGAGCAGGAAGTTCGCGCCCGGCATATTCTGGTCGCGACGGAAAGCGAGGCCAAAGACATCGAAGCGCAGCTGAAGAACGGGGCGGATTTCGCCACGCTGGCGAAGCAAAAATCAAAGGATCCAGGTGCGGCCGAAGGCGGCGAACTCGGTTATTTCACCAAAGATCAGATGGTGCCGGAATTCGCCGAAGCCGCGTTCAAACTCGACAAGGGCCAGATCTCGGATCCGGTCAAGACGCAATTCGGCTGGCACGTCATCGAGGTCGAAGATAAGCGCATCAAGCCGACGCCGACATACGATGAGGTCAAAGGCCAGCTGGAGAATTACGTCGCACGCCGCGCGCAAGCCGAGCTCGTCGATAACCTGCGCAAATCGGCAACGATCGAGCGCCTCGACCGGCCCGCCAGCCAGGCGAATCCCTCCGCGCTTAACCCCGCCGCGCCGGCCAAGAAGTGATTGGCCCTTGCGGCAAACGTAAAAAAGCGTCATTCCGGCCAACGAAGCGAGTGCCGGAATCCATAATCCCAGTGTTCGAGACTGACCGCTGACACTGGGATTGTGGATTCCGGGCTCGCGAGCGTCGCTCGCGCCCCGGAATGACCAATATGTACTCCATCATCTCTCCGCTCGCGCCCAAAACGACGCCGCACCTGCCGGCCATTGCCGGCGTACGGCTGGCCACGGCACAGGCGGGCATTCGTTATCGCGACCGGACCGATGTGATGCTCGCGGTTTTTGAACCGCAGACCAGCGTTGCCGGCGTCTTCACCCGTTCGAAATGCCCCTCGGCACCGGTTGAATGGTGCCGCGCGCAGATAAAGGGCGGCCACGCACGCGCGCTGGTCGTCAATTCCGGCAATGCCAATGCCTTTACCGGCAAAAGCGGCCGGCAAGCCTGTGCGCTGACGGCCAAATTTGCAGCAGCCGCGGTCGGCTGCAAAACTTCCGAGGTATTTCTCGCTTCGACCGGTGTGATCGGCGAGCCACTCGACGCGCAAGCCTTCGATCGGGTCATGACCGGCCTCGCCGCCGACGCCCGTCCGGATGGCTACGGCACCGCGGCCAAGGCCATCATGACGACCGACACGTTCCCGAAACTGGCGACGGCGCGCGTTCGTCTCCGCGGAACGGATGTGACCATCAACGGCTTCGCCAAAGGCGCGGGCATGATCGCGCCGGACATGGCGACCATGCTCGCTTTCCTCTTCACCGACGCGCCGATTGCCGCTCCCGTGCTGCAGTCGTTGTTGCGCGAGGGGGTGACCGATACGTTCAATGCGGTCACCATTGATGGCGATACCTCGACCTCGGACACCGTGCTGGCATTTGCGACCGGCGCTGCGGCGGCGCCGCGCATCAGCCGCAGCACTGACCCGCGGCTCATTCCGTTTCGCAAGGCGTTCGCCGGCGTCTTGGCCAATCTCGCCGAGCAGATCGCCCGTGACGGCGAAGGCGCGCGCAAGCTCGTCGAGATCACCGTCGAAGGCGCGGTGTCCAAAGCTTCGGCGCGCCGCATCGCGCTGTCGATCGCCAATTCGCCGCTGGTCAAAACCGCGATTGCCGGAGAGGACGCGAACTGGGGCCGCGTGGTGATGGCGGTCGGCAAGGCCGGCGAGCCGGCCGATCGCGACCGGTTGTCGATCTGGTTCGGCGGCATCCGCGTCGCGCACAAAGGCTCGCGCGATCAGGCCTATGATGAAGCGGCGGTTTCCGCGGCAATGAAGCAGCCCGAGATCAGCCTCAAAGTCGCGCTCGGCCTCGGCAAGGGGCGCGATCGCGTGCTCACCTGCGACTTGACCAAAGAGTACGTCGCGATCAACGGGGATTACCGAAGTTGAACGCCGCGCCCAAACATATCCGCACCTCGGTGCTTGACGTCGCGTACGAGGAGAGCGGCGCGGCGGACGGCGCGCCGGTCTTTCTGATGCATGGCTGGCCGTACGATCCCCGCTGCTACGATGCGGTGATCGCCCGGCTCGTTGCTGCCGGCGCCCGCGTGATCGTACCTTATCTGCGCGGCTTCGGACCGACGCGGTTTCTCGAGCAGACCACGCCGCGCTCGGGCCAGCAGGCCGCGCTCGGCAACGATCTGCGTGAATTGATGGATGCGCTTTCCGTCGATCGCGCCGTGCTTGCCGGCTACGATTGGGGCGGTCGCGCCGCCTGCATCGTGGCGGCGTTGTGGCCGGAGCGCGTGCGCGGCCTCGTGACGGTCAACGCCTACAATATCCAGAACATTCCCGGCGCCGGAAAGCCGACCGCGCCGGCGCAGGAGCACCGGCTCTGGTACCAATGGTATTTCCAGATGGAGCGCGGACGCGCTGGAGTCGAGGCCAACCGGCGCGAACTGTGCCGGCTGCTGTGGCGATTGTGGTCGCCGCATTGGTCATTCGACGATGCAACGTTTGAACGCAGCGCGGCGTTGTTCGACAATCCAGATTTTGTCGCGGTAACGATTCATTCCTACCGCCATCGCTACAGCAATGCCGCCGGCGATCCCAAGCTGGAGAAGATCGAACAGCGGCTCGCGCAACAACCCAAAATCGCGGTGCCGACAATCGCTTTGCAGGGCGAGGCCGACGGCGCGCATCCGCCCGAGAGCTCCGCGCATCACGCCGCCTTCTTCACCGGACCCTATCAGCGGCGCTTACTGCCGCGGATCGGGCACAACCCGCCGCAGGAAGATCCAGGAGCTTTCGCCGATGCCGTTCTCGAAATGATGCGGGGCTAGAGCATGATCCCGAAAAATGGACGCCGGTTCTCGGAAAAGATCATGTTCAAACAACAAGCCAAAGCGAAATGCCGAATCGACCTTGAATCATTTCGCCTTGGCCGATGAGGCCGATGAGAAAGCAGTGACCGTCAAGCTTGTCCTGGTCGCCGCCTGCGCTTTGATCGACACCGACGGCCGGGTCCTGATCGCGCAGCGCCCGCCCGGTAAGGCGATGGCCGGCTTGTGGGAGTTTCCCGGCGGTAAGGTCGAAACCGGAGAACGCCCCGAGCAGTGCCTCATTCGCGAACTCAAAGAAGAACTGGGAATAACAGTGAAGGAAGATTGTCTCGCGCCGCTGACATTCGCGAGTCACCTTTATCCAGACTTCTATCTGCTCATGCCACTCTATGTGTGCCGGCGCTGGGACGGTTTCGTTAGGCCTAAGGAGGCGCAGCAGCTGAAGTGGGTGCGGCCACAGGAACTGCGCCAATATCCAATGCCGCCGGCCGACGAACCGCTGATCGCGCATCTTGCTGCGCTGATTTAGCAATTGACGATAGCGGCCGCGCGCGCGTTAGCATCCGGCTTTCTCGCCAGCGGAAATCTCGCGCGTGCCGAGCGCGTCGGCGAGCCGCGCCTTTGCCGATCCGGGCCGCAGCGGTTGTTGTTGATTCGGATGCGGCGCCCAGCCCGACAGCCACACAATATCGAAGGTCGTCCGAATGCGCCCATCGGCATCGGCGAAACGCCGGGCGTAGACGTCGGCCATCTGCATCAGCGTCGTGCGCCGCAGCGGCACACGACGGCGCGCCACAAGCGTGTTGGCCGCCCCCATGCGCCGCAGATCGTGCATCAGATCGAAAACCGAGCTGTAGCGCACTGTCACGCGCTCGACATCGGTCACCGGCAAGGCGAATCCCGCGCGCTGCAGCAAAGCGCCGATTTGGCGCAGATCCGCGAACGGCGCTACACGCGGCGAGGCGCCGCCTTCGATTTCGCTTTCGGCCTCGGCAAAGGCTTGTCGCAGCTCCGTCAGAGTTTCGCCGCCAAGGAGTGCCGCCAGAAACAAACCATCCGGCTTGAGCGCGCGGCGGATTTGCGCGAGCACGCCCGGCAAGTCATTGGCAAAGTGCAGCGCCAGGCCGGACACGACAAAATCGAGGCTTGAGTCACGAAACGGGAGCGCCTCCTCATCGGCGACCACGAACGGCTTGCCGCGGGCGATAACGTCGGCGCCCACGATCATCCCCGCGCCGAGCCGGCGCAGCGATCTGCGTACTGCGTCGCCGGGCGTGCCAAGATCGACGCCGACGTTGAAGCGGCGCAGCACCACGCTTAACCGATCTGCGAGCTCGCCGGCGACGTGATCGAGCAAAAAATTTGCCGGCAACGCGGCGGCGCGGGAGCGGCGCCGGCGCTGGAGCAAACGATCGAAGATGATCGGGCTCTCGGTCATCTAGCTCTCAACCATGAGAGTCATTGTCTCATGTTCTGCAGCATGTGTCGCCATGATGACCCGATGACAATGGCCGTCGAGATCGGTAGCGTTGAGTCTCGATGCTGTCCGCCGGCAATATTCTCCCCGCTCCGTTCAAGCGTGTCAGCACCGCCGTCCATTCGGCGTTGCGCCGCGTGCTCGATCTCGCGCTGCCGCCACTCTGTGCGGCCTGCCGCGAGCCGGTCGAAGGCCGCGGCCTCTGTCCGGCTGCTGGTCGAAACTGTCGTTCATCACGCGACCCTATTGCGAGCACTTCTATCCAGCTTCCACGGAGGGGGTCCATGAAAGGCACAATCGACAGGTCAACCGCCAAGCTCGTCCCGGCGGACGGCAAGGAGGTCTTCTTTTGGGATGACACGCTGACCGGCTTCGGCTTGCGCGCCCATGCCGCTCGCGATGGCTCGATCAAGCGAGCATATTTCATTCAATACAAGATCGGCCAGCAGCAGCGCCGGTATCGGATCGGCGATCCCCTGAAGATCGATGCCGCTGCCGCTCGCAAGCGGGCAAAGGAGTTGTTTGCTCAGGTGACGCTCGGCGTCGATCCCGCCGCCAAGGAGGAAGAGAAAAAGGAGAAGACATTTTCTCAGGTGATCGAGCGATACTTGACCGAGAAGAAGGTCAAACCCCACTCCTTCCATATTCTGAAGGCCTATCTGACCGGCACTTACTTCAAGCCATTGCATGGCAAGGCGCTCACCAAGATCGTGCGGACCGACATCACCGCCTGTCTGACCGACATCAAAGCCATCAACGGGCACGGGTGGACCGACATTGCCGTGAAGGCGACCAGCAGCCAAGGCAACGTGAGCGCGCCCAAAGCCGCGAGGAGGATCGGCAGTCCAGTGGCGTCGGTAGACACCTGCGCCAGCACGCAGACGATCTCGCCTGACGTCTTGCTCT
>DATAYT010000298.1:0-7948 GCA_036272395.1 Xanthobacteraceae bacterium
ACCGAGCCCGGCTTGCACAGCACCTGGCCGCGCTCGACTTCCTCGCGCTTGGTGCCGCGAAGCAGGCAACCCACGTTGTCGCCAGCCTCGCCCTGATCGAGGAGCTTGCGGAACATTTCCACGCCGGTGACGACCGTCTTCTGTGTCGGGCGAATGCCGACGATCTCGACTTCCTCGCCGACCTTGATGACGCCGCGCTCGATACGGCCGGTGCAGACCGTGCCGCGGCCGGAAATCGAGAACACGTCCTCGACCGGCATCAGGAACGGCTGATCCTTCGGACGATCCGGCTGCGGGATGTAGTCGTCCACTGCCTTCATCAGCTCGAAGATCGAATTCTTGCCGAGCTCCGGATTCTTGTCCTCAAGCGCCATCAACGCCGAACCCTTGATGATCGGAATCTTGTCGCCCGGGAAGTTGTATTTCGACAACAGCTCGCGAACTTCGAGCTCGACGAGCTCGAGGAGCTCGGGATCGTCGACCATGTCGACCTTGTTGAGATAAACGACCAGCGCCGGCACGCCGACCTGACGCGCCAGAAGAATATGCTCGCGGGTCTGCGGCATCGGGCCGTCGGCGGCGCTCACCACCAGGATCGCGCCGTCCATCTGCGCGGCGCCGGTGATCATGTTCTTGACGTAGTCGGCGTGACCGGGACAATCGACATGCGCATAGTGACGCTTGTCGGTCTGATATTCGACGTGCGCGGTCGCAATCGTGATGCCGCGCGCCTTCTCTTCCGGCGCCTTGTCGATCTGGTCATAGGCGGTGTAGGTCGCCTGACCCTTTTCCGCCAAAATCTTGGTGATCGCGGCCGTCAATGACGTCTTGCCGTGGTCGACGTGGCCGATCGTGCCAATATTGCAATGCGGCTTGGTGCGCTGGAATTTTTCTTTGGCCATGGGACTCTCCGTTCCGGCTCCTGCTCCAATCGTTAGTGAATGCTGATCAGGCGAATTTCGCCTGCACCTCTTCGGCGATGGCTTTCGGCACTTCTGCGTAGTGATCGAATTGCATTGTGAACGTGGCGCGCCCCTGGGACATGGAGCGCAGATTGTTGACGTAGGAGAACATGTTGGCGAGCGGCACCATCGCGGCAATGACATTGGCATTGCCGCGCATGTCCTGACCCTGGATCTGGCCGCGCCGCGAATTGAGGTCGCCAATGACCGAGCCGGTATAGTCTTCCGGGGTTACCACCTCGACCTTCATGATCGGCTCGAGCAGCACCGGGCCGCCTTGCTGCAACGCTTGGCGCATTGCGGCCCGCGCCGCGATCTCGAAGGCCATCGCCGACGAATCGACGTCATGCGAGGCGCCGTCGATCAACCTCGCTTTCAAGTCGACCACCGGGAAGCCGACGATAACGCCCGACGTCAACTGCGCTTCGAGACCCTTTTCGACGGCCGGGACGAACTCCTTCGGCACCGCGCCGCCGACCACCTCGTTTTCGAATTCGAAACCGGTCCCGGGCGCCGCCGGCTCGGCAATGATCTTGATGCGCGCAAATTGGCCGTGGCCGCCGGTCTGTTTCTTATGCGTGTAGTCGACCGTGGCCGGGCGGCTGATCTTCTCGCGATAAGCGACCTGCGGCGCACCGATATTGGCGTCAACCTTATAGGTGCGCTTGAGGATGTCGACCTTGATGTCGAGATGCAGTTCGCCCATGCCCTTAATGATGGTCTGGCCGGATTCCTGATCGGTGGTGACACGAAACGACGGATCTTCGGCCACAAGTTTGGCCAGCGCGACACCGAGCTTTTCCTGATCGGCTTTTGATTTCGGCTCGATCGCGATCTCGATGACCGGATCGGGGAATTCCATTTTCTCGAGGATGACGGCTTTCTGCGGATCGCACAGCGTGTCGCCGGTGCGCACTTCCTTCAGGCCGGCCAGCGCGACGATGTCGCCGGCATAGGCTTCCTTGATGTCTTCGCGGTTGTTGGCATGCATCAACAGCATGCGGCCGACGCGCTCTTTGCGGTCCTTGGTCGAATTCATCACCCCGGTGCCGCTTTCGAGCTTTCCCGAATAGATACGGCAGAAGGTGATCGTGCCGACGAACGGGTCGTCCATGATTTTGAAGGCCAACAGCGCCATCGGCTCGGTGTCGGAGGGTTTGCGCTCGACCTCGTTGCCTTTGAGATCGACGCCTTTGACCGGCGGAACGTCGAGCGGCGAGGGAAGAAAATCAACCACGGCGTCGAGGAGCGGCTGCACGCCTTTATTCTTGAACGCGGAGCCGCACAGCACCGGAAAGAACGTGCCGGCAATCGTGGCTTTACGGATGAGGCGCTTAAGGGTGGGGATGTCGGGTTCTTTGCCTTCGAGATAAGCGGTCATCACCTCGTCATCGAGCTCGACGGCAGCCTCGACCAGCTTCTCACGGTATTCCTTGGCCTGCTCGACAAGCTCGGCCGGGATTTCGATGTCGTGATATTTGGCGCCGAGCGTCTCGTCGTCCCAGACCACGCCGACCATGCGGATGAGGTCGATTACGCCTTTGAACTGCGCCTCCGCGCCGATCGGCAGCTGAACGGCAACCGGCCTGGCGCCAAGGCGATCGACGATGTCCTTCAGGCACTGGAAGAAGTCCGCGCCGATCTTGTCCATCTTGTTGCAGAACACGATGCGCGGAACTTTGTAGCGATCGCCTTGCCGCCATACTGTCTCGGTCTGCGGCTCGACGCCCTGATTGGAATCAAGAACGCAGATCGCGCCGTCGAGCACGCGCAGCGAGCGTTCCACCTCGATGGTGAAATCGACGTGACCGGGCGTATCGATGATGTTGAGGCGCTTGCCGTTCCAGAACGCGGTGGTCGCGGCCGAAGTGATGGTGATGCCGCGCTCCTGTTCCTGCTCCATCCAATCCATGGTCGCGGCGCCTTCGTGCACCTCGCCCATTTTGTGGCTTTTGCCGGTGTAATAGAGGACGCGCTCGGTAGTCGTGGTTTTTCCGGCATCGATGTGGGCCATGATGCCGAAATTGCGGTAGTCCTCGATTGGGTGGCTGCGGGGCATGGGGGATCAATCCTTCGCTGTCGCCGGGTTCACCAGCGATAGTGCGAGAACGCCCGATTGGCTTCGGCCATCCGGTGCGTGTCTTCGCGCTTCTTTACGGCGTTCCCCCTGTTATTGGACGCATCGAGCAGCTCCGCCGAGAGCCGCTCCGTCATCGTTTTCTCATTGCGTTCGCGCGCCGCGGAAATAATCCAGCGGATGCCGAGCGCCTGGCGCCGCGAGGTGCGCACCTCGACCGGCACCTGATAGGTGGCGCCGCCGACACGGCGCGAGCGCACCTCGATCGACGGCATCACATTGTCGAGCGCCTGCTCGAATACGGCGATCGGATTCTGCCGGGTCTTGCCTTCGATGATGTCGAACGCGCCATAGACGATATTCTCGGCCACCGACTTCTTGCCGGCGTGCATCACCGAATTCATGAACTTGGTGACGACGACGTTGCCGAATTTGGGATCCGGCAGGATGTCGCGTTTATCGGCCCTGTGGCGACGGGACATTTCGTTACTTCCTTCGTCTCACGTTCCTTCAGGAACGCAAAACGACCCATTACTTGGGTCGCTTTGCTCCGTATTTCGATCGCCGCTGCTTGCGGTTTTTCACGCCTTGCGTATCGAGCACACCGCGCAGGATGTGGTAGCGCACGCCCGGCAAATCCTTCACGCGGCCGCCGCGGATCATCACCACCGAGTGCTCCTGCAGATTGTGGCCCTCGCCGGGAATGTAGCCGATCACTTCGAAGCCGTTGGTCAGCCGCACCTTGGCGACTTTGCGCAGCGCCGAGTTCGGCTTCTTCGGCGTCGTGGTGTAGACGCGGGTGCAGACGCCGCGCTTTTGCGGAGACTGCTGCAACGCCGGCACCTTCTTCTTCGCGCGCTGCGTCACGCGCGGCTTGCGAATGAGCTGGTTAATGGTCGGCATCCGTCGTCTTCACTCCAATGAGGGCTCGCGCCCATTGCGCCGCTGACGCGAATCCATCCGCGCAAAACCAAACCTCGCCCTCCGCTTCCCGGGGCGGAGCGGCGCTTGGCCTTGGCAGAGGACCGCGCGGCGGCGCGGTCATGCACCGATGATCTGACCTTCCGAAGTCAGAGGCAGCGTTTGAGCTTCCTTCGTCGAGGCGTCACGCCGCGGCCGACGAGCCTAGAAAGTAATTACTTTCAAAAGCTTATGGGGCCTGGCAGGCCGTTCCGACTGGCGAAGCTCACCGCCTGCCGAAAAGTGGGCGGTATGTATCGGCGCTACCGCCCCAAGTCAAGCTGATATGGGCATAAAAGCGCGATGGCGCAAGCATTTCCGCCCCCTGCGCCGAGATCGAAAGCAAGCTCCGGTGGTTTCGCCGCCGTTTCGGCTTGGCGCAGCGAGCACGCGCTTCTCGGCGCTACGCCGGATCTAAGCCCTTGGCACGCATGAGTTGTTTTGCTTGCGCATCACGCATGAAGGCGAGGAAATGTGTCGCCGCCTGCGCATCGGGCGCGCGCGGCGACACACCAGGGGCATAGATAATGACATTTTGCAGCTCGGCCGGCAGCGGGCCGACCAATTCCGCGCCCGCAACCGGCAGGATGGCGATGATCTGCTGCATGCCGAGCTCGGCCTCCCCGCGCGCGACGAGTTCGGCCACAGGACCGCTGGTGAGCTTGACCTTGGCCGCGACCGCCGCGGCGATCCCGAGCTTGCCAACAGGTCGGCGACATAGGCCCCGCTCGGGCCGTCGCCATAGGCGATGGAGCGCGCTTGCAGGAGCGCACGCCGCAATGCCTCGACGCTGCCGATGTCGGGCTTCGCCGCACCGGTGCGGACCGCAAGACCGACTATCGAGCACGCCACATCGGCCGCGCTATCGCGAACGATCGCGCCGAGTGCGATCAAATCGTTAAGTTCAGGCCGCGGCAAAATCGCAATATCAAAGACCGCACCGTTCTGGATCGCACGTTTCAAGGCAGCGCTGAGCTGGAATTGGATATCGGCCGTCACGTCATGCGTGCGAGCGAACAGCGGCACCAGTTCGCGCAGCAGCGGCCGCATGGCGCCGCCGCTGAGAATTCTGATTTTTGTCGCCATCGGCGAATTCTATTTCGGCTTTCATGGCGTGAAAGCCGAAATAGACGCCAGTGCACGACTTTATCAGTGTGCGGGCGCAATGCCGTGCTGGAGCCGCCGGCCCCCCGATCGGCTTCGAGCCCTCCGGCGCAACTGCCAAAGCGACAGACCGTGTAGGATTAGTGACAGCGGCACCGCGAAGGCGGGCGTCATCACCGTCGGATAGCTCGTAGCGAGGACGTCGGGATGATCAAGCGCCAGCGCCTGCAATGGCCCGGGCGAGGAGAGAAAGCCCAAGGTCAGCGCGTCTACGAGGTCAAGAATGCCGAAAATATTCCAGGCGACCGCCAAGGCCACGCCGCCGGGGCGACCCGACGCTAGATAGAGCGCGACGGGGATGGCGAAGAGACCGACGAGCACATCGCCGATACCGGCCGGCAGCGCGAACACGCCGGGAATGGCCCCACCGAGCCATAGGACAATGAAGTTACCACCGATCACACGATAGACCTGGAGCGCAATCAGCCACCCAAGCGGCGCCGCATCGACGGTCGCGGCAATACGGCGTGAACTCATCAAGCCAATCAGGCCGATCAGGACCGGCACAGCAACCGCAATGGGAAGCGGCGATATGATGCCGGGCCGTGCCTGAAAAGCTCCGGCCTCGGCCAAATTCCAGACCACCCCAAGCCAGAGCGCCAAAGGCACCGCAACCGCCAGCCAGGTGACGATCATCCGCTCGCCCGGCATCAGCGTCAGGCGGCGTAGCGCAAGCCAGAGGCCCGACAACAGCGCAATCACGATCGCTGGCCGAATGATCGCGATCAAGAACGTGTAGAATTGCAGATAACTCGCCACATCCGCGTGCATGGCCAATCTCCAGTGACTTGCTAATACGTAGTCTATATATATTTAGTAGTCAATAGCTGAATTATATCCTTTGCGCTATAATCGGAACTGGCCAGACGAAACGGAAGCAAATGCCCGAGACTTACGGGTTAGACTGCCCCTTGGCGCGCACGCTCGATATCGTCGGCGAACGCTGGACTGTGCTGATCCTGCGCGATCTGTTTCTGCACGGACCGCAGAAATTCCAGGATTTCCAAACTTCGTTGTCGGGCATCAGTCCGAACATCTTGTCGGCGCGATTAAAGCGGCTGGAAGAAGCAGACATCATCGAACGCCGCTTCTACACCGAACATCCGCCGCGGGCGGAATATGTGCTGACCGCCAAAGGCCGAGAACTCGGACCGGTCCTTAAGGCACTGCGCGGCTGGGGCGAACGACACACCAGCGCGGAATGAATTTTGGTTAGCTCATGCTCTGAGGCGAAATAACAAAAGGGCCGCCCAGCGGGCGGCCCTGCGATTTTGTAACAGTCAGCGAAATTACTCCGCTGCCGGCAGCGCCGCGGGCTCGGCCGCGGCCTCGGCTTTCACCGCAGCCTCCTTCTCGCGTTCGGCGAGGATGAGCGCATCGCGCTTGATTGCGATCTCGCGGAGCTTGTTCATCATCGCGCCGGTTCCCGCCGGGATCAGCCGGCCGACAATGACGTTTTCCTTCAGACCGTCGAGCGTGTCGATCTTGCCGTTGACCGCGGCCTCGGTGAGCACGCGCGTCGTTTCCTGGAACGACGCCGCCGAGATGAAGGATCGCGTCTGCAGCGACGCCTTGGTGATGCCGAGCAACACCGGATGCGCGGTAGCGGGCTTCTTGCCTTCCACCACCACCCGCGCATTGACCTCGTCGAACTCGATCTTGTCGACCTGTTCGCCCTGGATCAGATCGGTCTCGCCGGAGTCATCGATCTCCACCTTCTGCAGCATCTGGCGTACGATCACTTCGATGTGCTTGTCATTGATGCTCACGCCCTGGAGCCGGTAGACGTCCTGGATCTCGTTGACGAGGTAGCCGGCAAGCTCCTCGACCCCTTTGATCGCCAGGATGTCGTGCGGCGCCGGATTGCCTTCGACGATGAAGTCGCCCTTCTCGATCACGTCGCCGTCCTGCAAGTGAATGTGCTTGCCCTTCGGCACGAGATATTCCCGGGCCTCCTCGTCCTTGTCCGCCGGCTCGATGGTAATGCGCCGCTTGTTCTTGTAGTCGCGGCCGAATCGAACCGTGCCGGAGATTTCCGCAATGACGGCGGACTCCTTCGGCCGGCGCGCCTCGAACAGTTCGGCGACACGCGGCAGACCGCCGGTGATGTCGCGGGTCTTGGCGCTTTCGGTCGGGATGCGGGCGATGACGTCGCCAGCCTTCACATGCGCGCCGGGATCGACCGAGATGATCGCGTCGACAGCGAGCATGTAGCGGGCCTCGCCGCCGCGGCTCAGCTTGAGGATCTTGCCGTCCTTGTCCTTGATCACAAGGGCGGGGCGCAGATCCTGCTGGCCGCGGACCGAACCCGAGCGCCAATCGATGACGACGCGCTTGGCGATGCCGGTGGATTCGTCAAGCGTTTCGGTCATGGACTGGCCTTCGACCAAATCTTCGAAAGCGACGGTGCCCTCGACCTCGGTCAGGATCGGCCGGGTATAGGGATCCCACTCGGCAATGCGCTGGCCGCGCTTGACCTGATCGCCGTCCTCGACCTTCACGCGGGCGCCGTACTGGATGCGGTGCAGGGCGCGTTCGGTGCCGTCCTGATCGACCACGACGATCACCATGTTGCGCGACATCGCGATCAGCTCGCCGTCGGAATTGCGCTGCACGGCCTTGTTGCGGATCCGGATCGTCCCATCGAAGTTCGATTCGATGAACGATTGCTCGGAAATCTGCGCCGCGCCGCCGATATGGAACGTACGCATGGTGAGCTGGGTACCCGGCTCGCCGATCGACTGCGCCGCGATGACGCCGACGGCCTCGCCCATGTTGACGGGCG
>DATAYT010000299.1:0-3375 GCA_036272395.1 Xanthobacteraceae bacterium
TTGAAAATTCCACAGGACGTTGGCGGCCATTCATTGTCACTGCAATATTCACAGGCATGCGGCTCAGCGAATTGCGTGGCCTGCGCTGGAGTGATGTCGATCTCGACGCTGGTCAAATCCATGTCCGCCAGCGCGCCGACCAGTGGCTAAAGATTGGCCCAACAAAATCTAAGGCCGGGATGCGCGACATTCCATTAGCCCCGATGGTCGTCAACACACTCAAGCAATGGCAAACGGAATGCCCCAAGAGCGCTCTCGATCTCGTTTTCCCGAACACCATCGGCAACATCGAAACTATGCGAAACATTCATTCTCGGTGCTGGATGCCGCTACAGGCCAAGTGCGGATTGCCCGGTTATGGCTTCCACATGCTACGGCACGCTGCCGCCAGCCTATTCATCAAATATCTTGGCTGGTCACCCAAGCGCCTACAGACCGTCATGGGCCACGCCTCAATCAACATGACGTTTGATCGCTACGGCCACCTGTTTGAAGACGTCGAAGCCGACCGCAACGCCATGGCGAAGATTGAAGCCGCTATCCGGGCGGCGTGAACGCGACACAGACGCGACATGCGAGCCAAAACCATAATCAATTCAATAGTCGGGAGCGGCCCGACGAGTTGCGGCGCATCAATCTGGACGGCGGCGACGACCGGCTCCTGCTGAAGGGCCGCGGCGGCGACCCCGAGCACCAGCTCTGCGATTTTAAAAGCAAGCAATTCAGCTCCGACAGCCGCCGGCTTTATTTCCTCAACCCGGCTTGGGCAACTTCAGACGCCTTGCACGCGTTCGATGTGCGCGGCGGCGAGGAACATTTTCTGCTGCCCGCCAATGACTTTTTGGTCCTCAACTTCTGCCGCAGCAAATATAAAGATCATCTGGTCGTGCTGTCGCACCGCTATTTTCTGTTCGGCGGCAGTTATGATTGGTATTGGCTCTATGATCCCGCCGGCAAAAAGGAGATCGGACCGGTTGGCCATTTCGACGATCGAGACGACTTACTTCGTCAAGCGCACGGCGAGTGGTGCGAAGGCAAGCCTTAGCGCAACTCCGGTATTACCGGTTGCCGAATGGCTCCGCGGGCGCGACGTCGGTCAGTTTAAATTGCACCCGCTCCTCGCCCTGCCAGCGGTCGAGCGCAAAGCAGCCGGCGGCGTGTACTTGCCGGCCGCGGCTGTTGCGCAACGCGATGCCGAGCTTCTGGCCGGCGGCGCGAAATGCAATGGCATTCACCGCCGCGCCATCCCCCGATTTCAAGCGCACGCGCATATGCGCCCGACCCACTTCTTCGGCGTAAGCGATCGTATGCGCCGGCAGCGCGATGATCGGCTCCGGATTGCCGGACCCAAACGGTCCGGCCCGCGCGATCATAGCTAGGAGATCGCCGTCGGCCGCGGCGGCGGTCACCGCGCCGTCGATGAGGAGGCCGCTCGCTCGGCGCGCCTTTTCGACGTCGGCCGCAAGGGTTGCCTCGAGGTAAGCGCGCAGCTCGGCAAGCGCGCCCTTACGCAACGTAACGCCCGCGGCCATAGCGTGCCCCCCGCCTTTTACCAGCAGCCCCTCGGCGACCGCGCGCCGCACCGCGCGGCCGATGTCGACTCCTGGGATTGAACGCCCCGAGCCGGTGCCAACGCCGCCGGGTTCAAGCGCGATGGCAAAAGCCGGCCGGCTGAATTTCTCTTTCAGACGCGCCGCGACCAGTCCGACGATTCCTGGATGCCAACCCTCGGCGGCGGTCACGATCACTGCGCCTTTGTCCTCAACGCCGAGCGCGGCATCCGCCTCGGCTTCGGCCTGCGCCAAGGTTTCCTGTTCAATCGCCTGCCGCTCGCGATTGAGTCGATCGAGTTCAGCGGCGATTTTTGCCGCCTCGATCGGATCATTCTCAAGCAAGAGCCGCACGCCCAGATCGGCGCGGCCGATGCGGCCGCCGGCATTCATCCGCGGCCCGAGCAGAAACCCGAGATGCCAAGCTTCGGGCGGACCGGAAAGCCGTGCCACATCCATCAGGCTGACATGGCCTGGGCGCTCGCGCCGGCGCAGCGCGATCAGTCCTTTGGCCACAAAAGCGCGATTGAGCCCGGTCAGCGGAACCACGTCGGCAACCGTGCCGAGCGCGACGTCGGCGAGGAAGCCGAGGAGGTCCGGCTCAGGCCGCTCTACGTGCCAAAAACCGCGGACGCGGAGCATGCGATTGACGGCGACGACGGTCATGAAGGTGAGCCCGACGGCGGCCAGGTGGCCTAGCCCGGAAAGGTCGTCGCGCCGATTCGGATTGACGATTGCGTTTGCCGGCGGCAGTTCCTCGTCGGCCTGGTGGTGGTCGATGACGACGACATCGAGGCCACGGCTCTTCGCTTCGGCAAGGGCTTCGGCACTGGTTGTGCCGCAATCGACGCAGACGAGCAGCGTGGCGCCGCGCTCGGCAAGCGCGCGCACGGCTTCGGCGTTTGGGCCGTAGCCTTCGAACAGGCGGTCGGGAATATGAATAATCGGCTCGACGCCGCAGTGGCGAAGAAAACGGGCCAGCACCGCCGCCGAAGTCGCACCGTCAACATCGTAGTCCCCGAAGATCGCGACACATTCAGCGCGTGTCGCGGCGTCCGCGATCCGTTCCGCCGCCTCCTTCATGGCCGTGAGCACAAGTGGGTCGGGCATCGCGCGCTTGATGGTCGGATCGAGGAAAGCGTCGACCGCATCCGTCTCGACATTGCGGCCCGCGATGATCCGGGCCAGGAGCTCGGGCAGCGCGTGATGCTGCGCGATGGCCAACGCGCGCGCGGCGCCGCGTTCGTCGAGCCGGTCGCGCCAGGCGCGACCGGTCGCCGAGTTTTCGACGCCGAGGAATAAGCGTTGTTCGGACATCCCGCGATTTCAGGCGCTGCCGTGCAGCGCACATCCAGGACGCTAACTGATTCAGTGAATCGGGGTCAAAACGGTTTATCCCCAGTGATCCCCATCCCCGAGGCGGACTTTAGCGGAACTTGCGCAATTGCCGATGCTCGGCCCTGATCCAGCGGATGGTGCCGCTGGTCGAGCGCATGACCACGGTTTCGGTTTCGATCACCTCTCTGCCAAATTGCACGCCGCGCAGCATGTGGCCATCGGTGACGCCGGTCGCGGCGAACAGGCATTCGCCTTTGACCATATCTTCGATCTGATATTTACGGCGTGGATCTTTGATACCTTTCGCGCTTCCCTTCGGTATCGAGCACGAGCCGCGGGACGCCGGCGACGTCGCCATCGCTGATCAGGCTGACGGCTGCGCCGGCCTTGCGCACCGCGCCGATCAAGTCGGCGTGGCGCGGCCGGTCAAGAATCATCGCAGTCAACGCCTCCGGTTTGACGCCCTTGGCCTTGGCGAGGTTGACGA
>DATAYT010000300.1:0-3473 GCA_036272395.1 Xanthobacteraceae bacterium
GTTTCATCCTTTGATCGCGGCGAAGGAATTCGTCACCGCGGATCACATCGGCGAAGGCCGCGTCGGCGTCAATATCGTCGTCGGCTGGAACGAGGGCGAGTTCGACATGTTCGGCGTCAAGCAGCGCGAACATGACGCGCGCTACGACTACGCGCAGGAATGGATCGATGTGGTGAAGCTGGCGTGGTCGCGCGACGGCACGTTCGATTTCGACGGCCGCTATCTGCAGCTCAAGGGCGCGCGCGCTTTTCCGAAGCCGTACAGCAATACCCGTCCGCTTTTGATGAATGCCGGCTCGTCCGATGTCGGACAGGCGTTCGCGCTGAAGAACTGCGACGCATTCTTTGTGGCGACCGCAGGCTCGCGCACCTCGCTCGCGGCTAACGCGGCCAAGGTCGCCGAAATCAAAGCGGCGGCAGCCAAACTTGGCCGCCAGATCGAGGTGTTCACCGTCGGCCAGGTGATCTGCCGCCCGAGCCAGCAAGAGGCCGAGGACTATTACCGGTACGTCAATATCGAGCACGCCGATTGGGGTGCAATCGACAGCATACTGGCGAACAAGAGCATCACGCCGCAGACCATCGGCGACCAAGAGTACGAGAAGAAACGGCGTTATTTCGCCGTCAACGCGATCGGCGGCTATCCATTCGTCGGCACGCCCGATCGCGTCGCGGAGGAACTGACAATCATCAGCCAAGCCGGCGTGCGCGGCATTGGACTCTCCTTCGTCAATTATCTCGCCGAAGTGCCGTATTTCTGCGACGAAGTCTTGCCGCGGCTGCAGCGCGCCGGCGCGCGAATGGCGCATTGACGAAGTACAGGCCGTTGCGGCAACTAAACTCGAGCAAAGCTTCACACCGAGGTCCGCCCATGAACATTCGCCCGCCGCGCCTCGGTCCGCAGCCGTGGGAGGTCGTGCGCACAAAGCTCGACCAGTCGCTGCCGTTCGCCAATATGCGCGACACGCCCTATTACCGCGACGCGGTGTGGGAGCAGTTCTCCAAAGCCGAATATGACCGCCGTTATCGCGCGCTGCGGGCGAAAATGCGCGAACAGAAGCTCGACGCGCTGATCGTGCCCGGCGGCCCAAGCCACTGGAGCTTTGGCGGCGGCATGTTGTGGTTGACCGGCCATTGGGAGTGGCACGCGCTCTCAAGCTACGTCGTGGTGCCGCTCGAAGGCGAGCCGACCTTGATCTACTCGATGGGCGGCACGCACGCCGAAGCGGTGCGCCGGCAGGTCGAGGTCGCGGTCAAAGATGTACGCCACAGCCGCAACGGGCGCTATGCGGATATCATGGTTGAGCGCCTGCGCGAATTGAAGCTCGAGCGCGGCCGCATCGGCTTGATGGAAATCGATCCGCGCCACGCCGATTACCTGCCGGTCAATCAATACAACGTGCTGAGCGAGAATCTGCCCGAAGCGGACATCGTCTTCACGCAGGGCTTCCTGCACGAATTGTTGTCGATTCACAGCGCCGAAGAGCTCGACTGCATCCGCAAGGCCGGCGTGCTCTGTCAAAAAGCCATGGAAGCCATGGTCGCGCGCGCCAAGCCGGGCGTGAGGGAATACGAGCTGCGCGCCGCCGCCGGCGCCGCCATGCTCGAGGGCGGCGGCGACATCGACTTTCTGATCATCGGCTCCACGCCGATGGCCGATCCGGCGATGATCTTCGGCAATCCGCGGCCGTCGGGCCGCGTTTTACAGAAAGGCGACATCATCAATATGGAGCTCGCCGCCGGCTATCGCGGCTATACCGCGCAGATCGGTTCGCCGATCAGTCTCGGCGAGCCCACCGAAATGGTGCGCAAATTCTGGGACGAGATCACCCTGCCCGGCTATCGCCGCATCGTCGCCGAGATCGCGCCGGGCAAGCCGGTCGAAGCGATGCGCCAGGCCAGCAAATTTTTCCGCGAGAAGGGCTATCAATCGCGGCCGACCCAGGTGCACGGCATCGATCTGGTCACCGACAAGCCGCATGTCGTCGCCGAACACGTCGCGGCGGAAAAATTCGAGGAAGTGCTCAAGCCCGGCATGGTGATCATGGCCGAGCCCAATCCGATCACCGCCGACGGAATGTTCGGGATTTTCCTGGGCCACACTTTCATTGTCACCGAGAGCGGTCACGAAGTGGTCGACAAATTCCCACTCGAGATCGCGGTGGCGTGGTGATAAGCCCTCCGGGCGTCATGCCCGGCCTTGTGCCGGGCATCCCGATAAACTGGCGCTGCCGTTCCATAATGATCGAGATGGCCGGGACGAGCCCGGCCATGACGGGTTCAGTCCCTCACCGCAAAAACCCGAAATCGCAGCCCTCGTCGGCGCCGAGAATTTGTTCAGCGAACAGCTTGGCATAACCGCGCTCTGGAATTTGCGGCGGGCGCGATGCAACGCGCGCGCGCTTTTGCAATTCGGCGTCATCGACCAGAAGCTCGATGCGGCGCCGCTTCACCGAGAGCCGGATGCGGTCGCCGTTGCGCACGAGCCCGAGCGGCCCACCGGAGGCGGCGTCTGGCGTGACGTGGAGCACGATGGCGCCGAAAGCGGTGCCGCTCATGCGCGCATCGGAAATGCGGATCATGTCCTTCACCCCGCGCTGCGCGAGTTTTTTGGGAATTGGCAGGTAACCCGCTTCCGGCATGCAGGCGGGCGCGTGCGGCCCGGCATTCTGCAAGACCAGAATGTCAGTCGGCTCGACTTCGAGCGCCGGATCGTCGATGCGCGCGGCGAGATCGGCGAGTGAAGCGAACACCACCGCGCGGCCCTCATGCTCGAACAGCTTGGCGTCGGCGGCGGACCGCTTGAGGATGGCGCCCTTGGGCGCGAGATTGCCGAACAGCGCGACCAGACCCCCTTCCGCCTCAAGCGGTTTGTCGAACGGCGCAATAATCGTGCGATCGACATAGTTTGCGTCCTGCGCAAGGCGTTCTCCGAGCGTTTGGCCGGTCACCGTCATGCAATCGAGATGCAGCAGCGGCTTTAATTCGCGCAGCAAGGCGCCCATGCCGCCGGCGGCGCAAAAGTCTTCCATGTAGCCATTGCCGACCGGCTTTAGGTTCACCAGGACGGGGGTCGAGTCCGAAAGCGCATTGAGGTGCTCGAGCGAAACTTTCACGCCGGCGCGGCCGGCGATCGCGGTGAGATGGATCACCGCATTGGTCGAGCCGCCGAGCGCGAGCAGAACGCGCAACGCGTTCTCGACCGATTTTTCATTGATGAGCTGCGACGGGCGCAGTTTCGAACCGATGAGCTTGACCGCCGCGACGCCGCTTGCTTCGGCCGCGCGCAGGCGATCCGCGTGCACGGCCGGAATTGCGGCGGTGCCCGGCAAGCACATGCCGAGCGCCTCGATCAGACAGGCCATGGTCGAAGCCGTGCCCATCACCGCGCAAGTGCCGGCGGTGACCGCGAGTTGACCTTCGACATCGGAGATTTCGGCGGCGTCGATATCGCCGGCGCGATAACGCGCCCAG
>DATAYT010000301.1:0-4913 GCA_036272395.1 Xanthobacteraceae bacterium
CAAATCGACTCTCGCTTATGTGCTGGCCGGGAAAGAAGAGTACCGGCCGACGGCGGGCGAGGTGCGCTTCGATGGCCGGAACTTGTTCGAGATGGAGCCGGACGAACGCGCCGCCGCCGGCTTATTTCTCGCTTTTCAATATCCGCTGGAGATTCCCGGCGTCGCCAGCATGACCTTCCTGCGCACCGCGCTTAACGCGCAGCGCAAGAAGCGCGGCGAAGCCGAGCTATCGACGCCGGACTTCATCAAGAAAGTACGGGAAGCTTCCGGCAAGCTCGGCATCGATCAGGACATGTTGCGCCGTGCGGTCAATGTGGGCTTTTCCGGGGGCGAGAAGAAGCGCAACGAGATTTTGCAGATGGCGCTCTTACAGCCGCGGCTGGCGGTGCTCGATGAGACCGATTCCGGGCTCGACATCGACGCGCTCAAGATCGTTGCCGGTGGCGTGAACGGTCTGCGTGCGCCCGGCCGCTCGTTCGTCGTCATCACCCACTATCAGCGGCTTCTCAACTACATCGTCCCGGACGTGGTGCACGTCCTCTCGCGCGGGCGCATAGTCAAGACCGGCGGCAAAGAGCTGGCGCTTGAGCTCGAAGCGCGCGGCTATGCCGAGTATCAGGAGGAGGTCCCAGCGTGAACGCCGAAGTCGCCGTAATCAAGACAGCAGCGGAGACCGCTCTGGCGCAGACTTTTGCGCAAGTGCGCGACCGGCTGCCCGGCGACGAAGCGATCGCGGCGCGGCGAAACGCGGCCTTTGACGTGTTCGCCAAACAGGGCCTGCCGCATCGGCGCATCGAGGAATGGAAATATACCGACCTGCGCGCGTTGATGCGCGATGCCAAGCCGTTGGCGTCTCCACCCGATGCGTCGGCCAAGGCGCGCGCCAAAGACGCCGGTCGCATCCTGGGCGACGTCGACGGCCGGCGGCTGGTGTTTGTCGATGGCGCATTTGTGCCCGAACTATCGGACTTGCGAGAACTGGAAGCTGGTCTCGTCGTGGGTTCGCTGGCTCAGGCGCTGACCGACGGCGATCCTGTGGTTGCGGCGCGCCTGGGTAAGCTTGCGCCGGCCAACGATGCTGCCGTGGCGCTCAATACCGCTTTGATGGGCGATGGCGCGGTGATCCGCATCGCCAGCGGCGCCACTATCGAGCGGCCGCTGCAATTGCTGTTTGTTGCTTCCGATAAGCCTGCGGCGATCTTCACGCGTTCGCTGGTCATAATCGATCACGGCGCCCGCGTCATGCTGATCGAGAGCCACGAAGGTCCCGCCGCGGTCGACTATCAGGTCAATGCCGGGCTGGAATTGTTTGCCGGCGATGGCGCTCATGTCGACCACGTCAAAGTGATCGGCGAAGGGACCGAGGCGCTGCATGTTTCCACGCTGGCTGCGGCGATCGGCGCGCATGCGCGATTTAACACTTTCAGCTTCATCAGCGGTGGTGCTGTGGTGCGAAATCAGCTGTTTCTCAGGTTTGACGGCGAGGGCACCGTGGCCGGCATTCGCGGCGCTTCGCTGCTGAAAGACCGGCAACATGCCGATACGACGCTGTACGCCGATCATATTGCGCGCGATTGCCAGAGCCGCGAAATGTTCAAATCCGTGCTCGACGACGAGGCGCACGGTGTCTTCCAGGGCCGCATCATCGTGCGCCGGCACGCGCAAAAGACCGACGCCAAAATGATGACGCAAGCGCTGCTCTTGTCCGAGCGCGCCGAGGCCGACAACAAACCAGAATTGGAAATTTTCGCCGACGACGTGCAGTGCGGCCATGGCGCCACCGCGGGCGCACTCGATGAAGACCTCAAATTTTACCTCATGGCCCGCGGCATTCCGCCGGTCGAAGCCGAGGCGATGCTGATCCAGGCGTTTCTGGGCGAGGCCATCGAAGGCATCGAACACGCGGGGTTGCGCGAGGCCTTGATCGAGAGCGTCGCCGCCTGGCTTGGAGCGCGCTCGTCCTTCGCGGGCGGCCGTTCGGGCGCCAAGTCAGGATAACGCTCTAATAATGGGTCCGTCATCCCAAGGTGCGAGCGCAAACGCGGCTCGAAGGATGACGGAGACAAAGATGGATCAGACGACGAGCAGCAGCACCTATGACGTAAGCCGCATCCGGGCGGATTTTCCGATCCTGGCGATGCAGGTCTATGGCAAACCGCTTATTTATCTCGACAACGCGGCTTCGGCGCAAAAGCCGCGCGCCGTGCTCGACCGGCTCGACGAGGCCTACACCACGCAATATGCCAACGTGCATCGGGGGCTGCATTTTCTCGCCAATGAGGCGACCGAGGCTTACGAGGACGCGCGCGAAAAAGTTGCCGCCTTTCTTAATGCCGGGCGCAAGGAGGAGATCGTCTTCACGCGTAATGCCACCGAAGCGATCAATCTCGTCGCTTACACGTTCGGCCACGAGCGCATCAAAGCCGGTGACGAAATCGTGCTTTCGATCATGGAGCATCACTCCAACATCGTGCCCTGGCACTTTCTGCGCGAGCGGCAGGGCGCCGTGATCAAATGGGCGCCGATCGACGACGACGGCAATTTCCTGCTCGACGAATTCGAGAAACTGCTCACGCAGCGGACTAAGATCGTGGCGATCACGCACATGTCGAACATGCTCGGCACCCTCGTGCCGGCCAAGGAGGTGACGCGCATCGCCCACGAGCACGGCATTCCGGTGCTATTCGACGGCGCACAGGGTGCTGTCCATCTCGACGTCGATGTGCGCGACATCGATTGCGATTTCTACGCCTTTACTGGCCATAAGCTCTACGGGCCGACCGGTATCGGCGTGCTTTACGGCAAATACGAGCACTTAGCCGCCATGCCGCCATTCAACGGCGGGGGCGAGATGATCCGCGAAGTATTTGAGGATCACATTACTTATGGCGACCCGCCGCACAAATTCGAGGCTGGCACACCGTCGATCGTCCAGGCGATAGGGCTTGGCGCCGCAATCGACTATGTCACGTACGTCGGCAAGCCGCGCATCCGCGCCCACGAAGCAGAGCTCGCGCGTTACGCTCACGAGCGGTTGCGCGAGCTCAATTCACTGCGCATCTTCGGCACCGCGAAGGACAAGGGGCCGATCGTCTCGTTCGCGCTAAAAGGCGCGCATCCGCACGACGTGGCGATGATCATCGACCGCGCCGGAGTAGCCGTGCGCGCCGGTACGCATTGCGTCATGCCGCTCCTCGCCCGGTATGGCGTGACCGCGACCTGCCGCGCCTCGTTCGCCATGTACAATACGCGCGAGGAGGTCGATTGCCTTGCGCAGGCGCTGCTCAAGGCGCGGAATCTGCTTGGATAAATAACATGACCGACGAAACCAAAACCGAAGCGAAACCTGTGGATGCCGCGGAGCGGCCATCAACAATTCCGCCGGAGGAAATGGCGCGGCTCACCGACGAAATCGTCGGCGCGTTGAAGACCGTTTACGATCCGGAAATCCCGGCCGACATTTATGAGCTTGGTTTGATCTACAAAGTCGACATCGACGACGACCGCATGGTCAACATCGAGATGACTTTGACGACGCCAAATTGCCCATCGGCCGCGGAATTGCCGCAGCAGGTCGAAAACGCGGTCGCTGGGGTGCCGGGCGTGCGAGAAGCCAAGGTCAATATCGTGTGGGATCCGCCATGGGACCCGAGCCGCATGTCGGACGAAGCTCGTGCCGTGCTCAACATGTGGTGATTGCGCGCGAAACTGCCCCGCACTACATAATTTGGCGCGAGTCGTTGTGATGACAATGGCGGGATTAAACACGCGGAGGGTGTGATAATGGCCGTCGCTCGGCCGAAACCTCAGGTGGTGCGGCTTACCGAAGCCGCCGCCGAACGCATCAAGGCCGTCATGGCGAAAGCCGACCGGCCGATCGCTGCTGTGCGCGTCGGCGTCAAGAACGGCGGCTGCGCTGGCATGTCCTACATCATGGAATATGCCGAGAGGATCGATCCGCTGGATGAAATCGTCGAAGACAAGGGCGTGCGCATCCTGATCGATCCGAAGGCGGTGCTGTTTTTGCTTGGAACGGAAATGGACTACAAGGTCGATAAGCTGTCGGCGCAATTCGTATTCAACAATCCGAACCAGACTGCGGCTTGCGGTTGCGGCGAATCCGTTCAGCTTGAACCGGCGACCGGCGTGGCACCGTAATCTAATCGTTCAAATAAAAAGGCGATTAGGCGCCGTTGCCATCACGGGCCTGCCAAAGCTGTCGTCCTAAGAATCAAACCTTGACGGGTCGCAACAGGAAGGCCGGCAAATGGCTGGCGTCCGTGTCTTCGTGGCGCGAACGCGGGGAGGGTGGTGGTGCGCGGCGCGCGCGCGACTCTTCGCTGCGCACGATTGGACCCTTGCGTCCGGCATGATGATGGCCATGCGGCCGCTCGGCGACCCGATGTTGAGGGGGCTGCGGCGGGCCAGGCAGCTTTTCCATGACCGCAATAGGCTGCCCGATCAGTTTCTCGATTGCCGCGACCGCTTTGGCGTCATTAGCGCCCGCCACGATGGTGATTGCGGTGCCGCTGCGGCCGGCGCGCCCGGTGCGGCCGATCCGGTGCACATAGTCATCCGGATGAAACGGCACATCGAAATTATAAATGTGACTGACATCCAGAATATCGAGCCCGCGCGCGGCGACATCGGAAGCGACCAGTAGCGTCACCTCACCGTTGCGGAACTTTTCGAGCGCGGCCATGCGCGCAGGCTGATCCATGTCGCCGTGCAGCGCCTGGACCGAAAAGCCGTGACGCAGCAGCGAGCGATACAGCGTGGCGACGTCACGCTTGCGGTTGCAGAAAATGATCGCGTTTTTCAGGCCTTCGGCGGAACGGATCAGCCGGCGCAAAGTATCGCGTTTGTCGTGCGGTTCGCGGCCCGATTTGACGATGAGCTGTGTGGTCGTGGCG
>DATAYT010000302.1:0-1560 GCA_036272395.1 Xanthobacteraceae bacterium
TGATAGACGCATTCCGGCCAGCTCTCGACGACGGCAAGGCCGGCGAGCGTCGGCCGCACCGGGTAATAGCCGACCTCGGCATGGCCGTCACGGTGGCGAAACACTTTGCCGCCGAGAAATTTGGCGCACATCTGCGCGCCGAGACAGATGCCGAGAAAGGGTTTGTTGTCGCGCAGCGGCACGCCGATCCATTCGATCTCGCGTTGGATGAAATCGTCGCCGTCATTGGCGCTCATCGGTCCGCCGAAAATGATCGCGGCCGAATGCTCCGCCATGGTCGCGGGCAACGGGTCGCCGAAGCGCGGCCGCCGCACGTCCCGCGTGTAGCCGAGTTGTTGCAAAGCATGGCCGAGGCGGCCAGGCGTGGAGTGCTGCTGGTGCAGGATGATCAGGACCGGATGCTGCATAAACCGATCAAAGCTGGTTAAGCCCTGCACCCTCGTTACCGCCGCCCCACGCGATCTATTTTGCGGCCCCAGCCGCCCGGCTTTCGTCCACCAAGCGCAAGAGCAGCGCATGCGGCACCAATCGCATCAAAGACACCAAAACCCTATTACCTATTCCCGCGATAACGACCCGCTGACCGGCCATAAACGCGTCATAGCCGATCTGCGCTACACGCTCGGCTGAAAGCTCCAGCATCCGCGCCGCCGCGGGAAGCGATAGCCCCGCCCGGGCCTGGAATTCGGTCGGCACCGGCCCCGGACACAGTGCGGTGACGCGCACGCCGCGCCCGGACAATTCGCGATGCAAGGCTTCGCTGAACGAGAGCACGTAGGCTTTGCTGGCATAGTAGACGGCCATGCCGGGTCCGGGCAGAAAAGCGGCGAGCGAAGCAACATTGAGAATGCCACCGCGATGCCGCGCCACGCTGTCGACGAACATCAGCGACAATTCGGTCAGCGCGCGCACATTAAGATCGATCATGGCCAGCTGTTCGTCGCGAGACAGCGTGGCCGCTTCGCCGCGAAGACCAAAGCCGGCATTGTTGACGACGATCGCCGGCTCCAATCCTCGCGACGACAGCTCGGCGGCGATGGCCGAGGCGCCATCGCGGCGTTCGAGATCCGCCGTGAACACGGTCGGCCGCGGCTGCCCGCTCGCCGCGATTTCGTCGGCAAGCGCTTCGAGCCGATCGCCGCGCCGCGCCGCCAAAGCGAGCTCGTGGCCATGCGCGGCGAAAACCTTGGCCAAAGCCGCGCCGATGCCGGATGACGCGCCGGTAATCAGGACAATCGGCCTCATGACGATTCCCCGCCGATGCGCCGGCGCAGCTCGATGCGCTCGCGCGGCGATACGCCGAGCAGATCGGCGGCACGCCATAACAAATTGTCCTCAAGCTCATCGCGCTGACCGTCGGCAAATACGATTTCCCACATCATCTCGATAACGCGGGCGCGCCCCGGCTCATCGAGCGAGCGATTGAGCAGGCTGGTGAAATGATAGAGATCGACCGACTCCTGTTCGGCTGCGGTCGCCTTGGCGATCAGCTCGTCGGTCGTCTCGTCGCTGAGCGCGAAGCGCTGCTTGATGACGCTGTGAAGCTTGTCGCGCTCGCGC
>DATAYT010000303.1:0-8940 GCA_036272395.1 Xanthobacteraceae bacterium
GCAGCGCGGCTTAAACGACAAAAGCAGCGCGACTTAAACGAAATGTGCCGCCTCTCCGGGCGGCACGGAACAGCATTCTATTTCCACCCGTCCCGCTGTCAACACACGATAATTGCGCGTTGCGGACCCGATTTGTACCCAGTTCATCCACACGCGTGCAGGAATGTGTGGACGCAAGCAGCGCGAGTCTTGCGCCAGACTCCGGCCATATTGTAGCTTTTTGATTGTCTAGTACGACATTTCGTGCGGCGGACAGTCTTCTGAAGCGTTGTGGTTGAGTGCGTGTTGGGCGGCGACGCGCTGCCCGGCGTGAGGGGGGATTCTCAAAAACAGCTTCGCCGACAGGTTCAAGGAGGGCTGGGCATGTCGTGGACTGACGAGCGGGTCGAGCTTCTGAAAAAGCTATGGTCTGACGGTCTCTCGGCGAGCCAGATCGCCGCCGAGCTCGGCGGCATCACGCGCAATGCCGTCATCGGCAAGGTGCATCGGCTCGGATTGTCCGGCCGCGCCAAGAGCGGCTCCAGCGCCTCACCGCGGCCGCGCAAGCCCCGTTCACCGTCGCACCTGCTGCGCATCGGTCGCGGATCGATCCGCGGCAACACCGCGCTGGCGCACGCCTACGACTACGAGCTGGAGGCCGAACCGGAATTGATCGAAAACATCATTCCGATCGGTCAGCGCCGCACCATCCTGGAATTGAACGAGCAAACCTGCCGCTGGCCGGTCGGCGATCCCGGCAGCACCGATTTCTTTTTCTGCGGCGGCAACACCGTCGCCGGCCTGCCCTATTGCGCTTACCATTCGCGGGTCGCGTATCAGCCGCCGTCCGAACGGCGGCGCGACAAGCGGGCGCCGCGGTAAGTCACCGCCGTCATTGCGGGCGCAGCGAAGCAATCCAGCCCGAACTCAGATCTGGATTGCTTCGTCGCTAACGCTCCTCGCAATGACGAGTAGTGGGTGAGGTCCTTTTCACGCCGTCTTGCCGAAGCGATCGTCCAGCGAATAACCGGCGCCGCGGACGGTGCGGATCGGATCGGTCGCATGGCCGCGATTGAGCGCCTTGCGCAGGCGGCCGACATGAACGTCCACAGTGCGCTCGTCGATATAGACGTCGCTGCCCCACACGCCGTCGAGAAGCTGCTCGCGGGAGAACACGCGTCCAGGCCGCTCCATGAGAAATTCCAGCAGCCGGAATTCGGTCGGACCGAGATCGACCGGCCGGCCGGCGCGCGAGACGCGCTTTTTCTCGCGGTCGAGTTCGAGGTCGCCGATGGTAAGCACGAGCGCGACGCGTTCCGGACTGGCGCGGCGCAATAGCGCGCGCACGCGCGCCAGCAGCTCGGGCACCGAAAACGGCTTGACGATATAGTCGTCGGCGCCGGTGGCCAGCCCGCGCACGCGTTCGCTTTCCTCGCCGCGCGCGGTGAGCATGATGATGGGCAGCGTTTGGGTCTGCGGCCGCGCCCGCAACCGGCGGCACAGTTCGATTCCCGACAGGCCGGGCAGCATCCAGTCCAGCACGATCAGATCAGGCGCGGTTTCCTTCAACCGCGTGTCGGCATCGTCGCCTCTGGCGACGGCGTCGACTTCGTAGCCTTCGGCTTCGAGATTGTACCGCAGCAGCGTTGTGAGCGGTTCCTCGTCTTCCACGATCAGGATGTTTGCCCCCATCCCGGTCTCCTATTTCTGCAGGACGCCTGCTGGAAAACTCGTGGTGTCACCCTTGGGACGCTGGTCGGTAATCGGACGGCCTTCAACCATGTAATAGACGGTCTCGGCGATATTGGTGGCATGGTCGCCCATGCGCTCGATGTCCTTGGCGCAAAACATCAGATGCATGCAGAACGTGATGTTGCGCGGATCTTCCATCATGTAGGTGAGAAGCTCGCGGAACAGCGAAACGCACATTGAATCGACCTGTTCGTCGCCGTTCCAGACGGCGAGCGCCGATTGCAGGTCGCGGCTGGCATAGGCGTCCAGCACCTGCTTGAGCTGCGCCAGCACCAGTGCCGACATGTGCTCGACGCCGCGGATCAGCTTTTGCGGATAGAAGTCGTCGTCGAGCGCGACGACGCGCTTGCCGATGTGCTTGGCGTGATCGCCGATCCGTTCCAGGTCATTGCATACGCGCATGGCGCCGACGCATTCGCGCAAATCGACGGCCATCGGCTGGCGCCGGGCGATCGTGAGGATGCATTTATCCTCGACCTCGCGCTGCAGCGCGTCGATGGTCGGATCGAGACCAATAACGCGCTCGCCAAGCTCGATATCGCGATCGACCAAAGCCTGAACCGAATCCGCGATCTGCCGCTCCACGAGGCCGCCCATCTCGGCGACCTTGCGGGTTATTTCCTGCAGATCGGTATCGAACGCCTTGGCGGTGTGATCGATTCTGGTGGTGGTGATGTCAGTCATCTGCGTTATCCGAACCGGCCGGTGATGTAGTCTTGCGTACGCTGATCTCGTGGCGCCGTAAACATGTTGCTGGTCGAGTCGAATTCGATGAGCTCGCCCAGAAACATGAAGGCGGTGAATTCCGAAACCCGCGCCGCCTGCTGCATATTATGGGTGACGATCACGATCGTGTAGTCGTCGGTCAGCTCGTCGATCAGCTCCTCGATCTTGGCGGTCGAAATCGGGTCAAGCGCCGAACAGGGCTCGTCGAACAGGATGACTTCCGGCCGCACGGCGACGGTGCGGGCAATGCAAAGCCGCTGCTGCTGCCCGCCGGAAAGGCTTTGCCCATTGGCGTTAAGTTTGTCCTTTACTTCGTCCCACAGCGCGGCGCGCCGCAGCGAGGTCTCGACCCGGCCGTCGAGCTCCGACTTCGGCAATTTCTCGTAGAGCCGGATGCCGAAGGCGATGTTCTCATAGATCGACATCGGAAACGGCGTCGGCTTCTGAAACACCATGCCGATGCGCGCGCGCAACAAATTCAAGTCCTGCTTGGGCGAAAGAATATTCTCGCCGTCGAACAGGACGTCGCCCGTGGCGTGCTGGTGCGGATAAAGGTCGTACATGCGGTTGAGCACGCGCAGCAAGGTCGATTTGCCGCAGCCGGACGGACCGATGAAAGCGGTCACCTTGTTCTGGTAGAGCGGCAGGCTGATCGATTTCAAAGCCCGAAAATCACCGTAGAAGAAGTCGAGGTCGCGGATCGTGACCTTCTCGGCGAGGCCGGCCTGGGCGCCCGGCATGTGAGCGACGGAGAGAACCGCGACGGTAGCACTCATGGTCATGACTGTTTTCCCGTTGCGACGAGGGCACGCGCGGTGATGCTCAAAGCCAGCACCGCCATGGTGATGATGAGGGCGCCGGTCCAGGCCAGCGCCTGCCAGTCCTTGTAGGGGCTGAGCGCGAACTGGAAGATGACGACCGGCAAGCTCGAGATCGGCGCGTTAAGATTGGTGCTCCAGAACTGGTTGTTCAGCGAAGTAAATAATAGCGGCGCGGTCTCGCCGCTAATCCGCGCCACCGCGAGCAGCACGCCGGTCAGCATGCCGGCGCGCGCCGCGCGATAGCAGATTCGGGTAATGGTCAATGACCGCGGCAGTCCGATCGAGGTCGCCGCTTCGCGCAGCGCATTGGGCACGAGGGTGAGCATATCCTCGGTGGTGCGCACCACGACCGGTATCACCAGGACCGCGAGCGCCACCCCGCCGGCCAGTCCCGAGAAATGGCCCATCGGCGCCACCATGATCTCGTAGATGAACAACCCGACGACGATCGATGGCGCGCTTAAGAGGATGTCGTTGATGAAACGCACCACGGTGGTGAGCACATCGTGGCGGCCATATTCGGCCATATAGGTGCCGGCGAGAATCCCGATCGGCGTGCCGATGATGACGGCGAGCACGGTGAGGATCAGGCTGCCGAAGATTGGATTGAGGAGCCCGCCGGCGGCGCCGGGCGGCGGCGTCATTTCGGTGAATACCGCCAGCGACAGACCGGAGAAGCCCTGCCATAACAGCTCGCCGAGGATCAGCACCAGCCATCCCAGACCGATCCCCGTGGCGGCGAGCGCGAGGACGGTGGCGACGGCGTTACGGCGCCGCCGGCCCCGGTAACGGGATTGCAGGAGTTGCTCGGCCATGTGCTCGGCCATGGCTTCACCCGATCCGGCGTTCGATGCGCAGCAACAGGTAGCGCGCAATCGCCAGCACGATGAAAGTGATGACAAAGAGAATGAGGCCGAGCGCGATCAGCGCCGAGGTGTAAAGATCGCCAACCGCCTCGGTGAATTCATTGGCGATGGTCGCGGAAATGGTCGTGCCGGGCGCCAAGATCGAGGCGGAAATCCGATGCGCATTACCGATCACAAAGGTCACCGCCATGGTATCGCCGAGCGCCCGGCCGAGCGCGAGCATGATGCCGCCGATCACGCCGACTCTGGCATAGGGCAGGACCACGTTGCGCGTGACTTCCCAGGTGGTGCAGCCAAGCCCATAGGCCGCTTCCTTGAGCACGGCGGGGACAGCCTCGAACACATCGCGCGATATCGAGGTGATGAAAGGCAGCACCATGATCGCGAGGATCAGCCCCGCGGTCAGCATGCCGATGCCGTAAGGCGGCCCGCCGAACAACGGCCCGATCAGCGGCGCATTGCCCAAAGTGCCGATCAGGAAAGGCTGCAGCGTCTCCTGCAGGAATGGGGCGAATACAAACAATCCCCAAATGCCGTAGATAATGCTCGGAATTCCCGCGAGCAGTTCGATCGCGATGCCGATCGGCCGGCGCAGCCATTTCGGGCAGAGCTCGGTCAGGAAGAACGCGATCATCAGGCCGATCGGCACCGCGAATAGCATGGCGATGAAAGACGTAATCACGGTGCCGTAGACCGCCGGCAAGGCGCCGAAGATTTCGGTCACCGGATTCCAGCGCTCGCTAACAAGGAAACCGAAGCCGAAGGTCTTGAGCGCCGGGATCGAACCCCTGATCAGCGAAATGATCACCGCGCTGAGCAGGACCAAGACGCCTATCGCGGCAGCGCGCGTGAGCTGCCGGAATGCGGCATCGCCCAGGCGCAAGCGGTCGAGTACCCTGGCGCGGCTGCCGGCCGCGGGCGCGATCAGATCGCGTTCTCGGATTGCGATATCAGCCACGGATTGGCTCCGCGACGAATCCATCAGGACGCTCCATTGGCCGAGGCCCGCGGCGTCCACTCAAACGGCGTACCGGCCGCCGCGCAAGATGGTGCGGCGAGCCGGTGGATGGAATCCGGGCAACCCGCATGGCTGCCCGGCGTGGTGCATAAGGGCTCAATTGGAGGTCACGTGCAGCGGCTTGCCGCTACTGTCCTTGATCTCCTTTGACCACATCGTCTGGATTTGGCCGACCACTTTTTGCGGCATTGGAACGTAATCAAGTTCCTCGGCCATCTCGCCGCCCTTGGCATAGGCCCAGGCGAAGAACTTCAGCGCCGAAGTTGCCGCCGCCGGGTCCTGCGGTTGCTTGGGAATGAGGATGAAGGTCGCAGCCGTCATCGGCCAGGATGCAGCGCCTGGCTGATTGGCCAGGATGACGCCGTAGCCGGGCACCGAATTCCAGTCGGCATTGGCGGCCGCGGCCTGGAACGCGTCGCTGGTCGGTGCGACGGTCTTGCCGTCTTTGTTCACCATTTTGGTGAAGACCAGCTTGTTCTGGAGTGCGTAGGCATATTCGACATAGCCGATCGAGCCCTTGGTCTGGCCGACATTGTTCGAGACGCCTTCATTGCCCTTGGCGCCGATGCCGACCGGCCATTCGACCGACGTATTGAAGCCGACCTTCGACTTCCAGTCGTCGCTGACTTGCGCGAGGTAGTAGGCGAAATTGAACGTCGTGCCGGAGCCGTCGGAGCGGTGCACGACCGCGATCGCGGTGGACGGTAGCTTGGCGCTCGGGTTGAGCTTTTTGATCGCCGGATCGTCCCAGGTCTTGATGTCGCCGAGGAAGATCTTGGCGAGCGTGGGCCCGTCGATCACTAGGTCGCCCGGTTTGACACCGTCGAGATTAACGACCGGCACAATGCCGCCCATCACCATCGGAAACTGCACCAGGCCGTTCTTATCGAGGTCCTCGCCCTTGAGTGGCGCATCGGTGGCGCCGAAGGTCACCGTTCTGGCCTCGATCTGCTTGATGCCGCCGCCGGAACCGATCGATTGGTAGTTCAGTCCGACGCCAGTTTCCTTCTTATAAGCGTCCGCCCATTTGGCGTAGACCGGATACGGGAACGTGGCGCCGGCCCCGGAGATGTCGTCGGCGGTGGCAGGCACGACAGTCGCGGCCAACAGGCTGGCAACGGCGATGATCCTGAAATGTTTCACTGTGCTGTCTCCTCTGGATGGAATCCGGCGCAACGAGCCCCGCATGTGGCTAATGCGGGTGTGGGGCCGTTCAGTCGCCGTGTGTCAGAACGCTGCATCGTGGGGGCTTGCCCTTGGAAGGCGAAAGCTGCAGCAGGCGGACGGTTAGGCCTGACGCATAGCCGTTCTATGAAGCTTCCATGACAGCTGGATGACAGCCTAAAGCCTTAAAAGACCGGGTATTTATCGCGCCGGCAGGACAATCGTGGTGGGCAGATGCACGGTGAAGGTGGCGCCGGCGCCGGGCTCGCTGTCAATGGTGAGGCGGCCGCGATGACGATTGAGAATGTGTTTGACCAGCGCCAGACCGAGCCCGGTGCCGCCCTGCGCGCGACTCTCGGTGACATCGACGCGATAGAAGCGTTCGGTCAACCGCGGCAAATGCTCGGGCGCAATGCCCGGGCCGTAATCGCGGACACTGACGCGGGCTTCCGGTTCGCCCTCGGCCGATGCGCCCGGACCAAGCTTGATGTCAACCCGGCGTCCGGCGGCGCCGTATTTGAGCGCGTTTTCGACCAGATTTTCGAAGACGCGGACCAGTTCGTCATGGTCACCGAGCACCGTCAACGCGCCGGCATTTTCCACATTGACGGCGACGCCGCGGTCGCGCGCCAGGCTCTCGAGCCCGTCGGACACTTGCCGGATGATCGGCACCAGATCGACCGGCGTGTCAGGCCGCCGATGTGCGTTGAGCTCGATGCGCGACAACGACAACAGATCGTCGATCAGGCGCGCCATGCGCCGCGCCTGTTCCTGCATGATCGAAAGAAAGCGGTCGCGCGCCTTGGAATCTTCCCGCGCCGAGCCCTGTAGCGTTTCGATGAATCCCAACAGGGCGGCGAGTGGGGTCCGCAATTCATGGCTGGCATTGGCGACAAAGTCGGCGCGCATTTCCTCGACGCGGCGCAGCGGCGTGAGATCGTGAAAGGTCATCAAGACGAGGTCGGGACTGCGCGCATTGGCTTGGCGCTTCACCGGCGTCACTACGGTCTCGTACCAGCGGTCGAGCGGGACGCGTTCGGAATAGACGACGCGCTGCTCCTCGCCGTCTCTGCTGGCCCGGCCGATCGCCTCGATCAATTCAGGCGTGCGCAGCGCGAACGACACCGGCTCGCCGTGGCGCAGCGCCGGAGCGAGCGCACGGGCGCGATCGTTGAGCGCAATGATGCGACCATCGCGATCAAGGGCGAGAACCGGATCCGGCAGGCCGGCGACAAATGTGGGCAGCAAATCGTCGCCGGTTTGCACATTGACGACAGGTTGCGCAAAGCGGTCCTGCTCGCGGGCGGGGCGCAGTCCAATAACGGCGGCAGCCGCAATGACGGCGAAGCCAGTCACTGCGTAGATAAGGGGCAGCGTTCCGATCGCGGCCAAAATCGCAAAAACGAGCGCCGCCGCCGCAAGCACAACGCCGCCACGCCAGAGCTTAGCGTTTGCGGCGGCGCGATCCTCGGCCAGGCTCATCGTGGCACGTCGGTCGTCCGGCGAACGCGCGGATCGGTATTGCCGAGCTGCGGCGTTGCGGCAGAAGGCAGACGCCGCATGCCGCGGCTGAGTAAAATTTCGCGGGTGCCCAGCACCGCCAATGAAAGCACAAACGGCACGACGTAGTAGAGCAGCCGGAACAACAAGAGCCCTGCGAGCAAATCTTCCTTATCGAATTGCCACAACGCGACCAGCATGGCGGCGTCGAACACGCCGAGGCCGCCCGGCGCGTGACTGGCAAATCCCAACAGCGTTGCGGCAACGAAAATCACCGCAACTGTAACGAATCCGAGATTTGGTTCGTCCGGCACCAGCATGTACATGGCGGCGGCGCAGCAGGCGAGATCGACAATGCCAATCGCGATCTGCAACAGCGTGAGCGGTCCGCCGGGCAGCGTCACCTGCCAACCTTCGCGGCCAATGATGCGCGGTTTGGCCCAGACCCAAGCCACATAAGCGGCGAGGAGGGCGAGAACGACAACCGCGAGCAGGCGATTGCTCCATAGCGGCAACTGATCCAGCTGGCGGGCCGCCTGCGGGTTGTACAGCACGCCAAGACCGAGCACGGTGGCATTGCCAAGCCAAAAGGTCAGACCCGCGACGAAGCAGATTTTGGTGACGTCGATGACGCTCAGTCCCCAGGCGGAGTAGATGCGGTAACGCACCGCACCGCCGGAGAACACGCTGGCGCCGACATTGTGGCCAACAGCGTAGCTCGTGAAACCGGCAAGTGCGGCGACGCGATACGGCACTTCCGAACGCTCGATCGTGCGCAGCGCGAACAAGTCATAAAAGGTGAGCGTGAGATAGCCGCCGGCGACGAAAAGCGCGGCAATAAACAGCGTACGCCAGTCGGTGGCCTCGATAGCGTCGATGAGTTCATCGGGGTCGATGTCGCGCAGGATGCGATAGAGCACCACGACCGCGACCGCGATGATGGTGAGGCTCAGCAACACCCCGAGCCGGCTCAGCCCGACCTTGGTGTCGAAAAATCGCGCGGTCCCGCGCAGGCGTCTCAACATGCTGCGTTCCGGATCGGCTGTTTGCGCATCCATCGTCGGTCCCGTTCCGTCGCCTACAGCATGATCCCGAAACGGCCTGCCATGAATCT
>DATAYT010000304.1:0-7270 GCA_036272395.1 Xanthobacteraceae bacterium
CCAGACCTGGCGCCAGTTTACGCCGTTCGAACTGGTCTGGGCTGGCGGCGTCATTGGCCGGGCGGCGGGGCAGATTCGCGTCTGGGTCAAACGCCTGCGCGCCGCCGTCGAAGAGCGACGCGCCAGGGCGCGCGAATTGGCGCATTGGCAGGCACGGCTGAGCGCGGTCGAGACAGCGCCGCAGCCTGACACCGACGCTGGTTCGGAACATCAGTCGGCGGATTCTGTCCCGGATCAAACCGACAGTGGCGTGGCAGCCGCCCCGCGCTCTGAAACCCTACTGTCCGAAAAACCCCCGCTAGAAAGCACATCGACTGACGGCACGCCGAGCGAAAGTGTCGATCCAGCCCTGGAACCCGCGAGCACTGAACGAGCGACCCCGCGCGCGGGACGCCGCCGAAAACGCACCCGAACAAACGCCGGCCGCGCGGTCGAACACGATGCTGAAGCCTAGCGGGGCGGCGCACGACTGATCGGCAACAGTGTGCACTAAATCTACCTTTGGCCACCCAGCCATTTCGCCCTTCGCTGCGCCTGCTGTATCATGGAGAACCAAAGGGAACATGGGGCGGGCCCGCACGGCATGACAAGGGTTTGGCACTCGAGCGGTTGGTTTGCCGCCTGCATTGCTATGGGCACGGCTATCGCGCCGGCCCCTGGCTTCGCGGCTGACCTGCCGGCGCCGACGCCGGCTGCCGCACAAGCCGTCCCGGACTGGATCGTGACCATCGGCGGCGAGTTGCGCCTCGGGCCGAAATGGGCAGGCGCGCCAACAGACAAATTTCGCCTCACCGGCGGCCCGGTCTTCAGTATTCGCAATGTGGGAACGCCGCCGGAATATTTCGGCCCACGCGACAGTTTCGGCTTCTCCGTCCTTAATCTTGGCCCCGTCAGAATCGGCCCAGCCGTGCAAATCGTCTGGGAGCGAAGAGCGTCCAGTGACCCGGCGCTCAACGGTTTGGGCGATATTGATTTTGCCCTGCAGGCTGGCGCCTTCGCCGAATACTGGCCGGCGCAGTGGCTGCGCCTGCGCGGCGAAGTACGGCAGGGCTTCGGCGGCGAAAAAGGCGTCACCGGCGATCTTTTTATGGATGCCGTTGTTCCAGCGGGACAGTTCCGGTTTTCGGGCGGACCACGCTTGACGCTGCAATCCACCGCCGCCGTCAGTCCCTATTTCAGCATCACACCCGTTCAGTCCGCCAACTCCACCGTGGCCGGCTTGCCCGCGCTGCCGGTCTATAACGCCAGCGGTGGGCTTTATTCGTATGGCGCTGGGGGCCAGGGGGAATACTTTCTCAATCCGCAATGGGCCACGTATAGCTATATCGAATACGAGCGGATCACCGGCTCCGCCGCCGATTCGCCGCTGGTGATCCAGCGCGGCTCGTCCAACCAGTTCACGTTCGCCGTGGGTGCGCGGTATTCCTTCACCATGCATCCCGTGTGGTGAATCGCACGCGGTCGATCCGGCTAGCGTCCTTCTCGCCGCGTCATAAAAGCCAGCCGCTCGAACAGGTGGACATCCTGCTCGTTCTTAAGCAGCGCCCCATGCAGTGGCGGGATCAGCCGCTTCGGATCGCGCTCGCGCAGCGTTTCGATCGAAACATCTTCGACCATTAACAGTTTGAGCCAATCAAGCAACTCCGAGGTCGATGGCTTCTTCTTCAATCCTGGCACTTCGCGGATTTCGTAGAACAGCTTGAGCGCCTCGGCCACCAGGCGGTGCTTGATGCCGGGAAAATGGACCTCGACGATGGCGCGCATCGTGTCCGGGTCCGGAAAGCGGATGTAATGGAAGAAGCAGCGGCGCAGGAATGCGTCCGGCAATTCTTTTTCATTGTTTGAGGTAATGACGACAATGGGGCGGCGGCGCGCATGAATCGTTTCGCCGGTCTCGTAGACGAAGAACTCCATGCGATCGAGTTCTTGCAAAAGATCGTTGGGAAATTCGATATCGGCCTTGTCGATTTCGTCGATCAACAAAACTGGCCTTTCGTCGGCGATGAACGCCTCCCACAGCTTGCCGCGCTTGATGTAATTGCGGATGTCCTTGACCCGGGCGTCGCCCAATTGGCTGTCGCGCAGCCGCGTCACCGCATCGTATTCGTAGAGCCCCTGTAACGCCTTGGTGGTCGATTTGATGTGCCATTCGATCAGTGGCGCGCCCAGCGCCTTGGCGATTTCCAGCGCCAGGACGGTTTTGCCGGTCCCGGGTTCCCCCTTCACCAGGAGGGGGCGCTCGAGGGCGATTGCGGCGTTAACCGCAACTTTCAAATCCTCGGTGGCGACGTAGCCGCTGGTGCCTTCAAAACGCATGAAACGGGTGCCTCCCGGGGCAAATTAGAACACCCCGGCGACGTCCTACAAGCGCGCCCCCGTGTGGCTGGGGCGGCCGATTCGAACTGATCACAGCTGCTGGCGTCTCCGGCCCACGATCTTGTTGTCACTGTCATGGACCTTCGTTATAAGCCGCCGCGCGAGAGGGCGCTTCGCAAGTTGGTTGCGGGAGTACACGCAGATGCAATTGTTCAAGGGCAGAAGTCGTCGTCCTGATAAGCCCCAAAAGAATGGCAAAGGTGAAGGATTGGGTCTTGTAGCGGACGCGAAATTCTATCGGCCAAGCGACAAAGAGCCGTTCATGAACGAGCGCCAGCGGGAGTATTTCCGGCTGAAGCTGCTTAATTGGCGGGAGGACATCCTCAAGGAGGCGAAAGAGACCCTCCAGCACTTGCAAGACGAAAGCCAGAATCATCCGGACCTCGCCGACCGCGCATCCTCGGAGACCGACCGCGCCATCGAACTGCGCGCCCGCGACCGCCAGCGCAAACTAATCGCCAAAATTGATGCTGCGCTGCAGCGTATCGAGGATGGCACCTACGGTTATTGCGAGGAAACCGGCGAGCCGATCACGCTCAAGCGGCTGGAAGCGCGGCCGATTGCCACGCTGTCGATCGAGGCCCAGGAACGCCATGAACGGCGCGAACGCGTCTACCGCGACGACTGATTGACACCCATCGGGCCAACTTTGACAATTTGGAATGCAGATCACCGCCGCCGTCGTCCGTGAACGTTCGGCACCCTTCGCACTGGAAAAATTAGAACTCTGCGATCCGCGACTGGACGAAGTGATCGTGCGCGTGGTGGCGAGCGGAATGTGCCAGACCGACTTACATGGACGGGACGGTTACTTCGCCTCGCCATACCCTGCGGTTTACGGTCACGAGGGGGCGGGCGTGGTCCATGCCGTCGGCAACGCGGTCAGCGCGTTAGCGCCCGGCGATCACGTCGTCATGTCGTTTCCGTGGTGCGGAACCTGCGCGAACTGTCAGCAGCATAAATATTGCTACTGCATGCACGGACGGCGTCTGAAAATGCATGGCCGGCGCGCCGACGGCTCGACGCTGATGTCGCGAAACGGCGCGCCGGTTTATAGCGCCTTCTTTCAACAGTCTTCGTTCGGCACCTATGCGCTCACCCAGGAGCGCTACGCGGTGAAGGTGCGAAAAGACGCGCCGCTTGAAGCCTTGGGGCCGCTCGCCTGCAGTGGCCAGACCGGAGCTGGAGCCGTTCTCAACGCCATGCAACCACAGCCCGGCGACAGCCTCGCTATCTTCGGTGTCGGCGCTGTCGGGCTATCGGCGCTGATGGCGGCAAAAATCACCGGCTGCGATCCGATCATCGCTGTCGATGTGCACGCGCATCGGCTGGCATTGGCCTGCGAACTCGGCGCCACCCATTCGATTAATCACGCCGCGCGCGACAAGGTCGTCGATGAAGTTCGAGCCGTTGCGCCGGGCGGCGTGCGCCACGCGCTCGATACTTCGGCGCTGCCCAGCGTGTTCCGAGAGGCCATCGAGGCGTTAATGCCCGGCGGGACCTGTGTACTGCTCGGCAGCGCCCCGCCCGGCACCGACGTCGCGATTGAAATGCCGTTTTTGCAGCAAGGCCGCACCGTGCGCGGCGTGGTGCAGGGCGAGAGCTTGCCTAAAAAATTTATCCCCGAGCTGGTCGACCTCATCGTCGCCGGGAAGTTTCCGATTGAGAAGATGATTAAGTTCTACGACTTCGCCGACATCAATCTGGCGGCGGCCGAATCCTCGTCGGGTGTCGCGATCAAGCCGGTGCTGCGAATGCAGATCGGATGACAGACAACGGAGTCATCTGACCTTCTGACATCCCCGCCTCAGCTCTTTGGAGGCCGCCCCAGCAAATTCGCCATTTCTTGTTCGAGCGTGTCGTAGATGGCGGTCTTGGTTTGGTTGGGCTTATTGGCGTCGGGCGGTGCCGGCCGTTGCTCGCTGCCGCGCGGATTGCGTGGCGGCGGGGGTGGCGGCGAATCGCTGCGCGCTGCCTGATCGGGCGCCGTCGCCGGGCGTGCTTGATTGGCGGGTGCGTGTGCCTCGCTCGATGGTTTGCGCAGCGCCGCTTCAAGCCGCTGGGCCATATCGGCAAGGTTTTGGTCGCCACCGGCTGCGGCTTCGCCAGCACTCGCGGCCACCGAAGGCGGCGGTGAGGATGATGCGGCCGGTTGCGCGGGCCGGCGCAGTTCCAGCCGCGGCTCTGGGCGCGGATCCTGCCGTTGCTCTTGCCGCTGATCTTGACGCGGCGGCTCGACATTGCCGCGACCGCGCTGCTGCGGCGTGATCCGCGTGGACAGCTCGTCAGCAAGCGCGGCCAGGGTGTCGCGTTGGCGGGGTCCGGACTCCGGCTGTGGACGGCCAGGGAGGTCATCGGGCCGTGCGGCGGGCCGCGATCCGCCATTGGCCTCGGGTTGTAACGGCCATGAACCGCTGCCGTTGTCGGGCAGCGGAATAGCGCGAGTGATCGCTTCGATCCCCGCCGGAGCGCGCCCCACATCGCGCGCCGCCGGGACGGCGCGGACGATATTAGGCTCGACCACGATGTCGCTTGGTCCCCCGATCATCAGGAGATGCTCGACATTGTCGCGCCGCACCAAGATAAGTAGGCGGCGATTATCTACCCTTGCGTGATCGATCACCCCGAGACGAGGCTGCCGGCCGCGCGTACTGGCGCCAAGCCGACCGCTACCGAACCGGCGTACGATCCACCAAATCGCGCCGATCACGCCGAGTACGATCAGAAACGCCACGAAAAAGCGCACGGCGAGCGGCATTTCCGCCCCGAACAAGCTCTCAAACATCCGCGCTACTCCCCGTCTCGATGGCGTGCCGACCGCGGCTTGCGGTTACCTTTAAAGGTTAATAGTGCCGCCGATATTCGCCCGGCCGACTAAAAGCAATGATTTAATAACGATAACCGATTTCCCGGAAAAGCCGACGCCTGCAGCATTCTCATGGTTAACGGCGGTTTGAAGGCAAAACCGGTGGAACTTTGGCTATTTCGCGAAGCGAGCGCGGAAATCGACCCACTTGTGCCGCAGTTGTGCACGCTGCCGCCAAACCTCTTGCGCGATTCAGTCGCACAGGGCACTGAAAACCGGCATGACAGAGCAGCTCATGTCCGTGCCTGCTATCAGCAAGGTCCCCGCTGGGTCTGTTTCAGGGGAGTCGCGCGGCGCAGAGGTCGGCTCGACGCTGGGTGAGGCCGCCGGCGCCGAACGCGGCGGCAGCATAGTCATGGTGCTTTTGGTCGCGGTGGCGCTGGTCGCGGCACTCAGCGCGATCATGACATTCGGCGGCAGCAATGCCGAGCAATACACCATCGCTTTTCTCGCCGTCCTCGCCAGTATTGGCGTGTTTTCGCTGTTTGCCTTTGCCTGCGGAATCTTGCGTGTGCGCGCGGCGGCCTATCGTGGCAATCCACTGATCAAAGCCGTGGTTGACGGCGCTCCGGAGGCCGTGGTGGTCACCGCCAATGACGGCCGCGTCGTCTACGCCAATCCGGCTTACCTCGATCTGATCGACGCGAGCCACGACAAAGAAACGCGCCCGGTAGAGCGCGCGTTCATGGGCGACGCCGACGCGTCGGAGGCCATATATCGGCTGCTGCGAGCGGCGCGGGAAGGCCGCCAGCTCGAGGAAGAGGTGCGCGTCACCGGAATGAAGGGCCGGCCCGCGCGCTGGCTCCGGTTCCGCATCCGGCCGCTCGGCGGCGACAAGCGCGCGGCACGGCAGACCGTTTGGTCGCTTTCGGACGTCACGCGGGAACGTGAGCGCCAGGAGAACGTGTTCCAGGAATTGCAGCACGCCATCGACTATCTCGATCACGCGCCCGCTGGATTTTTTTCCGTCAACCACAAGGGCGAAGTCGTCTATCTCAATGCCACGCTCGCCAATTGGCTCGATCATGATCTAGCCCAGGTCGGGTCCGGCGGGCTCAAGCTCGGCGAGATAATCGCCGGCGACGGAGCGGCGCTGCTCACCACGCTGCCGGCCGCGCCAGGCGAGGTAAAGACCGAGGTACTCGATCTCGATCTGCGCACCCGCGGCGGCCGCACGGTGCCCGTGCGCGTATTGCACAATGTCGCGTTTGGCGCCGATGGCACGCCTGGAGCCTCGCGAACGCTCGTGCTTAATCGGGCGCGCGACGATCGCAGCGATCCGCAGCGCGCCGCCGAAATCCGCTTCATGCGCTTTTTTCACCACACGCCGATGGCGATCGCCACGATCGACAAACATGGCGGCGTGGTACGCACCAACCCGCTCTTCGCGCGGCTGTTTGACGGCACGAGCGGCGAGGCAAAGGATCGTTCGATCCTTGCAGCCGTCGCTCCGCGCGACCGCGAAGCGCTTGAGGGCGCAATTCGGCAGGCGGCGCTCGGCAAAACCGAAATCGCGCCGGTCGATGCCATGCTGGCGGGTGAGGGCGAGCGTTTCGGCCGGTTCTACGTCACCGCGGTCGAGGAGGAAGAGCGCGATCAGGAATCCGCGATCGTTTATGCGCTCGAAACCACGGCGCAGCGCGAATTGGAAAACAAGGTGACGCAGCAACAGAAGATGGAGCTGGTAGGCCAGCTTGCCGGCGGCATAGCGCACGATTTCAACAACGTGCTTTCCGCCATCATGATGGCGACCGACTTTCTGCTCAACGCGCACAAACCGACCGATCCTTCGTTCGGCGACATCATGCAGATCAAACAGAATGCCAACCGGGCGGCGAGTCTGGTACGGCATCTGTTGGCGTTCTCGCGCAAGCAGACACTGCGCCCGCAGGTGCTCGATATCGGCGAAGCCTTGAGCGACCTGACCATGCTGTTGCGGCGGCTGATCGGCGAAAAAGTTGCGCTCGATGTCGTGCATGGCCGCGATTTGTGGCCGGTAAAGGTCGATATTTCGCAATTCGAACAGGT
>DATAYT010000305.1:0-11513 GCA_036272395.1 Xanthobacteraceae bacterium
CACGCCGGGCAGGAGAAGGGCGAAGAGCGTATCGGCAATACGGTCGAGCCCTTCGACGAACCCGGCGGCGATTTTCGCCGTAACCCGAAGGGACGCTGGGCCTTTCGGCCGCTGTGGCGTCGTTGCTCGTCGCTCATGATCATGTAGATCACATCGCTCCTCTCGCCTAGCCAGCGGCCGAAAGGCCCAGCGTCGCGGCCGCGCAAATAATGAGTTTTGACCCTAATTTGGACCGACGCAAAGTTCGGCCATAGTTTCACGCGACCTCCACTGCGAGCCAATACCGCCAATACCCCAAGCGAATTCCAAGATACATCAGGGGCGATGATCAAGACCGCCGAGCACGATCACGAGGACCTTTGGGTTTTCGCCTATGGCTCACTGATGTGGCGGCCGGGCTTCTCTTACCTCGAGCGGGTTCCGGCCCGGCTGACCGGGCTGCATCGCGCCCTTTGCGTGTTCTCGTTTGTTCATCGGGGCACGCCGGAACGGCCCGGGCTCGTGCTTGGGCTCGATCGCGGCGGAATGTGCCGCGGCGTCGCCTATCGGGTCGCCGCCGCGGCGCGCGCCGAAACGCTGCACTACTTGCGCGCGCGCGAACAGGTCACGACGGTCTATGTCGAAACCATGCGGCAGATCGAGCTCGAAGAGCGCGCCCGGCGCCGGGTGCGGGCGGTGTGCTACATCGTCGATCGCAGCCACGTGCAATATGCCGGCCGGCTGACGCTTGCGGAAAGTCTGCATCATGTGCGCCAGGGCCACGGCCAGTCCGGGGCCAACCGCGATTATGTCCTGGAAACCGTACGCGCGCTCGAAGCGCTCGGTTATCGCGAGAGCGATTTGCATTTGCTAGCGGAGCGGCTGGCGAGCCAGGGATCAATTGTCAGGGATCAGAAATCAGGAATCAGCAATCAGGAGCCTGATCCCTCGCGGCCAGATTCAGTGATTCCTGATGCCTGATCCCTGATTCTCGGAGCAAACGTGCGCTTGCTTCTTCGATTGTCTCTTGCAGATGCGCAAGGAATCCGGCCCGGTCGAATCCTGGCGCGATCGGAGGCAAAAATTCCACGATGATCGTGCCCGGCAGCCGCATAAATAAACGGCGCGGCCAGAACAATCCGGAATCGAGCGCCGCCGGCACGCAGGGCAGTCCGAGCCTGGCGTAGAGATGTACGATGCCGGGTTTGTAGCTGGGTTCGGCCCCGGGCGCGCGGCGGGTACCTTCCGGGAAGATCACGAGCTGCCGCGGCCGTGGTCCGGCGATCGCCCGCTGCGCCCGCGCGGTCATGCGGGAAAGCGCGGCCATGCCGGCGCTGCGGTCGACTGGGATCAGGCCGGCTTTCCAGGTGTACCAGCCGAATAGCGGGATCCACATCAACTCGCGCTTGAGCACGTAGATCGGGTCTTCAAGCACCGCATAAAGAGCGAAGGTCTCCCATGCCGACTGGTGCTTGCATGCCACGATGCAAGAGCCCTGCGGAATATTTTCGGTGCCGCGCCACAACACATGCGTGCCGCAGATGATGCGCAGCAGCCAAAGACTGCTTCGCGCATAGGAGCGGATAAAGGCGCGCAGGACCGGATAAGGCAGCAGCAGCGTGGGCAGTGCCACGATCAGGTGAACCAGCAGATTGGCGTAGAACAGCGTGTTGAAGGCAAGCGATCGGAGGGGAACCAACAGTCGGGACACGGAGGTGTTTTCCGAAAACAGGCGATCAGCTCGACGCCGGGGCCGACTCAAATTGCATGCGCAGCTTGGCGGCGAGGTATTTGAAGTATTCCGATAAGACGACTTTTGTGGTCGCGCCATTCGACCACCACGGCTCGACGCGCAATCGATCGGAGACGACCGGGTACGGAATCAAAGTGACCTCCGGCAGCTGGTGCGACAGCTCGGCAAGCGCCCGCGGCATGTGATAGGCGGACGTCACAACAATCAACGAATGGAAACCGTTCTTCAACGTCCACTGCCGTGTCCCCACCGCATTGCCAAGCGTGTTGATCGCCGAATAGTCGAGATCGACGCAACAGGTCAGCAAACGATTGTAGTCCGCTACCTGACGGGCGATGTCACTTATTGTGGTGCCGGCATAGACGCCAGAGATCAAAAGCCGCTTGGCGCGCCCTGCGGCGAGCAGCGCCAGCGCGTCGGAAACGCGCGAGTCGCCGCCGGTCAGCACCACGATACCGTCGGCATTGCGATCAAGCTCGACTTGCTGGTCGGGCAGTTGCCAAATGAAATAGCCGAAGCCGCCGAGAAATACGATCGCGGCAAAGACAATGAGCTTGATGCCGATCGAACCGATCCGGCGCCGTCTCACCACCTTTCTAAGGCTCGGCATCCCAGCGCTCCCTCGCCACAGCGCGATTGGTAAAGCGAAAAGATTTTAGGCTGACAGGCCTCACTCGATATTCTCCAAGGTGTGGCCGACGGTGCGCCGGGAGGCCACGGCGGTGACCAGCGCCATCAGCACGATAACGACAAACATGGCGATATAACCGGCCGGCCCGATCGCCAGGCTGCCAAACAGAGCTGCGGCCTGCTCGCCGCCTGGCGCGCCGATGAGCCAGGTATCGGCGGCTTGCAGAATTCCGAACAGCGCCATCGCGGCGCCGCCGCCAATCGCGCCGCCCTTGAGACCCAAAACCAAGAAATGACGCTGAAACTGGCTGGCCACGAAGCCGTCGGTCGCACCGACATAATGCAGGACTTCGATAGTCGGCCGGTTGGTCGCCATGGCGCCGCGGGTGGCGAAGGTGACGGACAGGACGGTGACGGCAATCACGAGCGCAAGAATGACCATCCCGGTAGCGACGGCGGTCTCCGCCATGGTCCGCACGCGGTCGATCCAGCCGCGATGGTCGTCGAGGGTAGCGCCCGGCACCTGCGCCGCGAGCACTTTGCGCAAATCGGCGAAATTGGCCGCGCCGCCGGGCACGAGCTTCGCCACGATAATGCGTGGGATCGGCAGGTCGCCCAGCGTGATGCCTGAACCGAGCCACGGCTCGACGAGCTCTGCGGATTCCTTCCTGGTATAGGGGCGCACGTCGGCAATGCCTGGGGCTTGGCGCATGACGGCCGCTGCCGCCGTAACATCCGCGTCCAGATCGCGCCCGGGCACGGGGCGAACTTGGATCGTCACCTCGCGCCCAACCTCTGACTGCCAGTCACTCGCCGCACCGGCGATCAGCAGGGCCGCGCCGGTGGCCAGCGCCGCAAGGAACGTCATGATGGCCACGACCGCGGTCAGCGATCGCCCGGCTATTGAATCGCGCGGCACGATCGGCGTCGGCCCACGGCGCACGGCAATGGCCGAAGTCGCCTCGCGATCGGCCCACGATCGCGCCGCGGCGTCGAAGGGCTCACTCGTAGACATGCAATCGTCCCTCGTGCAGCACCAGACGGCGCGCGTCGTATTCGTCCATGAGCGCAATGTCGTGCGTGGCGATAATGACCGAGGTCCCCGATCGATAAAGCTCGATGAACAGCCGTAGCAGCCGCTGGCCGAGATTGGGATCGACGTTGCCGGTCGGCTCGTCGGCGAGCAACAATTGCGGCCGTGCAATCACAGCGCGCGCAATGGCGGCCCGCTGTTTCTCGCCTCCCGACAGCACTGGGGGCAACGCGTCCATCCGCTCGCCGAGTCCGACCCATTGCAAGAGTTCGACGACCTCGCTGCGATAGCCGGCTTCTTCCTTGCCCAGCACGCGGAACGGCAGCGACACATTCTCATAAGTGGTCAGATGATCGAGCAGGCGAAAATCCTGGAAGACAATGCCGATGCGGCGGCGCAGCGTGGCGCGGTCGTCCTTCGTGAGCGTGGCGGTATCCCGGTTGAACATGGAAATCAGGCCGCGCGTGGGCCTAAGCGACAGAAAGAACAGACGCAGCAACGAGGTTTTCCCGGCGCCCGAGGGGCCGGTGAGGAACTGAAAAGAATGGCTGTCGATATGGAAGCTCAGGTCGCGCAGGACCTCCGCGCCGAAGCCATAGCGCAAGCCGACATTCTCAAATCGGATCACGCGGTCCTCCACCGAGCCGGCGCCGCCATTCGCCCCGGCAAACAATCGCCGGGGGGTCCGGCGGCGCGCCAGGGCCGGCGTGGTTACCCCCTTCTTTAACAGACGGCTGTTAGGGTCCCCAGGCGCGCTTTTCGCGCTTGCCGATACGCCAATGCTGATCGTCTGTCCAAACTGCGCTACATCCTATGGCGTCGCAATGGCAAGCCTGCGGCCGGCCAGAGGCTGGACCCGGAAGCTTCGTTGCCACCGTTGCCGTTGGGTCTGGCAAGCGCAGCTCTCCGATACCGACAAGCTTAAGGTCGCGGCGGATGCCGTGCCGCCGGTAGGGCGCGCGATGGCGGCCATTGCGCAAGCCGCGGCGGATGCGGCGCGATCCGCGCGGTCGGCGCTTCCGCGGCTGCGGCGGCCAACGGCGGTTCTGGTCGAGGAACTGGAAGCCGGCAGGAGCCCCACGGACCGAGCGCCCACCCCGCCCCTGCGGGCGTTCATGCCGAGACTGCCGGCGTTAGCCACGCCCGCCCGCCGGCGACGACCCCGCCGATTGAAGGGACCGCCGCGATCACTGCCCGCGTCGTTGGCGCTGTCAGGCGCCAGCACCGAGCTTGGCGCTTCTCTTGGCGGCTGTCGCGGTGCCGCTCTTTGTGGCTATCTTTGCGGGTATCTTGGCGGAGGTCTTGGTGGCTGCGGCGCCCATCGCTGTCACGGTTGCAGCGCGTCATTCTCGCACTTGCGCTCATTGACGCGGCGATTATTGGCTCGCGCGCCGATCTGGTCTGGGCCATGCCGCAAACCGCGTCGTTTTTTGCCGCGCTCGGGTTACCGGTGAACCTTCGCGGCGTCCATTTCGACCGCCTTGCCGCAACCGCCGAGCGGCGTGACGGCGAGCCGGTCCTCGTCGTCCAAGGCGCGATCCGCAATAGCACGGCAGAGAGCGCGGATGTCCCGCTTTTGCGCTTTGCAATCCGCAACGCGGAGCATCAGGAAATTTATTCCTGGACCGCCGCCCCGACGCACGAACGCTTGTCCGCTGGCCGCAGGCTGGCGTTTCGCAGCGAACTTATTTTGCCGCCGGCCGACACGCGCGACGTCGAGGTCCGGTTCGTCGATCGCGACGATAGTTTGTGATTCGCTTGCCCAGGCTCAATCAATCGTCTGAAGCCGCGTAAGGCCGGGGCAGGGGAGCCGCCGGCAGGCCGGCATGGGCCCGACCGAAATCCGGCGCCGGCGAATCCTGGCCGATTTCGACGATGCCGCGCCGGATCGCCCGCGTCCGCTTGAAATGTTCAAACAAAGCCTCGCCGTCGCCGCGGCGAATGGCCCGCGTCAATCGCGACAGATCCTCGTTGAAGGTACCGAGCATTTCCAGAACCGCATCTTTGTTGGCGAGAAAAACGTCGCGCCACATGGTCGGGTCGGAAGCGGCAATCCGGGTGAAATCGCGAAAGCCGCCGGCGGAAAATTTGAGCACTTCCGAACGCGTCACTTCGGAGAATTCATCGGCGGTGCCGACGATCGTATAGGCGATCAGATGCGGCAGATGGCTGGTGATCGCCAGCACCAGGTCATGATGGTCAGGCGCCATGGTTTCAACATTGGCGCCGAGTGCGCGCCAAAACGCCGCCAATCTGTCGACGGCGGCAGGCTCGGTCCCTTGCGGCGGGGTGAGAATGCACCAGCGGCCGACGAAGAGTTCGGCAAAACCGGAGTCGGGGCCGGAATACTCGGTGCCGGCGACCGGATGCGCCGGCACGAAGTGCACTCCGGCCGGTAAATGCGGGGCCATGTTGCGCACGATCGCGCCTTTGACCGATCCGACATCGGACACGATCGCGCCGTGCTTGAGATGCGGCGCGATCTCTTTGGCCACTTCGCCGCACACCCCGACCGGCACGCAAGCGATGACGAGATCGGCGCCCGCCGCCGCGGTGCCGTTGCTTTCGACCACCTGATCCGCCAGGCCCAATTCGGCCACGCGCCGGCGCGTCGCCGGCGACCATGCGGTGGCGACGATCTCGCGCACCGCGCCCTGCGCGCGCGCCGCGCGCGCGATCGACGAGCCGATCAGTCCGACGCCGATCAGCGCGAGGCGGTTAAATAGGGGTGCGTTCGGTGCCATGCGGTCAAGCTCACCGGGGAGAGGTGAAAAGTGTCGATGCCGAGCATCACTTCTGCCCCAAAAATTCCTTGAGCGCCGCGACGACCAGGCGGTTGGCCTCCTCGGTCCCTACCGTCATGCGCAGCGCGTTCGGCAGCTTATAGGCGGTGGTCTGGCGCAAAATCAGCCCGCGCGCGGTGAGGAAGGCGTCGGCATCCTTGGCGGTGCGCCCTTTATTTTCCGGAAAATGGATCAGCACAAAATTGGCGACGCTCGGCGTCACTTTCAGGCCGAGCTTGCCGATTTCCGCCGTCAGCCAATTCAGCCAGCGCGTGTTGTGTTCACGCGAGCGCTCCTGATGCTCGAGGTCCTCGATCGCGGCAACGCCGGCGCCAATCGCCGGCCCCGTGACGTTGAAAGGACCGCGAATGCGATTGATCGCGTCGACGATGTGCCCCGGCGCGAACATCCAGCCGAGGCGGAGCGCGGCGAGTCCGTGGATTTTCGAGAACGTCCGGCACATGACCACGTTCTCGGAGGTGGCGACGAGCTCGATGCCGGCTTCGTAGTCGTTGCGCCGGACATATTCGGCGTAAGCGGCGTCGATCACCAGAAGCACATGCGGCGGCAGGCCGCGGTGCAGGCGTTTGACCTCGTCGAACGACAGACAGGTGCCGGTCGGATTGTTCGGATTGGCGATAAAGACGATCTTCGTCTTCTTCGTCACCGCGGCCAGGATGGCGTCGACATCGGCCGTGTACTCGCTCTCCGGGACGACGACGGGTTTTGCGCCCGCGCCCAGCGTCACGATCGGATAGATCAGAAAACCATGCGTGGTGTGAATAGCCTCGTCGCCATCGACCAGATAGGCGTGCGCCAAGAGGTGCAAGAGATCGTCCGAGCCGGCGCCGCAGACGATACGATCGGGATCAAGCCCGAAAGCGCGCCCGATCGCTTCGCGCAGATCGCTGGCCGCGCCGTCCGGATAATCTTCGAGGTGATCTGCCCAGGCCTTATAGGCCGCAATCGCGCGCGGGCTCGGCCCGAGCGGCGTCTCGTTCGACGACAGCTTGAACACCTTGGCGACGCCCGGCGCCTTGCTCTTACCGGGCACATAGGCGTCGATGTCGAGCACGCCGGGGCGCGGCTGGGGACGCATTGCAGGCATTACGAGTTCTCTTTATTTGGCCATCCCCGCGCGGCGGCGGAGAAAATCAGGGCACGGTATAGCGGGTAGCGTGACTGCCGACGAGGGCCGAGGAGCGGATCGAGGCACCGCTCTTAACCAAGGCCGCAGCGACTGCGTCGACGCCGCCATGCGGCACCGAAACCAGCAGCGCCGCGCCGTCGAAGGCGCTGTCGGGGACGGCAATGACGTCGGCGAAGTCGGCCAAGGCCCGCACCGCGGCGGCGCTCCAGCCGGATACCCGCAGGCTCCACGTGTCGGTTTCGACCACCATGGCGTCGGGTGCCGCACGCGAAATCACAAAGACCGGCAATGCGGCCGGATGGTCGGCGCGTTCGACAAAGGGCAGCCGGGCGATGATCTTCGGCGCGTTTTTGAATTCGAGCGCGGTCCACCACGGGCCGGACCCGGCAATGGCAAAAGCGGGGACCAGGCCGAGATCGCCTTTCGACGCAGTGACCGCTTCGACCACGCTCGCCGCGCCCATATGCGGCACGAACGGCACCGTGAAACCGAAGTGAAAGCGCGCCGAATCGCGCATCAAGGCGTCGCCGGCCGAGAGATCGGCGTGCACCGCGAACGGCGCCTGCACATAGGTGAAGGTGGAAATAATGACACGCCAGATGCTTTCGGCGGTGTCGAGCGGCAGGCTGCCGTGATGCCGCTGCACCAGGCGCCGCATCATCTCGGCTTCGCGCGCCGGACGGAACGCGGAGCCGGTCTCCTCGGTTTTCTTCACCGCGATCAGCCGATCGATAATTTCGCCGCGTTCGATCAACAGCGCATGCATGTCCGCGTCGATGCGATCGATCTCGCGGCGCAGATCGGCAAGTGACGGCGTAGCTTGGCGCGGCGATTTCGCCATCGTTTAAGTCCTGGTCTTATTAAGTTCTGGTCTTATTAAGTTCTGGGCTTCGGCCCATTTGATAGGAGTCGTTAAGGCCGAAAGCAAAGAAAACATTGACTCCGGGGCGAAGCGGCCTATTTACGCGGTTTTGACCGGCCCGGCGCTGTTTGGAAAGTAGAGAGAGATGGCCGAAATCGGCGCAGCACTTGACCTTGCCGACCGCACGCGCGAGGCGGACGACCCGCATTCGCCCGTCGTGCGCTTTGGCCTGGGCAAGCCGCTGCGGCTCGATGCCGGCGTCGATCTCGCGCCTTTCCAGATCGCCTATCAGACCTACGGCACGCTGAACGCGGCGCGCAGCAACGCCGTTCTGATCTGCCATGCGCTCACCGGCGACCAGCATCTGGTCAACGATCACCCGGTGACTGGAAAACCGGGCTGGTGGGAGACTATGGTCGGGCCTGGCAAGCCGATCGACACCGAGCGTTATTTCGTCATCTGCCCGAACGTGGTTGGCGGGTGCATGGGCACGTCCGGACCGGCCTCGACCAATCCGGCGACCGGCATGCCGTGGGGTCTCGATTTCCCGGTCATCACCGTGCGCGACATGGTCCGCGCGCAAGCGATGCTGCTCGATCATCTCGGCATCGAATCGCTGTTCGCGGTGGCGGGCGGCTCGATGGGCGCCATGCAGGTGCTGCAATGGGCTGCTTCCTATCCGCGACGGGTGTTCGCGGCGCTGCCGATCGCCGGTTCGACACGGCACTCCGCGCAGAACATCGCCTTTCACGAGGTCGGCCGCCAGGCGGTGATGGCCGATCCGGACTGGCGTGGCGGACGCTATTTCGCCGAAGGCGCCAATCCGCGCCGCGGGCTCGCGGTCGCGCGCATGGGCGCGCACATCACTTATCTTTCCGACGCGGCGCTGCACCGCAAATTCGGCCGCCGTTTTCAGGATCGCGACAACCCGACCTTCTCCTTCGACGCCGACTTTCAGGTGGAATCCTATCTGCGCCATCAGGGCATCACCTTCGTCGAGCGGTTCGACGCCAATTCATATCTCTATCTCACGCGCGCGATGGACTATTTCGATCTTGCCGCCGATTACGACGGCGTGGTGGCGGAAGCCTTTCGTGGCGCGCCGACGCGGTTTTGCGTCATCTCGTTCACCAGCGATTGGCTGTTTCCGACCTCGGAGTCACGCGCCGTCGTGCATGCGCTCAACGCCGCTGGCGCGCGGGTGTCGTTTGCCGAAATCACCACCGACAAAGGCCACGACGCTTTCCTGCTCGATGAGCCGGAACTGTTCGCGATCGTGCGCGGTTTTTTGGACGGCGCCGCTCAGGCGGGCGGGCTGGCGAAATGACCATGCTGTCGCGGTTGAAATACGATCTCACCATGGCGGAGGCCGCGCGCGGCCCGGGTGGCTCGCGCGTCGACTTGCTGGTCGTCGCCGACATGGTGGCGCGCGGCGCGCGCGTGCTCGACGTCGGCTGCGGCGACGGCGAATTGCTGCGGTTACTCGAAAGCCGCGGTGTCGATGGCCGCGGCATTGAGCTGTCGCGCGAGGGCGTGAACGAATGCGTTGCCAAGGGACTTGCCGTGGTCCAGGGCGACGCCGATACCGACCTCGAAGACTATCCCGACGACGCCTTCGATTACGTCATCCTATCGCAAACGCTGCAGGCGACGCGGCGGCCGCGCGTGGTCCTCGAGCACATGCTGCGCATCGGTCGTCACGGCATCGTGTCGTTTCCCAATTTCGGCCACTGGCGCATCCGGCTGCAAATCTTTTTCGGCGGACACATGCCGCGCACCGACAATCTGCCCTATGCCTGGTACGAGACGCCGAACATCCATTTTTGCAGCATCAAGGATTTCCGCGAATTGTGCCATGCCGCTGGCGCCAAGATGGTGCAGGCGGTGGCGCTCAACGCCTGGGGCGGACGGATGCGGCTGAAAATGCCGTGGTGGTTCTGGAATCTCTTCGGCGAGCAGGCGGTATTTTTGCTGAGCCGGCGAAACTAGCACGCGTCGTTGGCAAGTCGACCTCGCGCCTTCACCGCGAATTGTCGCTGATGGCCGCGATCACAGGCGTCGCGCCGGTGATCGGCGGCGGCTTACAGATGACTGCCCCCTTAGGCGAATGAAACTTAATAAAAAATCTCAATCGAGCACGCACAATGCAAAAGATTTCATGTTATCTGCAAAGCCGATCATCTTGCGCAAAAGATTGGCGTCGGAGGTCTTTTGAGGAGTATGTGACAGGTTCGTCTTGTCGTCGGTGGTGGTTGCGGTTGGAGCTCGCTTGGATGGCGCCGCGAAGGCGCGTTGGCGGGGAGGGCGTAGGCGGCCTACGGCCGCCGTACTGAATTCACACAACGCCGATCGGAAGCATCGGCTATGGGTGGGGGTACTTTTACTTCGTCCCCCCACCCTGGCTCACATCGCTCCGCGATGTTCGCCGTCCCTGCCCACCGCCACGAGGGGGAGGGAAAAGGAGGCACGCCGCGCGAGAGAGAATGGAGTGAATATGCTGTCGCGCCTCGAATACGATCTCACCATGGCCGAGGCTGGGCGCGGCCCCGGCGGCTCGCGCGGGGCACAAGGATCAAGCCAAAGAATTAGCCTTCGAGAGATGCGAGTCTCGGCTCCGTGTTATCTCCGGCGCTGCACGCGTCAGATCCTGCTTGAGCAGATAGAACGAAGCGACGAGGAACAGCACGTCCTTCATCAGGAACCCGAGTGGCAAGGTCATAATTGGAAATCCGCCCGCCTCGCGGGCCCAGGCGTCGGGCAGGAAGGGAATAATGCTCGTGGTACCGATGAAGGTCACGATCGCCCCAAGCGCGCCCAAGATGCCAAGCCTCGGGCTCCAATAGCCAAGGAAAATGAGAGAGCCGAAGCTCATCTCAGTCGTCGCGAGGAAGTAGCCTGCGCCCCGAACACCGAAGGCTGGGAGCAACCAGAAGACGACGGGGCTATGGCTGATTAACGGGACCAGCATCTCGGCGGTGTACTGGGTCCACTTCTGGATGCTGAAAGCGAAGAACGTGAAGACCATCGCAGCGCGAATTAAATGACGGTCAAGACCGCTGCGGAACAGGATGGTCCTCGAAACATAAAGAATAAGCTGGTTCATTTGATACACAATTTCGTTCCTTCTCACAGTCCACCGCCTGTTTTCAATTCCGCGCCGGCGGCAGAAGGCCGCGATCGATGAAGGACTGCAGGGTAGCGCGAAACGCATCCCGCGTGTCGACCGCCGCATTGAAGCCCGCCTTCCGAAGCTTGATCGTGCTTACAAAGGCGACAGGGCCTGCGGGGGCTCCGTACGCAAACGCAAAGTCGGCGTGTTGATC
>DATAYT010000306.1:0-2826 GCA_036272395.1 Xanthobacteraceae bacterium
TCTTCCTGGCCGAGACACATATAGAGCGTGCCGGTGCAGGTCACCCGCACGCGATTGCAGGACTCGCAGAAATTATGGGTGAGCGGGGTAATGAATCCGAGCCGGCCGCCGGTTTCCGCGACGCGCACGTAGCGCGCCGGCCCGCCGGTCCGATAATCGATGTCGTCGAGCCGATAGCGCTCGGCCAGCCGCGCGCGCACGAGCGACAGCGGCAGATATTGGTCGAGCCGGCCTTCGCCGATTTCGCCGAGCGGCATCACTTCGATCAGCGTCAAATCCATGCCGCGGCTATGGGTCCATTCGAGCAGTCGTGGAAATTCGTCTTCGTTAACGTTCTTGAGCGCCACGGTGTTTATCTTGATCTTGAGACCCGCAGACTGTGCCGCGTCGATCCCGGCCAGCACTTTATCCAGCGAACCCCAGCGGGTGATGGCGCGAAACTTTTCGGCATCGAGCGTGTCGAGCGAGACGTTGATGCGGCTGATGCCGGCGGCGCGCAGATGCTGCGCATATTTTTCCAGCTGCGAGCCGTTGGTGGTGAGCGTCAGTTCGTCGAGTTGACCGGCACGCAGATGCCGCGCCAGCGAATCCACGAGCGTCATGATGCCGCGCCGCACCAAGGGCTCGCCGCCGGTGAGGCGAAGCTTGCGTACGCCACGGGCAATAAAGGCCGAGCACAGCCGGTCGAGTTCCTCGAGCGTCAGGATTTCCGACTTGGGCAGAAACGACATGTTTTCCGCCATGCAATAGACGCAGCGGAAATCGCACCGGTCCGTCACCGAGACGCGCAGATAGGAAATCGCGCGGCCGAACGGATCGATGAGCGGCCCCCGGTCGGCGACGCCGTCAATTTCGCGAGCTTCCAACGCTGTTTCCACGCGGTCCTGCATCGTGTTTTGCGGGTTTACCAGATCTGCCATCATGCCCGCTCAGATAATGCCTGCAGTGTGCCGGATAAAGCCCTGAGGGTCCAGGAGGTTGGCCGGAACCGCCGCCAAGACTACAGCCAAGACTGCCGTCAAGCACTGCGCCAAGACTACAGCCAAGACTACCGCCAAACACTGCGCCAAGCCCGGCGCCATGAACTACGGCAAGAGCTAGGGCGGATTGCCGCCCGCGAGCGGCGCCGCCGCTTCCGTTCCCACGGCCGCGATTGCTTGCGGCAATTCGGTGTACGAGCTGATCAGGCGGTCGGCGTCGAGCGCCGCCGGCGCCACCTCGCTATAGCCGAAATCGACCGCGATCACCGGTACATTGGCCGCGCGCGCGGTACGCACATCGGTCATGGAATCGCCGATCATGATCGCACGCTGCGCTTCGCCGCCGGCGCGGCGGATGGTCAGCCGCAACATTTGCGGATCCGGCTTCTGTATGCCGAACGTGTCCTGTCCGCAGATCGCCGCGAAATAGCGGCTGAGATTCAAAGTATCGAGCAGGCGGCGCGAAAGCCATTCCAGCTTGTTGGTGCAAACCGCGAGCCGGCACCCTTCGCCGCCGAAACGCTGGAGCACGCTTTCGAGGTGCGGAAACGGGCGCGAACGGTCGGCAATATGCGCGCCATAATGGTCGATGAAGATCCGAAACATGCGATCAAGCTCGGCGCCCGGCACGTTTCGGCCTTCGGCGATCAAAGCGCGCTCGATCATGCGGCGCGCGCCACCGCCGATCATTCGCCGCGCGTCATTGTAGGCAACTGGCGGCAGGCGTTCGCCGGCGAGAACGAAATTGAGCGTCGAAATCAGATCGGGCGCGGTATCGACCAGCGTGCCGTCGAGATCGAAGACGATGGTGCGCATGATTCCGTATTGATATCAGTATTTGCGCCGCTTCGAGAGCAAAACTACGTTCGCGGCAATAATGAGTTTTGACCCTAGGATCGCCGCCATAAGCCGGATACACAGCCTGTCATGAACGCCAATTCCTACAAACGGGCCGCGGCCGCCCGGGCCATGGATTTCGTGCGCTCCGGCATGCGGCTGGGCCTCGGCACGGGCTCGACGGCCGAGCATTTTGTCGAGCTGTTGGCCGAACGGGTCCGGGCGGGGCTTGACGTGATTGCGGTGCCGACCTCCGAGACAACGCGTGCGCAAGCCGCGCGATTGGGCATCGCGCTGGCCACGCTCGACGATGTCCCCGAACTCGATCTGACCGTTGACGGCGCCGACGAGATCGGCCCGGATCTGACCTTGATCAAGGGCGGTGGCGGCGCGCTCTTACGTGAAAAGATGGTCGCCGCCGCGTCCGCGCGCATGATCGTCATTGCCGACGAGAGCAAATGGGTCGATATGCTTGGGCGTTTTCCGCTGCCGATCGAAATCACGCCGTTCGGCGCCACGGCAACGCGCCGGGCGGTCGAGGCCGCAGCGGCGCGCGCGGGCGGCGCCGGTCCGGCGCAATTACGGCGCGATCGCAACGGCCACGCTTTTGTCACGGATGGCGGGCACTGGCTCCTTGATGCGCAATTGGGCCGCATCGCCGATCCGCCGGCGCTGGCAAGCAGTCTCGCAGCCGTGCCCGGCGTGATGGAGCACGGCTTGTTCATCGGGTTGGCGCAAACTGCTATCTTGGCCGGTCCCGAGGGGGTGCGCCTTGTCGAGCGGCCCTGATCGCTAGTGTCCCTTTGATTCCGAAGTTTGCAAATGTTTGCGGCGCCTCTGATGCGAACTTCGGAAAACCACACTACCACGAAAGGAAAGTGCACCCATGATCGTCCGTTCTCGCAGCCGTCTCGGCTTTGCGCCTCTTATCAGCGCGCGCGGCGCAGTGGCGCGTTACGCAATGGCGGCCCTGATCGCTTTCGTGGTGGCCGGCACAGCCGGCCGGGCC
>DATAYT010000307.1:0-15263 GCA_036272395.1 Xanthobacteraceae bacterium
CAATCAGAAGAAGCTGTTCTTCAACCTACGCAAGGCCAAGAGCCGGATTTCGGCGCTGGACGAAGGCGACATGCGCCCGGACCAGGTCAAGCTCATCGCCAAGCGGCTTGGCGTGACCGAGCAGGATGTCATCGACATGAACCGCCGGCTCGGCGGCGATGCCTCACTCAACGCACCGATCCGCGAAGACGGCGATTCCGGTGAATGGATGGATTGGCTGGTTGACGACAGCGTCAGCCAGGAAAGCCGGCTGGCCGAGAGCGAGCAGTCGGAAAACCGGCACAAGGCGCTCGGTGAGGCTCTCACCGTACTCAATGACCGCGAGCGCCGCATTTTCGAAGCGCGCCGGCTCGCTGACGAGCCGATCACGCTGGAAGAGCTCGCCGACGAGTTCGGCGTATCGCGCGAGCGCGTGCGTCAGATCGAAGTGCGCGCCTTCGAGAAAGTGCAGAAAGCAGTGAAGAACAACATCGCGCACATGGAAAACCCGCACGCCGCCGCAGTGGCCGCGGCCGCGCGGTAGATTTTCCGCTCATTCCCGCGCAAGCGGGAATCCAGACGAGCTATACAAACCTACGGTAAATACGCCCTGGGTCCCCGCTTTCGCGGGGACGAGCGAATACTTAGCTGCGGCTAAAACCGCCTCGGACGTAGCGAAAATTACTTCCCCGCCGCCTTTCGCAGCGCCGCATTGATCCGGTCCTGCCAGCCGGGGCCGTCTTTTTGGAAAAAGTCGAGTACATCGCGGTCGACCCGCAGCGTCACGGTCTCTTTGACGCTCGGTAAGGGGGCCGATGCTGTCCTTGCCGGGCCTTCGGCCGGCTTGGTCGTGACCGCTTTGAAAGCTTTTTCGGCGGCGGCGCGGGCATCGGGTTCGCGCCGCGTCTTCGGCGTGTCGCGCCAATCTCTCGATCGGTCTCGCGAATCGTCTCTTCCCATGGACCGATAATGACGCGTGGCAAGGCTTCCTGCCAAGCCTTGATGCAAAGCGAGTGCCGCCGGCAGCGTAACCCTAAGCGCCTATTGCGTCATTGATCGCCCGCAACAGGGTGAGCAGCGCGCGATTGAGCGGCATCGCCATACCGTAGCGATCGCCCGCCGCAACAATCGCGCCCGTGAGCGCCTCGGCTTCGAGCCGGCGCCCGGCGAGGCGATCGAAATACATTGAGGTGCCGAGTTCACCGGAAAAATTCTCGAGCGTAGCAATCGTGCGCGCGGTTTCGTCTTCGGCAAGCTTCACACCCTCGGCGCGCGCCACCGCAACCGCCTCGTCGAGAATGCTCCGGCACAATTCCTGAACATCGGGACGGCGTAACACCGCCTGCCGCTGCAGTGTCAGGGCCGTTATCGGATTGGCAACCGCATTGATCAGAAGCTTACGCCAGGCCAGCGTTGCGAAATCGGCGCTACGAACGATGCGAAGCGGCGTGCCGTCGAACAAATCGACGAAAGCGCGGCCCGGCTCGTCGTCGGCCACTACCGCATCATGGGGACCGGCATGGCGAATCCGCACGCGGTCCGGAGCCAGGCGTTCGCCGTTGTAATAAACCAGCACCGGAACGATGCTGGCGCTGCGGGCGAGCGGCTCAACGCGTGCGACGTGATCGATGCCGTTCTGCAAGACCGCGACGCGCGTTGCCGGCGTGCACAGCCGCGCAAGCCATGGACCTGCGGCTGCGGTCTGATGCGTCTTGGTGCAAACAAGCACCCAATCGACCGGTTTAGCCTGCGCCGGATCGCTCAGCACATGAAGCGGCGCTTCGACCGCACCTTCCGCCCGCTCCAGTGTAAATCGCGCGATCGGTTGGCGCACGCAGGCTATGACATCGTGCTGCCCGGCGGCTGCGAGACTGCCGGCGGCGCCGCCACCGACGCCGCCAAGCCCGATCACCGCGACACTCAACCGCCGCGCCTGTGCCCCCGCCGTCATGGATGCTCGACCCGATCAGGAGAAAACCGATAATGCGCGCTGGATGAACGGCAACAAAACCCCCGATCCGAGAGGACCGGGGGTTTGGTCCGACATTTGAGTCGTCAATCTACCGCGAAGGGTAGCCTACCAGCCACCTGATTTCCGGCGTGCGGCGGCAGTGCCGCTATACGGCTCGCCGAAGGTATCGCCGCCGCCTGGCGAATTCGGCCCGTAATTTGGTTGGCTCTGCGCCGAGCTTGGCGTCGGCGTGAGGAAGCTTGTCACCGCCACGCCCGCCAGCAGCGTCAAAGCCAGGATGATCTTCGCAGCATTCATCGGGTCGACTCCTCGTTAATGCCTCGGCCCGGTCCGCTGGAGCGGTAGTACTGCCAGTTGCGCGCGGTGCCATAGACGTCGGCGCCATAGCCGATCGGCGGCGCCACATTCGGTTCGCCGACATAGTTGTAGATTCCGGGCGCGAAATAGGCCAGCCCATAAGCTCCGTAGCCGTAGGGCCCATAGTATGGGTAGGTCTGTGCCGCAGCCGCCGATGTCGCGGCGATCAGAAGCATCGCGCCCAAGAGAACTTTGTTCATGGTTCCGGCTCCCTTTTTCACTCTTGGGGGCAACGATCCGCACGCTGATCGGTTTCGCTCTGTCGGCGTCGGAACAGCGCTGTTCCGATAAAAAGACACTGCAATTTTTGATTTGCGCCAGGAGTCGCGGAAACCGCACGATTTATTTGCGCGCGGCGAAGACCTCAAGCCGTAGCGGTAATACTGCGCCGAACCAGGCGGCATGCACGGTGTGGTCGGCCAGATCGTCGCCAGTCTCCGGATGCAGCAGCACGACCAGATCATCGCGATTGAGCATCAACCACGGCACAAAGGCCGCGAGCATCTCGGCAGGAAACGCGATCTGAAACATCGAGTGGGGATGCGGTCCGACCAGTTCGTCGTGCCAGCGACCGAGTTTCGCTTTCGGAAACTCTTTGGCAACCCGCTGACGCAGGCTCTCGGCGCGGCCGCGGCTCGTCGCCGGATCGTAATAGATATGGGCGTGATAGTGCGCGATTGCCGGTTGTCGCATGGCTTGCTTGTTTGGTGCGCCTTACGAATGGGGGCGCTATTGCGCACCCTTCCAAAATGTTTGGCAAGGTCGGTTCAGTGGCTTTGCCTAAGTTAGCCGGTCAAGTCGCCCACGGCTGCGGGTCGCGGACGTGCCGGTGCGGGAACAGGTTGGCAAGAATGACGGCCAGAATGCCGGTTAGAAAAATGCCGTCGAAAGTGCCGGCGCCGCCGATCGAAGCCACCGGCGCGCCGAGGCCGCTCACTTTGTCGAGATTGGTCAGATCGGCGCCGATCAGGGTGCCGAGGGCCCCGGCGATGTAAGCGAGCGGCGCAGCGTCTTCACGCGACAGTATCAGCGCGACCGCCGCGGTGGCGGCGACCGGCACGAAGACCGGCACCGCGATGCCGAGCCCCGGGACCGGATTGGCGAGCCAGTGCAGAACCAGCGCCACGATCGCCGTCGCGATCGTGCCCTTCATCCACAAGTTGCGGGCGAACAACAGATAGAACGACAACAAAGTCGGTATCACCGCGCCCCCGACATTGACCGCGATCACCGTGCCGCGCCAATCGCTGACCACAGGGACGGTATATTGCATGCCAAAGAAATCGATGACGCGGTCCGACACCACCGGCTCCGGCGGGAGCTGAGCGATCGGAATGTTAAAAACGCTGCCGATCAGCGAGGCGAACAAGAGAAGCAGCGCCGTCCCCGAACTGATGCCGAGGCTGACATAGGCGTAGCGCAGCGACTGGAGGATCAGAACGCCGATGAAGATGCCGACCAGGATTGCAAAGAAGCTCGGCGCGAGCGGCAGGTAATGATATTGGCTCATCTCCATCGGCGCGGGATCCTCTCAGTTCGCGATCGCACCCAGGCAAAGCGTTAACCCTGCCCGAAATCGCATCCCTTCCGTGACTTAGATAAGGTCGGCCGCCTTGCTAGTCCAACGCGCGAGCCTATAATCCGGCGCTTCCTTCGCGCAGGGATTATTCAACCGTGCCGCCTTCGGAAGCGAAATCCGTCGCCATTATTATGGGCAGCCAGTCCGACTGGCAGACGATGAAGCACGCGGCCGAGACCCTCGATACGCTGCAAATCGGCTACCGGACGCGCATTGTTTCGGCCCATCGCACGCCGGAGCGGTTATACGCCTTTGCCAAAGGCGCCAAAGCGGAAGGCTTCAAGGTGATCCCGGCGCTGGCAGCGCGGCGCATCTGCCGGGCATGACTGCTTCGCTCACCAGCTTGCCGGTATTCGGCGTGCCGATCGAATCCAAGGCGCTGTCCGGACAAGATTCGCTGTACTCGATGCAAATGCCCCCCGGCGTGCCGGTCGGCGCGCTCGCGATCGGCCAGGCCGGCGCGATCAACGCGGCGCTGCTCGCCGCCAGCGTGCTCGCGCTCAACGATGCGGCACTGGCGCGGCGCCTTGAGGCCTGGCGGGCGGCGCAGGCCGCGGGTGTACCCGAGGTGCCGAAGGATATTGCGTGACCGCAGCCGCGCCTGCGCTCGAGCCCGAGGCGACCATCGGCATTCTCGGCGGCGGACAGCTTGGCCGCATGCTGGCGCTCGCCGCCGCGCGGCTCGGCTTTCGATGTCATGTCTTCGCGCCGAGCCCGGATTCGCCGGCCTTTGACGTCGTGCATCGCGTCACCTGCGCGGATTACACCGACACCGAGGCGCTGGATCGATTCGCGGCAGATGTCGATGTCGTCACTTACGAATTCGAAAACGTCCCCGCCGAGACCGCTGCTTTTCTCGCCGCGCGCGTTCCGGTTCTGCTGGACCCCGCGATCCTGGCGACGACGCAGGATCGGCTCGTTGAGAAGAACTTCGTCACGAGTCTTGGGGTCCCCACGGCCGGCTTCGCCGAAATCTCCTCCGCCGCCGGACTGAAGGCCGCGGTCGAGCGCATCGGCCGGCCCGCGGTGCTCAAGACCCGCCGTTTCGGCTATGACGGCAAAGGCCAAGTCACCATCAAAAACGGCACCGATCCTGAAGCCGCCTGGCGCGAGGCGGGCGCCCAACCCTGCATCCTGGAAGCCTTCATACCGTTCCAGCGCGAAGTCTCGGTGGTGGCGGCGCGCGGTCATACCGGCGCCGTCGAATGTTTCGACGTGACCGAGAACGAGCATCGCGATCACATCTTGAAGACGTCGCGGGTTCCGGCAGCACTGTCGCAACAGGACGCGGTGCAGGCGCAGCGCATTGCCGAGATCATCGCGCAAAAGTTCGGCTATGTCGGCGTGCTCGCGGTCGAAATGTTCGTGCTGCGCGAGGGTGAGCTCTTAGTCAACGAAATCGCGCCGCGGGTGCACAATTCCGGACATTGGACGCTCGACGGCGCGTCGGTGTCGCAATTCGAGCAGCACATCAGGGCGGTGGCAGGCTGGCCGATCGCCAAACCGGTTCGCCGGGGCCGGGTCGAGATGACGAACGTGATCGGCCGCGAGGTCGAGGATTACCGGCGTTATCTCGATGTGCCCGGAGTAGCCGTGCATCTGTACGGGAAAACGGCGATCCGTCCCGGCCGCAAGATGGGCCATATCACGCGCGTGTTTGAGGAATAGTGCGCCCGCGGTGGACTTTTTGGCGCTGTTCTGCTACAGCCCCCGCCAAGGTGACGCGGGCCTTTGGCCGCGTGGCATCAAGCAATCCCAGAACCGAGAGGAGCATGCGTGCAGGTTCTTGTCCGTGATAACAACGTCGACCAGGCCCTCAAGGCGCTGAAGAAGAAGATGCAGCGCGAGGGCATTTTCCGCGAAATGAAGCTGCGCGGCCATTACGAGAAACCATCGGAGAGGAAAGCGCGGGAGAAGGCCGAGGCAATCCGCCGGGCCCGCAAACTGGCCCGCAAGCGATTGCAGCGCGAAGGGTTGCTGCCGATGAAGGCCAAGCCCGCCCCAACCGCCGGGGGCGCCAGATCGGGTCCGCCCCGCGCGCCACGGTTCGGCTGACCAGCGCCGGATTTAGCTTTTTCCTGCGGCAGAGCCTTATCGATCCTGATTTAAGTCAGTATCGATAAGGCTCTGGCTTTTTTGGCGTGCCGGTATCGTCATGTCCTTGCTCGGCCGCGGAAAATCGCACTGCACGGTCGTCCCGCCACACCGGGCTTTTGTCGGTGCGGACTGTTATGGTTGCGCTGGGATGGGCGGCAAACCGGCGAAGCCTAGTCCAAGCGTGACGGCGCAGCGCGCACTGCTGCCCATCATCCTGTTAGCGCTCGCCGCCTGCGCCACTCCGGGCGGACCGGGCGCCCCCGAGCAAGACAAGCCCCTCTCTCCGGGACCGCAATCCAATGCCGCCTCGCTCAGCGAGGTCATTGCCGCGCATCCGGATGATCCGCAGGCCTACAATATGCGCGGCTCGGTCTATGGCGAATCTGGCCGGCCCGAGCAGGGGCTGGCCGATTTCAATAAGGCGATCAGCCTCGATCCGAATTACGCGCAGGCCTATGCCAATCGCGCGCTGGTGTATCGCCGGATCAACAAGCTCGATCAGGCGCTTGCCGATGAGAACAAGGCGCTGGCGCTCGACCCCTCTTATGTGGCGGCCTATATCGGCCGCGGCATCGTCTACCGCGAGCAAGGACGCAACAACCAGGCGCTTGAGGATTTCAACAAAGCGATCGGCCTGCAGCCGGAAAATCCCGAGGCTTATTACAATCGCGGGCTCCTGTATCAAAGCCAACGCCAGCACGCCCTCGCGATCGACGATTTCTCGGCTGCATTGGGGGTTGCCAACAAAAAGATCGAGCCCTACGTGGCGCGCGCGCTCAGCTATCTGGCGCTCGGCGACACTAAATCGGCGGCCAGCGATCTCGACGAGGCGGTGCAGATGGATCCGGTGAATTTGCGCGCCTGGACCAGCCGCGGGCTCGCCTATGAGCGGCTGGGGCAGAAGGACAAGGCCGCAGGTTCGTATGCCAAAGCGCTCAATATCAACGACAAGTACCAGCCCGCCAAGGAGGGCTTTGCCCGCGTCGGCGGCAAAGTCGGACAGACCTATCCGACGTTTTGAGCGTTTCATTAGGGCGTCACGCTAAAAAAGGAGGCGCCGAAGGGAGCTCTCATGACCATTACGCTGAACCACACCATCGTGCCGGCGCGCGACAAGGCGGCCGCGGCAAAATTCTTCGCCCAGATTTTCGGGTTAAAGCGTGGGCGCACCGGACACTTCGCGCCGGTACCGGTAAACAAGGAACTGACCTTGCTGTTCGACGATGACGCCGATTTTGACAGCCATCATCTCGCCTTCCATGTCACCGATCGCGAGTTCGATGCCATTCTCGGCCGGGTGAAAAAGGCCAAGATCGTGTTCGGCAGCGCGCCGTGGAGTCTCGAAGACGGCAAGCTCAATAATTGGGGCGGCGGCCGCGGCTTCTATTTTCGCGATCCGAACGGGCACGTGCTGGAATTGATGACGGTCCCGCAGTGAAGGCCGCATCGCTGGGGCGAGTCTAGTCGAGATCGCCCGCGAGAAAACGCCCGACGGCATCGAGCGCTCCGTTGGCGTCGAGGTCTTCGTGACCGCCGTCCAGAAAACGCACGAAGTGTTTCGGCTGGTTGGCGCGATCGAATAATTGCTCGCCCATCGCGTATGGAACGACGCGGTCGTGCACGCCGTGCATGATCATGACCGACGCTCTAACCTTGCCGATGCGCGTATCGGACCGGAACTGATCCTTCATCAACAACAAGACCGGCAAATACCAGTAATGCTGCGCGCCAACCGCCACCGCCGACGTGAACGGCGCTTCGAGAATGACCCGGCCCACCGGGTGCTCCGCGGCGATGGCGACCGCAACGCCTGAGCCGAGCGATTCACCCCACAAGACGAATTGTTGCGCCGGGTAACGCGCGGCAGCAAAGCGATAGGCGGCTTGCGCGTCGGCAATCAGCCCCGCTTCACTGGGACTGCCGGCCAGTCCGCCATAACCACGATATTCCAGTGCGAGGAGGCCGATCCCGTCGGCGATGAGCCTGTGGAAGCGCTCGACGCGAAAGCGCAGCGCGCCGCCATTGCCGTGGAAGTACAGGATCACCGGCTTGCCGTCGCGCGGCGGCACGTGCCAGGCAGCGATGCGCACGCCGTCGGCCGCGGTGAGCGGCACTTCTTCGGCTTCGGGCAAACCCGCCGCCGCCGGAAGCACGTGGACGGTGTCGGGGAAATACATCAACGAACGCTGCGCGAAATAGATCGTCATCGCCAACGCCGCGTAGAGACACAACGCGATGACGGCAATCCAACCGAGTGCCAGCATTGTGCGCGAGCCGGATCGTCGGCGCGGTTTCTTGTGCCAGAGCCGCCTTAGCAAGCTCTTGGACATCGCCGCTACGCGCCAACGCAGCGGCAGACTCACCTTTGTCGTCGCGTTTATCGGCATCGTCGCACGGCAGAAGCTGGACCGACAGGTCCATCGCATAGAAAGACCGGCCGGATGGTTCAAGCCGGCCGGTCCGAATTCAAAGCGCTACCGCGCCTAAGGCGGCAGACTTGTTACTGGCAGATTTGCACGGTCCGCCAGCGGTAGCCGTAGCCCTCAACCCAAACCTGGCGCTTGCCCCAGTAGCAGCCGGGCGCCAGCGCGGCATAGCCCGGGCCTGGAGCCGGATAATAGGCCGGCGCGGGTGGCGGCGGATAGTAGTAGGGCGGCGGCGGTGGTGGCGGCGGGCTATTGGCGATGGCGCTTCCGATAATAGCGCCCGCAGCAACGCCACCGATGATTCCAGCGCCCACTGCGCAGCCGTAGCAGCCTGCGTTTGCCGGTGCCGGCGCCGCGACCGCAGCAAAGCCCAACGCCGCAGCCGCGGCGAGGCCCACAAGCGACTTATGCATGTGCTTTCCTCATGTGATCGGCCGGGTGCCGATCTGGGATGTTGACAGTCGGAAGTCCCCGAAACCCCCGAATTCACGACGAACCGGCCGAAACTCAAGAGCTACTCTTTGGCGGAAGTTAGGTGCCGAAAATCGCCACCCTTCGCAAGTGCGAGGCGTTTCCGCCAGAGAAACGCCTCATCTGATTTCCTTCACTTGGCTTACGCGACTAGTCGGTTCGCAGGCGCGAATCCAAGCGTAGCCGTTCCACACATTGCGCCACACGCAGGGCGGCGGATAGGGATACGGCGCGTAATAGCCGTAGTAGCCGTATGGATCATAGTACGACGACGCCAGTGCGCTGCCGACAACGGCTCCGACTGCAAAACCGCCAAGGCCCCAGCCCCAGCCCCAACGTGCTTCCGCGGGCGCCGAACTTGCTACCGCCGCCCCGGCGAGGGTGGCGGCAGCGACGAGGGCGGTGTATTCTTTTCATGACTTCACCTCACGTTTCGCTCGCAATCCCAGATTGCGACTGTCGGCCCCTAAAATCCCATTTATTGGTGAATGCACACTGAATGACACTGGCAGAATACAGCCATCTTTGACGCCTTCCGCCGGGCCTATCCGGCGTTGCCATGGGGATTACTGCGGTGCCACGCGGCTTTTTGCGCAACCAGTGCTCGACGAGTCCGCCGTTGTCAGTTCCACATCAAAACTTTGTCATTATGGCTCGCCGCAAATGGCCCCGGTGCCCGCCCCGCCAGTCGAAATTTTGGCCCCGACTAAACCGGATGGACCCGAATTTGCATTTTGCAGAGGCGAAATTACCGCACCGATCGCGATAGCGGCACTCACGCAATGATGTCGGGCGTGAGCTGATCCTCGATAAAGGTGATGCGGTCGCGCAGCAGCAATTTGCGCTTTTTCAGGCGCTGCACCTGGATAAGGTCTGATCCGGGCGAATCCTGCAGCGCCGCAATCGCGGCATCGAGGTCGCGATGCTCCTGCTGCAGGCGCGCCAGTTCCGCCCGAAGCTCGCGTTCTTCCTCTTGCGTCATCGCTGCCCTGGTCGCGCCGAGCCTAGGAAAGCGCGGTTTTTCGGCTGACTAGCCGCCGGGTCTTGCACCTGACTGCACCTAAGTGACGAGCGATTATCGCGTTTTGGCCAATCGCCCACAAGTGCGCCGCAACTGCGCCGGCGGGGATTTTCGAAAAGGCAAAATCGGAGTATCCTCAAGGCCGATTGTCAGGGTGTAGGAACGATCGGAACTGGCCATCTGCAAGGAGGCATGCCACATGGCGATTGAATCGCATCTTGCGGAACTTGAAAAACGGCACCAAGCGCTTGAACAGGAAATCGCAGAAGCATTGACCCACCCCTCGATCGACGACCTCCAAATTGCCGAACTCAAACGTAAAAAATTGCACGTCAAAGACGAGATCGCCCGACTAAGGCAGGACACGCTCGTCCATTAAGTTCTTAGAGTCAGAGACAATCGCTGCGCCGCCTACGCTGGCGCGGCGGGTTAGTGATCAATGCCCGGCTTCACGCCGGGCATTCATGTTTTAATCGGCCTTTTAAAAAGCTGATGGCGTGAGCCGCGCTAGAGCAACGCCTCGCCGCGCCTTACATCGCCTTCACCATCTCGCGCAGCTTGAATTTTTGCAGCTTGCCGGTCGAGGTCTTCGGGATTTCGGCGAACAAAATGTGGCGTGGACATTTGTAGGATGCGAGATTCTTCTTGCACCAGCCGATCAGCTCGTCGGCGCTCGCTGTCGTTCCCGGCTTGAGTTCGACGACGGCGCACGGCGTCTCACCCCATTTTTCATCCGGCTTGGCGACCACCGCTACGACCTGCACCGCCGGATGTTTGTACAGCGCGTCTTCAACTTCGATGGAGGAAATGTTTTCGCCGCCGGAAATGATGATGTCCTTGGAGCGGTCCTTGAGCTGGATGTAGCCGTCCGGATGCATGACGCCGAGATCGCCGGAATGAAACCAGCCGCCGGCAAACGCCGCCGCGCTCGCCGATTTGTTTTTTAAATAGCCTTTCATCACTACATTGCCGCGGAACATCACCTCGCCCAAGGTCTCGCCGTCGCGCGGGACCGCCTGCATGGTCTCCGGATCGATCACATCGAGGGCTTCCAGCACCGGATAGGCGACGCCTTGGCGCGCTTTCCTGGCGGCCTGATCGGAGGAATTCAGCGTCTCCCATTCGCGATGCCAGTCGTTGATGGCGGCTGGTCCGTAGGTTTCGGTCAGGCCGTAAAGATGCGTGACGTTAAAGCCGGCGGCCTTCATCGCCGCGAGCACCGCCTCCGGCGGCGGCGCCGCGGCGGTGGCGAACTGCACGGCGTGCGGCAGCGGCTTTTTCTCATACGCGGGCGCATTGAGCAGCGTCGACATTACGATCGGCGCGCCGCACAAATGCGTGACCTTGTGCGTGACAATGGCGTCGTACATCGCGGGCGCGCGCACCGCGCGCAAGCAGATATGGGTGCCAGCGACGACCGACAGCGTCCAGGTGAAACACCAGCCGTTGCAATGGAACATCGGCAGCGTCCACAGATAAACCGGATGCTTACCCATGCCGCAGGTGATCACATTCGCCATTGCCAACAGATACGCGCCGCGGTGGTGGTAGACGACCCCTTTGGGATCGCCGGTCGTGCCCGAAGTGTAATTGAGCGAGATCGCGTCCCATTCGTCCGCCGGCATCAGCCAGGCAAAATCCGGATCGCCGCCACGCAGAAAGTCTTCGTATTCGATTTCGCCAAGGCGATCGCCAGGGCCGGTGAATTCTGGATCGTCGTAGTCGATCACCAGTGGCTTGGTCTTGCAGGCGGCAAGGGCCTCTTTGACCACCCGCGAATATTCACGGTCGGTGATCAGCACTTTGGCGTCGCCGTGGTCGAGCGTGAAAGCGATGATCGCCGCGTCGAGCCGCGTGTTGATGGTGTTGAGCACGCCGCCGGCCATGGCGACACCGTAATGCGCCTCCAGCATCGGCGGCGTATTGGCGAGCACGGCCGCGACCGTGTCGCCGCGCTTGATGCCGCGGCGCGCCAGCGCCGATGCCAGGCGCCTCGTCCGCGCATAAAAATCCCGATAGGTGAAGCTGCGAGCGCCGTGGATGATGGCGGGATGGTCGGGATAGACCGCGGCGGCGCGCGCCAGAAACGTCAGCGGTGTCAGCGGCTGGAAATTCGCCGGATTGCGATTGAGGTCGGTATCGTAGGGACTCGCCATGTTTTCGCTCCCCGACGACTGTTTTCTGCCAAGCCAAGCCGAGCCTAGCGAAAAGATCGCGCCGAGCGAATAGGCATTGATATAGATCAATAACGGCTTGTTGCCGCTAAAGCACTCTCGCTAGTTGCCGAGGCACCGCGGCGCTATAGTAGCGTGGCACCGCCATGGAGGCGTGGCCATGGACATCCGCACAAGCCGCTATCATGAGATCTATGCGCGCTGGCAGCGCGATCCGTTCGGATTTTGGGGCGAAGCGGCCGCCGATATCGACTGGTTCGAGAAGCCGAAGAAAGTTTTTGATCCTGCCGTCGGAGTTTACGGCCACTGGTTTGTCGGCGGCGTTTGCAACACCTGCTTTAATGCGGTGGATCGCCACGTCAACGCCGGACGCGGCGAGCAGCCCGCCATCATTTACGATTCGCCGCTCGCTGGCGCAAAGCGCACGCTGACCTATCATCGGCTATTGACCGAGACGCAGGTGCTCGGTGGCATGTTGCGCGACCTCGGCGTCGGCAAGGGCGACCGCGTCATCCTCTATATGCCGATGGTGCCTGAGGCGGTCATCGCCATGCTCGCTTGCGCGCGCATCGGCATGATTCACTCCGTCGTGTTCGGCGGCTTTGCCGCGCGCGAACTGGCCACCCGCATCGACGACTGCAAGCCGAAAGTGATCTTGTCGGCGAGCTGTGGACTCGAGCCGGGGCGCATCGTGCAATACAAACCGCTGCTCGACGAGGCGATCGCACTCGCCGCGCACAAGCCGCAAACCTGCCTGATCTTGCAGCGACCGCAGGTGCAAGCGCCGCTCATCGAAGGCCGCGACCGCGACTGGGCGCAAATGCGCGATCACGCGCTCATTCATGCCCGCTCCGCTTTCGATTGCCTGCCGGTGGAAGCGACCGATCCGCTTTACATTCTTTATACGTCCGGCACGACCGGGCGGCCGAAAGGCGTGGTCCGCGACAATGGCGGCCACATGGTCGCGCTCAAATGGTCGATGAAGAACCTGTATGGAGTCGAGCCCGGCGAGGTGTACTGGGCGGCTTCGGATGTCGGCTGGGTGGTCGGACATTCCTACATTGTCTATGCGCCGCTGTTTCACGGCTGCACCACTATCCTCTACGAGGGCAAGCCGGTCGGCACGCCGGATGCCGGCGCGTTCTGGCGCGTGATTTCCGAATACGGCTGCGCGGCGATGTTCACCGCGCCGACGGCGTTCCGCGCCATCAAGAAAGAAGACCCGCAGGGCAAGCTGTTGGCGCAATACGATCTGAAGAATTTCCGCACGCTGTTTCTCGCCGGCGAGCGCGCCGACCCCGATACGCTCGCCTGGGCGGAGAAGCTCCTCAACGTGCCGGTAATCGACCATTGGTGGCAAACCGAGACCGGCTGGGCCATTGCCGGCAATCCGGTGGGCCTCGGCATGCTGCCGGTCAAACACGGCTCGCCGACCGTGGCGATGCCGGGCTACGACATCCGCATCGTCGACGAAAGCTGCCGCGAATTGCCGCCCGGCAAGATGGGATCGATCGTGGTCAAGCTGCCGCTGCCGCCGGCCTGCATGCCGACGCTGTGGCAGGCCGACGCACGCATGCGCGAAAGCTATCTCGAAGAATTCCCCGGCTGTTACAAAACCGCCGATGCTGGTTTCAAGGACGACGACGGCTACATTTTCGTGATGGGCCGCACCGACGACATCATCAATGTCGCCGGCCACCGGCTCTCGACCGGCGGCATGGAGGAAGTGCTGGCCTCGCATCCCGACGTTGCCGAATGTGCCGTGCTCGGCGTCAAGGATGCGCTCAAGGGCGAGGTGCCGTGCGGTTTCATCGTGCTCAAATCCGGCGTCAACCGCCCGTCCGGCGAGATCGAGAAGGAATGCGTCGCGCTCATTCGCGAAAAAATCGGCCCCGTCGCGGCGTTCAAGATCGCCATCACCGTGGCGCGCTTGCCGAAAACCCGCTCCGGCAAGATTCTACGCGGCACCATGAAGAAAATCGCCGACGGCGAGACCTGGCAGATGCCCGCGACCATCGACGATCCGGCGATCCTCGACGAGATCGGCACCGCGCTCAAGCACAAGGGAGCGGACGCGGCGGTCAAATAGGCGTCGCACGAATGGCGCGCTTGCGCGTTACACGAGCATGACGAGCGCGAGAGCCTTAGCTGTTTTGGTCGTCATCGCTGCCACGCTATGGATCGGGCCCGCCATTGCGCAACAACAAAACGCGCCGGCTGCCGGGCCGCCACCGCCAAACGCAAATGCGCCGCCGAACCAAGCCGCCGCCCCTGCCCCGCATCCGCCGACGCCCGACGATATTTGCCGCGCACTCGAAGAGGACGCGGCCGAGAACGAGCTGCCGGTCGAGTTCTTCGCGCGGGTGATTTGGCAGGAAAGCCGCTTCAATGCGCGCGCGGTGAGCAACAAAGGCGCGCAAGGCATCGCCCAATTCATGCCGGCGACCGCGGATTATCGCGGGCTCGTCGATCCGTTCGATCCGATCGAGGCGTTGGCGAATTCGGCGCGCTATCTGCGCGATCTCAAAGCCCGGTTCGGCAATCTCGGGCTCGCCGCGGCCGCGTACAATGCCGGGCCCGGCCGCGTTTCCGCGTGGCTGACCAGCCATCGGCCGCTGCCGGGCGAGACCCGCAACTATGTCGCCATCATCACCGGCTGGACCGCGGATGAGTGGGCCTCCGCCACCCCACCGAAAACTTCGGAGACGACGATTCCGCAGGGCGTGCCGTGCACGCGGCTCGCCAATCTGATCCTGGCGCCGAAAGAACAGGCGCAGCGCATGGCCGCTTATGTGCCGCGCTGGGGCATGCAGCTCACTGCCAATTGGTCGGAGAGCAAAGCCTGGGCGACATATCGGCTGATCCAGAAACAATACGCTGCGCTGATCGGCGATCGCGAGCCGATCGTGATCAGGAGCCGCGGCATCGGATTAGGCACTGCGCTACGCTACAACATCCGCATCGCTGACGACGATCGAGCTTACCTTGAGAAATTCTGTCAGAAACTCATCGCCGCCGGCGCCGCCTGCGTCGTGCTGCGCAATGATCGGGGGTGATTCGTCATCCTGAGGTGGCCGCCCTTTGGCGGCCCTCGAAGGGATGACTTTTTCGGGCCGTCGCCCTTCGAGGCTCGCCCCGACAAGTCGGTGCTCACACCTCAGGGTGACGAAACCACGCGCTCTTGCTG
>DATAYT010000308.1:0-17181 GCA_036272395.1 Xanthobacteraceae bacterium
CAATCATTTTCTCAATTTCTTCCGGCCTGCCGACCGACCGCCATTGGACCGACGAGGCTCTGCCGGGTTGCCCAAAAGAGAAAGCGCCGGCGGTGTCACCGCCGATCGCGGATAGGAGACCAATAACGTCGCCCCGTGCCATCCCAAGAAGTTGCCCGAGAGTTCGCAGATGCTCGCTTTCTGGCAGGAGGTTTGCTGCCCAGGGCAAAAAGATGTCGGCAGGAAAGTGCTCCGATTTTAACGGCATTGTTAGTGAGACCGGAAACGCGCCTCTCAATCCGATCCAGCCAGGAGCATAGGTAAAACTGGGACCACTCGTGTCGAGATGAATTGTGCCGACGGGCCGTTGTTCAAAGTATAGGGGTAGACTGGCCATCCGGCTCCTCCACCACATCGGGAAGGTCGGGCAGTTCCTGACCAGCTTTAGGTGCACATGGAGACAGGCTCTCGGAGGCCAGAAGGTCGGTCACCCTAAGCCCCAGGACATTAGCCACGAGAAGGCTACGTCCGAGTTGGCAAGTTGGCTTGCCAGCCTCCAGATCGATCAGAAACCTCCGACCGACACCGGTCGCCAGTGCAAGTTCGTCTTGACGCATATTCAGTGCCTTTCGCCGGCGTCGGACCGTCGATCCGAACGCAAGCGCCACCTCGGCAGCTCCACGTTCAATTGTGTTTTCGCTCATACCGACACCTGTTCCCGAGCGGGAATATTTCATTGTAAATCGCCGGAAGTTAAAAAAATGTGCTCGGACGGGAACACGCCGAGACTCATCGGAAGTAGCATCGCCGACGAAATGCGAGAGAACATCGTTGTCGCGTGCTGGGCGAATGAGCGGCCAAGGAGAAGCGCACCCTTAGCCAAATGGCGGCCGTGATTTTGGAGGAGGGTGTCGATAAATGAAATCTTCCCGAAGGCGTCCCCGGCGCGGTTTTCGGGAAGATTTTAGAGGTTAAATATTTGATTTTTCAGAAGTCCATGACCAGCATAAGACTGCAAGCGATCAGACCATCCGCTGACTGGCTGCCGCGGCGGACGCTTACCGCGTCTTACTGCATTATGAGTCCGTAGGCGGCCGCGAAACCGGCGAGTGCCAGCGCCACCAGCACGGCGGCGCTTGCGGAAGTCGCTTTGCCTCCGGCGAAACCGGCGGCATAAGCGGCCTTCAAGATATTGTTTGAGGAGCCCGCGATCAGGATTGCGGCGGCAAGCGCAGCGTTCGCCACGCCCGCGACGCCGCCCTGCGCCAAGTTGAGCACAAAGGGGTCGATGTCCGAGATGCCGACAACGGCGGCCAGCGCATAGATGCCGGAAACTCCGAGCTGCGATTTCACCAATACGGTCGCCAGCGATACGGCAACGAACAATAGCGCAAAGATCGCGGCAGTGCCGAGCTCAAGCGGATTGCCGCTCGTGGCAACTTGCATCGCTTGTGCGGGTTGCTTTTCCGACCCGGCCCGCCACCAATATTGCACGGCGCAGACTACGAAGCCGGCGGCCGAAAGCGCATATGGGCAAGAGCAGCGCGCGTGCCAAACTCAGATTGAAAGATGGCTACGATCGCCAGAATGCGCAGATACATGATCGCGGTTGCGAGCGTGATGCCGGCTTGCGCTTGCCGCCGCAGCGTCGGCTGGGCTTTCGCCTGGCGGGCCAGCACCACGGTGGTGGCTGTCGAGGAATAGAGCCCACCGAGCGCGGCCATCCAAAGGCCGCCCCGCCGCCGCTGCCCAATGACGCTGTGCGAGATAGCTGGCATAAGAAAATGTGCAGACGACAACGAGCGCGAGCCAGACTTGCCGCGGCGTAATCGGAGTGAGCGTCGTGACCGGCTGGTTCGGCAATAGCGGCAGGACAATTCCGGTCAGGACCAGGAATTGGCCGGCGGTGACGATTTCCTTGATTTCGACGCGCCGCGCCAGATCGTGCAATTGCTCGCGCCCGGTGAGTAGTAGCACGGCGACCACCGTCATCGCCACCGCGACCCACGGCGGCAACGCCAACGCTACGGCGCCGAGCAAATAAGCGTGGATATTGAGAAGGGGCACGACGATGCCGACATTCGGCTCGCCTTGCTCGTCGACGGCGCCGACATAGGCGCGGTAATAGACGGCGAGCCATGCGCCGAGAACGAGAAGGCCGCCGGTGAACGGAATGAATCGACTTGGGTCGAAGAGATAAAGAACGCCGCCGGCAAGCGCGAGCATTGGGAAGGTGCGAATGCCGCCGGGCCGCCGTCGTGGCGACTGCGCGAAGAAATCTTCGAACGAGAGTCCGAGGAAGAAACTAAGGCCTAGAAGCAGCGCAATGTTGGCCGGTGATGGTGCTTGCGGCATACTCTGTCCGAGCTGAAATAGCAGTTCAAGAACGGCGACTAAACTATAAGTGAAAGGTCATAAATTGCGAAGAAAATGATCGAGATGTCCAGCCAGGCGGCGGCCAAGTAAGCGTCAAAGCGAGATACGGCGAAGCCGCAACGCATTCGTCACGACACTGACGGATGACAATGACATCGCCGCGGCAGCAATCGCCGGCGACAGCGTAAGCCCGAAAAACGGATAGAGCGCGCCCGCCGCGACCGGCACGCCCATAACGTTATAAATAAAGGCGAACAGCAGATTTTGCCGGATATTGCGCATGGTTGCCTGCGACAGCGCCCGGGCACGCGCGATGCCGGCAAGATCGCCCTTGACCAGCGTGACGCCGGCGCTCTGCATCGCAACGTCGGTGCCGGTACCCATCGCCACGCCGACATCGGCTTCGGCCAGCGCAGGCGCATCGTTGACGCCGTCGCCGGCCATTGCGACGGCTCGCCCTTCGCTGCGCAGGCGACGCACGACCGCATGCTTCTGTTCAGGAAGGACTTCGGCCTCGACCTCGCCGATGCCGAGCTTGGCCGCGACCGCCTGCGCTGTGGTGCGATTGTCCCCGGTCAGCATGACAATGCGCACGCCGTCCGCCTCAAGGCGCTCAAGCGCCGCGGGCGTGGTGGCCTTGATTGGGTCAGCGACCGCAATGAGTCCGGCAGATGTGCCGTCAGCAACGACAAACATTGCCGTCGCGCCGTCGCGGCGGAGCTCGTTGGCGCGGGGTTCAAGGCTTGCGCCATGGAGTCCGAGATCCTTCAAGAGTCCGCCATTGCCGACCGCGACGCGGCGCGGACCGATTTTTCCAGTGACGCCCTTGCCGGTAATCGAGCAGAATTCGCTCACGGGGTTGGTCTTTATACCGCGCTCCATTGCGGCGGCAACGATCGCGGCAGCGAGCGGATGTTCGCTCCCTCGCTCGAGACTGGCGCCCACCGACAAGACCGTGGTTTCGTCGAAACCTTCCGCCGGGATTACCGCAATTACGCGCGGCTTGCCTTCAGTCAATGTCCCCGTCTTGTCCACGACCAGCGTGTCTATCTTTTCGAAACGCTCCAGCGCCTCGGCATTTTTGATGAGCACGCCGGCGCTGGCACCCTTGCCGACGCCGACCATGATCGACATCGGCGTAGCGAGGCCGAGCGCGCAGGGACAGGCGATGATGACGACCGACACGGCGGCGACGAGCGCGTAGGCGAAAGCCGGCGTCGGTCCGAAGATCATCCAAGCAATAAATGACGCGACGGCAACCAAGATGACCGCCGGTACGAACCAGGCGGAGACGAGGTCGGCGAGCCGTTGAATCGGCGCGCGGCTGCGCTGCGCATCAGCGACCATCTGCACGATGCGCGCGAGCATCGTATCGGACCCGACTTTCTCGGCGCGCATCACCAGGCTGCCGGTGCCGTTGATGGTGCCGCCGATCACTTTGGCGTCCGGTGCTTTCTCGACCGGCATCGACTCGCCGGTCACCATGGATTCGTCGATCGCGCTGCGGCCCTCAAGCACCACACCGTCGACCGGCACGCTGTCGCCCGGGCGAACGCGCAAGCGATCACCGACCTGCACTGTTTCAAGCGGCACGTCTTCGTCGCCGCCATCGGCTCGGATGCGCCGTGCGATTTTCGGAGCGAGATTGAGCAAAGCGCGAATGGCGCCGCCGGTGTGCTCGCGTGCGCGCAGCTCCAGAACCTGGCCAAGCAGCACAAGCACGGTGATGACGGCAGCGGCTTCGTAATAAACCGGAATGACGCCGTCTTGCCGTAAATTCTCCGGGAACAGGGCAGGCGCGATGGTCGCGGCGAGGCTATACACATAAGCCGTGCCGATACCGAGCACGATCAAGCTGAACATGTTCAGCGATCGATTGCGCACCGAGGCCCAGCCGCGCACGAAGAATGGCCAGCCGGCCCACAGCACGACCGGCGTGGCGAGCAGGAACTGGACCCAAATCGACAACTGCGGCGAGACGAAATGATGCAGGTTTAGGCCGGGAACGTGCGCGCCCATCTCCAGGATGACGACGGGGACGGAGAGAGCGGCGCCGATCCAGAACCGCCGCGTCATGTCGATCAGTTCAGCACTGGGACCAGCATATTCGCCGGTGGTCACAGGCTCCAGCGCCATGCCGCAAATCGGGCAACTGCCAGGTCCCGTCTGCCGGATCTGCGGATGCATCGGGCAGGTGTAGACAGCGCCCGCAGCTGACGTTGGCGGGTGGCCGCGCCGCGAAAGAGTTTTCTCCGGTTGCTCCACGAACTTCGTCAGACAGCGGGTGAGCAAAAATGGTAGAGGCGTCCACCATGTATGTGGCGATGCGCCGACGACGCGGGATCGACCTTCATCCCGCACACCGGATCGATCTTACCCGAAGACTGCGCCGGCTGCATGATCCTGAACGCCTTGCAACAGATACCCCACGGGGGTATATAGGCCACATGCGAACCCTTGCCAAGAGTTCTGTGCTCAAGCGCCTGCGGCGCATCGAAGGGCAGGTCCGCGGCCTTGCGCGTATGGTCGAAGACGACCGCTACTGCATCGATATCGTGACCCAGCTCTCGGCCGTGCGCGCCGCGTTGCGGCGCGCCGAGGAGGAAATTCTGGCCGATCACGCGGCCCATTGCGTGGAGTATGCCATTGCCTCCGGCAACAAAACCGATCAGCGCCGCAAGGTCGCCGAGCTGATCGATGTCATTTCACGTAGCAATCGATGAAGAAGCCGAGCGGCAGCGCGGGCCGCTCCAAGCGGCGCGCCTCATCGATCGCGATCAAGCGCGCTTACGATAGGCCGAGCCCGCAAGACGGCCTGCGCATTCTCATCGATCGACTATGGCCGCGCGGCCTCTCCAAGGCAAAACTGAAAATCGATGCCTGGCCGCGCGAGCTCACGCCGTCGACGGATTTACGCAAATGGTATGGCCACGAGCCGGAGCGCTTTTCCGAATTTCGCCGCCGCTACCGGGCCGAACTTGCCGAGCATGCGAAGGGACTCGCCGCACTGCGCGCGACCGTGAATGGACGCGCCGCGACGTTGATAACCGCCACACGCGAGGTCGATCTCAGCCATGCTGCGGTCATGCGCGAGATGCTGCTGCGGAAGAAGAAATAGCGGCGAAGCTCAACCAAATTTTCTGCGCGCCAGGGCGGCGCCGCGGGCGAGCGCTTGCAGCTTCGCTGCGGCGATGTCGCGGCGCATCGGCGCCATGCCGCAATTGGTGCACGGAACGATCCGGCGTGCCGGAACAAATTCGGTTGCCGCGGCAATGACACCTGCAACCTCTTCCGGTGTTTCGATCGCATCATTGGCGACGTCAACCACTCCGATCAAGACATCCTTGCCCTCGAGAAGCTTCAGCACGCTCATCGGCACGTGCGAGTGGATGCACTCCAGCGATACTTGATCGATGCGACTTTTGGCTAATGCGGGAAAGAATTGCTCGTATTGCCGCCACTCGGCGCCGAGAGTTGCTTTCCATTGAATATTGGCGGCAATGCCGTAGCCGTAGCAGATATGGACCGCGGTCTTGCAGGCGAGCCCCTCGATGGCGCGGTGCAGCGCCTCGATGCCCCAGCCGGCGGCGGCCTTCATATAGACATTGAAGGCCGGCTCGTCGAATTGGATGACGTCGACGCCGTCGGCGGCGAGCCCGCGCGCCTCTTCGTTGAGCAGCGCGGCGAAAGCCATCGCCATCTTCACCCGGTCGCCGTAATGGGCATCGGCGATCGTATCGACGATCGTCATTGGGCCGGGCAGGGTGAACTTGAGTTTCTTTCTGGTATGGGCGCGGGCGAGCTGCGCTTCGCGGGCATGAACGCGCTCCCGCAAGCGCAACGGCCCGACAACGGTGGGGCACATCGCCTTGTAGCGGTCGTTGCGGATGCCCATCTCGACGCGTTTGTCGAAGTCGATGCCATCCACCGCTTCAAGAAAGCCATGCACGAAGTGTTGACGCGCCTGCTCGCCGTCGGTGACGATGTCGATCCCGGCGTCCTCCTGAATTTTGAGCGCGAGCAGCGTGGCGTCGTCCTTGGCGGCGGCGAGCTCCTCGCCTTCGAGCCGCCACGGCGCCCACAGCTTTTCCGGCGCCGCAAGCCAGGCTGGCTTGGGCAAACTGCCGGCAATCGTCGTCGGAAACAGCGTTTCGCCTGCGGTCATGGTGCTGCTTGTCGCGCCGATCAGGTGATCGATAATCCGGCGGGTGGACGCCAATCATACAGCCAATCGTAATTCTGCAAGAGCCGTTCGCCGCCCAAAAGCCGCATCGCCGTGTTCCGCAACATAGCCGCGGCGCCGGCGCGGTGATAGCGCTTGCCGTTGCGCGCGGCGAGCCACTGCACTTTGCGGGTGCGGCGCCGCCTGATCGCGGAATAGCTTTCCCAAGCGGCAGCCGGATCGTCAGGCATCCGGGCGAGACACTGCGCCGCAACGGCGGCATCTTCGATGGCCATGGCCGCGCCTTGCGCCAGGAATGGCAATATCGCATGCGCCGCGTCGCCCAGAAGCGCCGCCGCGCCGCGCGCGAAACTCGCGAGCGGCTCGGTCTCATAGAGCGCCCATTTCAGCCAGGCGTCCGGTGCGCGGAAGACGGAATGCGCTTGCGGCGCCCAGCGCCGCGACGATAGCCGCGCCAAGAGATCGACCCGGCTCGCCGGTTCGCTCCAACCCGGTCCGCTCCAATCGTCGGCGGTGATCACCACGACGTTGACGAGCTTGCCGCCTTTCACCGGATAATGAACCAGATGCGCATCGTGCCCGAGCCAGAGATGAACGAGCGGTTCACGGAACTCCGGCGCAAGTTGCGCGGCCGGCACGAGCGCGCGCCAGGCGGTGCGGCCGGCAAAACGCGGCGGCGTTCTCGAGGCGATGCGCGCTCGCGCGGCGGACCATAACCCGTCGGCGGCGATCACTGCATGCCCATGCTCTGTCCACAAACCCGTGGCGCCGCGCGCGGAGATGGTGACACCGTGGGGATGCGTGGCGAGATCCTCCATGCTCATCCCGAGCCGAAGCACGATGTTGAGGTCTTGCACCGCCGCGTCGCTCAGCGCCGCCTGGAGGTCGCCGCGGTGAATGACCCAATACGGCGCGCCATAACGTTGCGCCGCTCCTGCGCCAAGCGGAATCCGCACGATCTCACGGCCGCTGCGCCCGCCAAGCACGCGTATGGCCGTGGGCGCCACTACGTGCGGCTGCAGACGATCGGCGAGCCCGAGGTCGATCAGGATTCGCGTCGCATTCGGGGAGAGTTGGATTCCGGCCCCGGTTTCTTCGAGCCGCTCGGCTTGTTCGAGAACAAGCGCGCGAAATCCATTGCGCGCCAGCGCCAGCGCTGCGGTGAGGCCGCCGATACCCGCACCCGCGATGATGACAGTACGCGAGGACGGGGCGGCCATCGTTAATCGGTCAGACTGGTTCGCTTTTCAACGCGCATTCCGGCGGCTGCGCTTCATTGGGCTTAAGCGCCGGATTGTAGCGGTAAAGCGTCGAACAATAAGGGCAAACGTATTCGTTGTCGTCGCCCATGTCGCAAAAGACGTGCGGATGATCGAACGGCGGCATGGCGCCGATACACATGAACTCCTTGGCGCCGATCTGTATTTCAGCAACGCCAATATCATTATGGAAATGTGGAACGATATTCTCTGTCATGCTGGGGAGAGCTCGCTCGGCTATCACGTATGGAAGAAGCCACCTTAGCGGTAGGAACCGGCCATTTCCACACGGCGTTTTGAAAAAGCCGCAATGCGGCTTATCTATTGCGAGAACTCGACTGCAATGAAAAACCCGACTCGCGCCAGTCTCTTGAGCATCGGCCGCCATCCGGCCGCTGCCGTTGCGCTCGGCGCGCTGTTTGCGATTGCCGCGGCCTTTTTCCTGCGCGGCGGTGTTGCCGCGCACCAGCGCCTGGCGGCAGCGGACGATTCGGTCGCGGTCACCGACCAGGCGCTCGCCGCAAGCTTTGATCGTGACGTCGCCGAGCGTGAAATCCGCAGTGCGCTTGCGACGGGCGATGTCGATTTGGCCCAAAGTTTTATCGACCTCGCGGCCGAGCGCGAGGTGCCGATCGATCCGGCGTTGCCAAGCCAGGTCAAGGAAACGGAAGCGGGTCAGCACACCTTCACCAACACGGCCGGTCGCTTCGTGCATGGCCTATGGACCGGCGAACCGACCGATTTCGCCAGCCTCGCCGGAACCGCTTTTGGCGATCTGTTCGTCTTCGGCGATATCCGCGACGCCGCGCGCGAAGGCACACGCTATCTGACCGGCCAGCGCTACGATCCGTGGATTCTCGGTCTTGCCGGCGTCGGCATCGCGATCACCGCCGTTACTTATGCGAGCCTCGGCGCAACGACACCCGAGCGCGTCGGCGTCTCACTGGTCAAAGCGGCGCGCCGGACCGGCCGGCTCAATCCGGCGCTGGGAGCGCGCGTGGCGCGCGAAGCGGTGAAGGTCGAAGGCGCCGGCGGCTTGGTTGGGCTTGCGCAGAATACCGGGCGCATCGAGGCCAAGGCCGGCAGCCAGGCGGCCCTGGACAGCCTGGCGATCGCGCAAGAGCCGCAGGACATATCGCGCATGGCCCGGCTCGCCGCCGCCAAGGGCGGCAAGACGCGGGCGATCGTCAAACTTCTCGGCCGCGCCGCGATCGTGCTCACCGCCAGCGCGATCGAGCTCGCGTCATGGCTAATCTGGGCCGGCTTTGCGATTTTCGGATTTTGCGCGTCCTGCAAAGCCGCGGCCGAGCGTGCGACACAACGCTATCTCGACCGCCGCAAATTGCGCTACGCCAACGCGCCGCTCACCCTTTGACTAGCGGACAGGCCGGATTGGGCGGACCAAACGCCTGTTCTCCCGGAATGCGGGTGAGGATCTGATAATAATCCCATGGGTACTTCGAATCCTCCGGCTTTTTCACCTGCACCAGCATCAAGTCGTGCACCATCAGCCCGTCCTCGCGCAAACGCCCATTGTGCGCGAAGAAGTCCTCGATCGGCATGTCGCGCATCTTGGCCGCGACCTTGAGCGGCTCGTCGGTACCGGCGGCTTGGATCGCCTTGAGATAATGCATCACTGACGAATAGACGCCGGCTTGCCACATCGTCGGCATGTGATTGACCTTGGCAAAGAAGCGCTTTGACCATTCGCGGGTCTTATCGTCGGTGTCCCAGTAGAACGACGTCGTCAGCAATAGGCCCTGCGCCGCTTTGAGCCCGAGGGCGTTGACGTCGGTGATCAGCACCAACAGTCCCGCCATCTGCTGGCCGCCTTGAAACAGGCCAAACTCGCCGCCGAGCTTGATCGCGTTGACGTTGTCGGGCGGGCCGCTCGCGAGCCCGATGATCTTGGCCTTGGACGATTGCGCCTGAAGGATAAAGGACGACAGGTCGGGGGTCGAAAACGGATGCGCCACCGAGCCGATCACCTTGCCGCCGTTCTGGACGATGACCTGCGTCGCATCGCGCTCAAGCGAATGGCCGAAAGCGTAGTCGGCAGTCAGGAAAAACCACGTGTCGCCGCCGCGCTTGACGACCTCTTGCGCAGTGCCAACCGCGAGCGCGTGGGTGTCAAACACCCATTGCATCGTATAAGGCGTACAGAATTTGCCGTGGAAATCGGCCGTGCCCGTCGAATGGGTGATAAAGAGCTTCTTGCGGTCGTTGGCTACCTGCTGAACCGCCAAGCCTACCGCCGAAACCGGAACGTCGACAATCAGATCGACCTTGTCGACGTCGTACCATTGCCGCGCGATGCCGGCGGCAACATCGGGCTTGATCTGGTGGTCGGCGGAAACAACGGCAATCGGTTTGCCCAAAACCTTACCGCCGAAATCCTCGACTGCCATTTGCGCGGCGGTGACCGAACCGGGACCCGTTGCGGTCGCCGCCGGGCCGGACAAATCGGTCAAGACGCCGATTTTCACCACCTCATCGGAAACTTGCGCGTGCGCCGCGCCAGCGGAGAAGACAAGCAAAGCCGCGAGAGTGGCAAGCCGACGCATGAGTATCCTCCCGTTCGGTTATTGCCACAGCCTAGCCCGATCCGGAGCCGACATCACCAGTGTCAGCAGGCATCCCCGTTGCGCCTTCGCTTTCGGGCGGCGAGACCGTATGGTCCCGGCATGCCGCAATTCACACATGACGGCGTGGAGATCGCTTTCCTTGACGAAGGGGAGGGCGAGCCAATTGTGCTCGTCCACGGCTTTGCGTCGAACAAAGAGGTCAATTGGGTCGCGCCGGGTTGGATCACGACATTAACTCGCGCCGGGCGCCGCGCGATCGCGCTCGACAATCGCGGCCATGGCGCCTCCGGCAAGCTCTATGACCCGGCCGCCTATCACAGCGCGATTATGGCCGAGGATGTGCGCGCGTTGCTCGATCATCTCGGCCTGACACGCGCCGATGTCATGGGTTACTCGATGGGGGCGCGGATCACGGCGTTCCTGGCTTTGGCGCATCCCGATCGCGTTCGCGCTGCCGTCTTGGGCGGGCTCGGCTTTCGCCTGGTCGAAGGCGTCGGATTGCCGGATACGATTGCCGACGCGCTCGACGCGCCATCGCTTGCCGACGTCACCGATCCGACGGCCTACATTTTCCGCGCCTTTGCCGAGCAGACCAGATCGGATTTACACGCGCTGGCCGCCTGCATGCGCGGTTCGCGGCAGACGCTGAGCCGCAGTGGGGTCGCCAAAATTGCGGCGCCGCTCCTGGTCGCGGTCGGCGAGAATGACTTGATCGCTGGCTCGCCCGAGCCCCTTGCTGCGCTGATCCCGGGCGCGAAAGCCCTTGTTATTCCCGGGCGCGACCACATGTTGGCGGTCGGCGACCGGGTGTTTAAGTCCGCGGTGCTCGAATTTTTGGCACAGCAGCGATGACGGCCCGGGATAGGCCATTGAACTGGTTGCATCATTCATTGGCCTATGGGTCGTTGGCCGGCTTTTGGCATTGGGCATGGTCCCGCCCAATATGATAGAAGGTCCCGCCAGTTTCCGGAGGCCCTGCAATGGCACAGCATCAGACGCGGCCGGCCATCGACAAGCTCGATCCCGTGTGGGCGCGCATTCGCCGCGAGGCCGAAGATATCGTGCGGCGCGAGCCAGAGCTCGCCGCTTTCATCTATTCGACCGTCCTGCACCACGATACGCTTGAAGCCGCGATTGCTTATCGATTGGCTGGACAGATCGATCACCCGACATTGTCCGGCGAGTTAGTCCGCCAAGCTTATGCCGACGCGCTCAAGGACGTTCCGGCGATCGGCGAGGCTTTTCGCGCCGACATCATGGCGACCGCCGATCGCGATCCCGCCACCCGTCGTCTCATTGAACCGGTGCTCTACTACAAGGGCTTCCACGCTATTCAGACGTATCGGCTGGCGCATTGGCTGTGGACCAAGGGCCGCCGGGACTTTGCGCTCTATCTGCAAAGCCGCGCATCGGCGGTGTTTCAGTGCGACATCCACCCAGCGGCGAAAATCGGCCGCGGTATTTTCCTCGACCATGCCACCGGTCTTGTGGTCGGCGAGACCGCGGTGATCGATGACGATGTTTCCATGCTGCACGACGTAACGCTCGGCGGCACCGGCAAGGAAGCGGGCGACCGCCATCCGAAAATCCGCTACGGCGTCATGATTGGCGCTGGGGCCAAAATTCTCGGCAATATCGAAGTTGGCCATTGCGCCCGCATCGCCGCCGGCTCGGTTGTCATCAAGCCGGTGCCGAACAACGTCACGGTGGCGGGCGTGCCGGCCAAGGTAATCGGCGTGGCCGGCTGTCCCGAGCCGGCGCGTTCGATGGACCAGATGTTTCAGGACGAGCTATGAGGGGTCATCGCCGCGCGGCTTTCACGTCATACGCTGGCGGCGATGATCGGATATCATCAGGTTCGATGCCGAAGCTCGCGATGAGCTTTTCATCACAATTGCGGAGATAGGCGGTGGACGTTCAGGAAGTTCGCAAACTTGACGCTTATTTGAAAAAGCTGTTTGGCAATGCTCGCATCCGCGTGGTGCCGCGGCCGAAGAAAGAGGATTCCGCCGAGGTCTATGTCGGCGACGAGTTCATCGGCGTCTTATTTGTCGACGACGAGGACGACGAGCGCGCCTACAATTTCCAGATGGCCATTCTCGGCGCCGACCTGGAATAGCCCGCTACCTTGTGTCCGGGTGCAGTTGTGTCGCCAGCCGATCGAAGCCCGCTGCGATATTGCGCCAGTCGCTTAGCCAGTCGCGTGGAAAACGAACGCTGATCTGCGCGCCATCGAGCGCTCGTTCGCTGATGCAGGTGCCCTGAACCGCACCGGCAGCACGCGTGCAGCGGGCGAAAAACTGTTCCGGATTGTTTGCGGCATAAACGAGGTCTTCGCCGTCATAAGGCGTGGCGCTGCGAAACGGCAGAATGGCAAGCCCGTCAGGACCCGCCGCCGCTTGCGCGGCGACATAGCGCGGATAGATCGTGCGCAGCCGCTCGAGCGGCGGCAGCACTCCGGCCAAGCTCACAATTGTCACGAACAGCCGGCCGCTTTCGGCCTCGGCCAGCGCCGCCGTCGCGTTCTCCTCATCGATCGGACGATTGTCGGGCAAGCCGCGATCGTTCGGCGGCGGCGAGAATTCCGGCCACGAGAAAACGAGATCGATCCGCTCGTGCTGGCCGGCCTGACGCTGCAGCTTGGCTCGGATTGACGCGGGCGGCACCTCGAAGAGCACGCCGCCGACGGTGACAGGCAGAGCCGGCACATCAAGGACAGGCGGGTCGCTGGGCCAGGTCGGCCACAACAGATAGGAGACGCAGCCTACGCCTGCTGCGACTGTGAGCACGAGAACGAGAAAAGGCCCGGTGAGCACGGCGGTCTTGCCGCGACGAGTCTTTGCGTGGGGAAGCGCATGCGCAGTCATGCTGCCGCCGGTTCGAAACGAATCACGACGAGCAGTATTGCACGGGTAGCTTAATTACTAAGGCTTAGGGGTTGCAGGCGCCGCGGTCGAGGGCGCGGTCGTCGACGTCGATTCCAGCGACGGCGCTGAAGTTTGCGCCGCCGCCGCCGGCTTTGCCGTGGTAGCAATTTGCGCCGCCAGCGTGGCCGCGATTTTGGCGTGCGCGGCGGCGTTAAAGTGGATGCCATCCCATTGATAAAAATCGGGCGGCACCGGATCCGGATCATAGACAATGACGCGGATGCCGCGTGCGCGCAGGCGCTGCACCATCGCCGCGACATTGGTGGTACGCGCTTGTTTGCTACCTAAGAAACGCAGATCATTGCCGCCCGGCTGTAGAATGACGATGTCGGTGCCCTTGGGCACGGCGGCGTCGAGGCGGTTGCGCATGCCAGAGGTGACGTCGCCATTCACCCCAGCATTGGTGACATGCGCATCGATGCCCTTCTGGCGCAGCAGTCGCTCCAGCACGGCGGGATAGGCGTTCTGCTCGCCGACGCCGAAGCCAGTGGTGTTACTGGCGCCGATCGCCACGATATTGAGCGCCCGCGCCTGCAACGGCGCGGCGGCGAGTACGAGGACGGCGGCAATGATGCAGGCGCATAACCGCAAGGCCATCAGAAAAACTCCCGCCAAAATACGTGAATTATTGGTGCGCCCCCGCCATCTCCTAGCGGGACACGCCGTTCGCCGCAACGGCTGCGCCGGAATGGACCGCTTGCCGCCGCGCCGGCAATTTCCGATCTTGGCAGCGCCAGTTGGATGAATGCGCGCGTCAAGAGGCGGCACCGCGATGATCTATGAACTCGACGGAATGCGTCCGGAATTGCCGGAGGAGGGGGCCTATTGGGTCGCACCAACGGCGACCCTGATCGGCAAAGTGCGGCTGAAGCGCGAGGCCAGCGTCTGGTTTGGCGCGGTCTTGCGCGGCGATAATGAATGGATCGAGCTCGGCGAGCGCTCGCAGATTCAGGACAATGCCACTTTGCATACCGATCCCGGTTTCCCGATGACGATCGGGCCGGATTGCGTGATCGGCCATAATGTCATCCTGCATGGCTGCACGATTGGCGCCAACAGCTTGGTCGGCATGGGCGCAATTCTGCTCAATGGCGCGCGGATCGGAGCCAATTGCCTGGTCGGCGCCGGTGCGCTGATCACGGAAGGCAAAAGCTTTCCCGAACGTTCGCTGATCGTCGGTGCCCCGGCCCGCGCCGTGCGGACCCTCGATGATGCCGCGATTGGGGGGATCGCCGCAGCTGCCGATATTTACGTGCGGCGCTTCAAGCAATATGCGAAGCAGCTCAAACCGATCGGCTGACGAGCCGGGCGGCCTCCCCGGCTCGCCGGGAAGAGCTTCGAACGTTGCAAATTCAATAGCTTATTCAACGAACTGAAAATCCCCTGGGCTCCAGGGGAACTGGAACTCAAGACGCAGCGTTCCTTGAACGCACGGTCCAAATCGAACACAGCAAAAAAAGCCCGAGCCAATTGGGATAACCGCCACAGAGGCTGGCAAAGCAGTTGCGCGCCGACCGCCTCCTGAGCACCTGTTTTCGGCAAGGACCGCGCGCGCCGAATGCCGGGATGCGCAATGTTTGCTCAAGATGTGCGAAGGAGAGCCCCAATGACAGTTCAGGAAGCCAAAGTGCTGCGAACCGCTCCGCTTGCAACCCCCACCGATTTGACACCGAATGCTGTGCGTGACCTCGCCGGCGCGCTCAATATTCTCCTTGCCGACATGTTCGGCCTATACCTGAAGACCAAGAACTTCCATTGGCACGTGTCCGGGCCGCATTTCCGGGATTACCACCTGATGTTGGACGAGCAAGGCGAACAGATTTTTGCGACCACCGATGCCATCGCCGAGCGGGTACGCAAGATCGGCGGTACCACGCTGCGTTCGATCGGCCACATCGCTCGTTTGCAACGAGTTGCCGACAACGATGCGGATTTTGTCACGCCGATGGACATGCTCGCCGAACTGCGCGACGACAATAAACAGCTGGTGGCGCGAATGCGGGAAACGCACGATCTATGCGACGAGCACGGCGATGTTGCCACCGCAAGCCTGCTTGAGGTTTGGATCGACGAGGCCGAGCGCCGCACCTGGTTCCTGTTTGAAGCGTCGCGTGCAGGCTAGTAACTGCGATCAGAATAATCCAATCTGCCCCAGGAAGGTCGTGGAATAGCCCCAAAGCAGCATGGCGCAAAGCGCCAGAACAATAATTTTTCCCAGCATGCTTCCGACGCGTTCTTCAATTGGTGGGGTTTGCTGCTCGGGAATGCTCATTGGCGAATTATGCATCGAGTTGGTCCCGCTTCTGCCGTCCTCTTTCACAGTGACCGTGCGCTGACTAGCCTTAGTCCATTCGCCCCGGGCCGGCTGCAAAAAAATGCGGCCGGCCTTGGGGGAGGCCGGCCGCCGCGAACCCGGTCTGGGGACGGGGAGGGGTGGGGACGTGACCGGGAACGCGTATCCTTTCTCGTGTGCTCAGCGCGATGACGCGGTGGCCGGCGCTGCGCGCGGCTCGCCGAGCGAAACCCAAACGTTCGGGTCGGATTGTGACTGCCGCTTCACGAAGCGGTAGCCGGTGTCCGCCCAGGACAAGACGTCGTTGGTCTGATTGTCGAGGATGTACTCGCCACGGTCGGTCTTGACCGTCAGCACGGCATGACCGTTGCCGTTGTGGTCGCGCACCACCGTCATGAGCAGCGCCTCGTGCGGCCAGCCGGCCAGCATCAAGAGCTTGCGCTTCTGCAACGCATAATCCTCGCAATCGCCGTAGCCATCGTCCGGATAATTCCAGCGTTCGACGACACCCCAATGATCCATGTCGGTCATCGGCTTGACGCTGGTGTTAACGGCGATGTTGATGCGCTTGAGTTCGGTCCAGGCGCGCGTCGATAAGACGACGTCGCGCGGCACCGAAGGCGTGGTGTCGCATTCCGGCGCATATTCGACACAAAATTCGGCCCAGCCGATCGGCGCGCTCGTGACCGGGCCGATGCCGATATAGGGCGCATGCTCTTGCGCCCGGCTCACGGTCGCGGAAGCGAACAGTGCCACGCCGAACGTCATCAGAATGACGCACGCGGTTACCCCGCGCTTGGCTCCTGTAACGCAATTCATTGTGACCCCTTCCCTTATCGTTGGGGCCACGTTTCGCACAAAGCTTTTGCGGCGCCGCTAAGCGGACCGATTCAATTTTAAGTAAAACGGTTGCAGTTGCGGCTTGGGCAAATATCTCGCGATCGGTGCTTGACGATAGTTGCGCTCAAGTCGTGATCAAACTGCCGGGACAATAGCGCCTGCGCTGAGTTGATTTGCCGGTCCGAGCCACAAAGCTTGCCGACGCGTTAAGCTTAACGAAAGGTTGAGATTGGCCAGGATCGGCCGCCCACATAGGGTTTCGGCGACGAATACGGGAGGCGAAGGGGCGTGACCGCGCCAGGTCGTGTGAAGGCATAAACCCGGCGCTAGTTGCGCATCCGCGCAAGCTGCGAGAGGGAGGACCTTGGTCCTCCCTCTTGTTTTTGCACTGAAAGCGGCGTTCGGCGGTGGCCACCGCTTGTTCCGGCCGACGCCGCGGCCTATCTCGGCAAACATCAGGTGCGATCTTGACCGAGCAGTCCGCGGCCAAATCCCGAGAACCCATCTTCAACGTTCCGGCACCCATCGTGGCGAGTGTCGCGGTGCTGGTGCTGCTGCATGCTGTGCGCCTTTTTCTGCTAACCGACGAGCAGGACACCGATTTTGTCCTGGCCTTCGGCTTTATTCCGGCGCGCTATGGCAGCGAAATCGCAATCGGCTCGCTTCCCGGCGGTTTTGCCGCCGATCTGTGGACTTTCTTCACTTACGCTTTCATCCACGCCGACTGGACCCATCTGGG
>DATAYT010000309.1:0-8450 GCA_036272395.1 Xanthobacteraceae bacterium
TCGACGTGACGATCGACCGCCTTGCGTACGTAGTGGTCTTCGTCGGTGGCACGCGCAAAGAGTTTGACCGTGAGAATGTTGGTGTAGCTGTCGACGATCCGGCCCATCAGCGCCGACCGCGCTTCCGAGGATCGTTTCGAGCGGTCGCGCATGCGCGGTACGAAATATACGAGCAACGCGGTATAGGCGAAAAACCACAGCAGGATCGGTACGGCGAGCCAGCGATCGGCGGCTGCGGTCAAGGCGATGGCGGAGGCGCCATAGACCAGAATGTACCAGACGGTGGTAATGGTCGCGGTCAGGGTCGAGCGTACCGACGGGCCGGTCTGCATCACGCGGTTGGAAATGCGCCCGGCGAAGTCGTTCTGGAAAAACGCCCAGCTCTGCCGCACCACGTGCCAATGCGCTTGCCAGCGGATCAATCCGGTAAACGGCGCGGCGATCCCCTGGTTGGTGATCAGGTAGCGCGTGAAGGTCACAACTGGCCGCGCGACGAGCACGACGAGCGCCATGCCGAGCAGCCAAGGCCAGCCGTCGGCGAGGAGCCGTTCAGGCGGCGTCTTGGTGACCAGCGTTACGACCCGGCCGATAAACCACGGCACCGCGCTGTCGCTCAGCGCCACCAGCAATTCGACGACGAACAGCGCCGCGAACAGCCATTTGGCCTGCCGGGCAAAATGCCACAGGAAGGCGAGCAGGCTCGGCGGCGGTTCCGGGTGCTCCGGTCGCGCCGTTGGCGTCAAGAATCGTTCGAAGCGCGATAACATGGCGGTTGGTTACAGGCCGTTAGTAGCGCGCGTCAATCGTACTTGCGTCAATCGGGCTTGCGGAATTGAGCCCGCGTCAACGGCCCAGCGGCGACCTGTATACGGCGTGATTGCGGCGGGTGCTCGCATCACGACAGAACTGCTGACCTTTTCGCCCGCGCCGACCCGTGTCATCGTTCAAACGTCAGCACAGCGACAGAGTTGCCATGGCGGCGGACCACATGAAGCGAAACGGCATGGCGGGTTTTGCCATCGCGCTGTCTGCGCTGATCGCCGCCGCGACGCCTGCGGCGGCAGAGATTTTCCCTACGCGTCCGGTCACGATGATGGTCGGATTTCCGCCAGGCGGTCCAACCGACACGCTGGCGCGCATCGTTGCCGATGCCATGCAAGGACCGCTCGGCCAGCCGGTGGTGGTTGAAACCTTAAGCGGCGGCAGCGGTACGATCGCCACCGGCCGCGTCGTCCATGCCAGGCCCGACGGTTACACGATCGGCATCGGCCAGTGGTCGAGCCATGTCGCATCGCCGGCGATCTATCCGCTCGACTACGACATCGTGCGCGACCTGCAGCCGATCTCGCTGCTTGCGGCGTCGCCGTTGTGGATGATCGGCAAGGAAGCCCTGCCGCCGAAGACCATGCCGGAACTGATCGCCTGGATGAAAGCGCGGTCCGAGCCGACCAGTTTCGGTACCGTCGGCACCGGTAGCGCCGCGCATCTTTGCGGACTCTATTTTGCGCAGAAGACCGGATTGCACCTGCAATACGTGCCTTATCGCGGCGCGGCGCCGGCCATGCAGGATCTGATCGGCGGCCAAATCGATCTGTCTTGTCTCGAAGCGAGCTCGGGTCTCGCCTATGTGCAAGCCGCGAAGTTCAAAGCTTTTGCGGTATTCAGCGAGCAGCGTTGGCCAAAATCGCCCGAGACGCCGACCATGATCGAATCCGGCATTCCCGGAGCGACGATCAATTTCTGGCACGCGCTGTGGACCACCAAAGGAACGCCAAAAGAGGCCGTCGATCGGCTCGACGCGGCGGTGATGAGCGCGTTGGCCAATCCCGCCGTGCAGCAGCGGCTCGAGACCATCGGTCAAGTTATCTTTCCGCGCGAGCAGCAGGGCCCGGCGGCGCTTGCCGCCTATCATAAGGCGGAGATCGACAAATGGTGGCCGATCATCCAAGCCGCCGGCATCAAGGTCGAATAAGTTCCTGGTGGTGAGAATTCCGGATCAGAGCACCGGCATGACGGCCGCGGGCCGAAACTCCATCGGCACGTAGCCGGGCTGCTCGGCGACGCGATCAAGCCAGGCACGGATCGCCGGAAACGGTGCCAGGTCGTAATCGCATTGCTGGGCGATATGGCTATAAGCGTAGAGCGCGATGTCGGCGATCGTGTAATGGCCGGCGACAAAGAAGTCGTGCACCGCGACGTGCTTCTCCATCACGCCGAGCGCGCGATTGCCTTCCTCCATCCAGTCTTCGAGCGCGTGCTGCTGCAATTCCCGGCCGCCTTTGACCAGGGTGAGCCAGAAATAGGCGGCGCCGAGATTGGGCTCGAGGCTGTGCTGTTCAAAGAACATCCATTGCAGCGCTTCGGCCCGTCCGATGCGATCCTCGGGCGCGAGCGGGGTGCCGCCGGCGATGTACCAAAGAATCGCGTTTGATTCGGCCAGATATCGGCCCGGCGCCACTTCCAGAAGCGGCACCTGACCGTTTGGATTCCTTGCCAGAAATTCGGGCGTATGGCTTTCGCCTTTGAGGATGTCGACTTCTATCAATCGATACGGGACATGCAGCTGCGCCAATGCGAGCCGCGCTTTGTAGCTGTTACCCGAACTTTGCATCGAATAGAGCGTGAACATCAGGCTCATTCCCCGCGGCGTCGACCGCGCCGCTATTACAGTTGTTTAAGACGTCAGGGCGGCAATGTCATGGCAAGCAGGGCGGCGCGGCGCAGCGCAGCTTTGATGTCGTGCGTCGTCGAGGGTGCTGCCCTGCAACATCTCGATCGATATTCGGGTTCCCGCGGCAGGATCGGGTGTTGCGCGCGGAACGCGGCAATAAGGAAAATGCCGCAGATGTGAAAGCGAATCGGGCTTTAATGCTTGCCTGAGCGCCCGACCGGCATTACCAAGCGAGCCGCCTGAAATTGGAGAATCGCAATGGCCTTTCTCGCGGACCAGATCATGCGCATCAAGCCGTCGGCGACCATCGCCGTGACGGACAAAGCGCGTGCGCTCAAAGCCGCTGGCCGCGATGTCATCGGGCTCGGCGCCGGCGAGCCGGATTTCGACACGCCGGAGAACATCAAGGAAGCGGCGATCAAGGCGATCCGCGACGGCAAAGCATCCAAATATACCGCGGTCGACGGCATCCCCGAACTCAAGGCGGCGGTGGCGCGCAAGTTCAAGCGCGAGAACAAGCTCGACTACAAGGCCTCGCAGATCATCATCGGCACCGGCGGCAAGCAGGTGCTCTACAATGCGCTGGTCGCGACCATAAATTCGGGCGACGAGGTGATCATCCCCGCGCCGTATTGGGTGAGCTATCCGGAGATGGTGCTATTGGCCGGGGGCGAACCGGTGCCGGTCGTCACCGCCATGGAGGCCGGCTACAAAATGACGGCCGCGGCGCTGGAGCGCGCGATCACCCCGCGCACCAAGTGGATCATCTTCAACTCGCCGTCCAATCCGACCGGCGCCGCCTATACGCGCGACGAACTCAAGGCCATCACCGATGTCCTCGTGCGCCATCCGCACGTCCACGTCATGGCCGACGACATGTATGAGCATCTCGTCTATGACGATTTCGAGTTCTACTCGCCGGCCCAGCTCGAGCCGCGGCTTTACGAACGCACGTTGACCGTGAACGGCGTGTCGAAGGCCTATTGCATGACCGGCTGGCGCATCGGTTTTGCCGGCGGACCGGAGAACTTGATCAAGGCGATGGCGATGATCCAATCGCAATCGACGTCAAATCCGACGGCGGTGGCGCAATGGGCGGCGGTCGAGGCGCTCGACGGCCCGAAGGACTTCATCGCCAAGCACAACAAGATCTTCAAGGAACGGCGCGATCTCTGCGTCTCGATGCTCAATCAGGCGCGCGGCATCCAATGCCCCAAGCCGGAAGGGGCGTTTTACGTTTATCCGTCCTGCGCGGGCACCATCGGCAAAATGGCGCCGACCGGCAAGAACCTCGCGACCGACGAGGATTTCGTCACCGAGTTGCTGGAGGCTGAGGGCGTCGCGGTGGTGCAGGGCACGCCGTTCGGCGTCGGGAAATCGTTCCGCATTTCGTATGCGACTGCGACCAGCGCACTGGAAGAGGCGTGCACGCGCATCCAGCGCTTCTGCGGCAATTTGCAGTAAAAGATTCCCTCTCCCCTCGGGGAGAGGAAAAAATCACCCCGTCGGCGGCGCGAGCTCGTCCAGCCCCTTCTGTCGCGCCTCGGGACCAAGCTGTGTCACCGACACGGCGGCGATGAACAGCAGGCTCGCCAGGCAGACGAACACCGTGGTCAGGCCGAAGCCGTTCTGCACCCACAGGATCGTCGGCAAGATGAAGGCGGTTGCGAGGCGGCCAACGCCAGAAGCGAGGCCAAAGCCCGAGGCTCGTGCATTGGTCGGAAACACTTCCGAGGCAAAAATCTGCATCGCGTTGCCGGCAACCTGCACGAAGAACACCATGATGAAACCGGCAATCATCAGCTCGGCCGGCGTGCCGGCATTGCCGAACACAATGGCCATGATGCCGGCGCCGATGAAGGCGCAGACCGAGGTGATCTTGCGGCCGAATTTATCGAGCGCGTACATCATGAAGATGCTCGCGGTCGGCACCGCGAAATTCATCACCAGCGTGTATTGCAGCGACTTGGTGATCGAGAAGCCCTTGGCGTTCATGATGTTGGGCAGCCAGGCGCCAAGCCCAACGGCGATGCCAAAGAACGCGGTGAAGCAGATCATGCCGGCGATGACGCGCCTCGGGAACACCCGCAAGACTAAGAGGATTGGATCGCTCCGCGTATTGCTGGCGGCATCGGTTGCCAGCGGTTGCGTCGGTCCGGCAATGCCGAGTCGGCTGAGCACTTGCAGTGCCTGTTCGCCCCTGCCATGGGTCGCGAGAAAACGCGGCGATTCCGGCAGCGTGAAGCGGAACACCCAGACGATCAGCGCTCCAATACCGATCAGGATCCAGACGCCACGCCAGACCGTTTCGGCGGATTCGAACATGCTGCCGAACCACAGCACCAGCGCGGTGCCGATCGGCCACACCATTGCGCCGCCGATGAAATGCACGATGGCGAGGATGCGGCCGCGGATGCGTTTCGGCGAATATTCGCCGGCATAGGCGAAAGCAAGCGGCTGTTCGGCGCCGAGCCCAAGGCCAGCAATGAAGCGGCAAATCACCAGCAGCGTCACGTTAGGCGCAAGCGCACCGAGGATGGTGAAGATGCCGAACAACAACAAATTGAACTGATAGATGAAGCGACGCCCGAACCGATCGCTGAGTTCGCCTTGGCCGGCGGTGCCGATGCACATGCCAAAGATGGCAGCGCTGCCGATCGCCGCTGCTTCGGCTGGCGAGGTAAAGCCCGATTTGATGATGTAGGGGATCAGCGAGCCGAGGATGGTAAAGTCGATGACATCGAAGAAATAGCCGGCAGCGATCAGGGCGATGACGCGGCGATGAAGCGGGGAAATCTTTGCTTCATCGAGTGCCGTTCCGACAAAGGCCTCGATTGTCTGGGCCATCTCGTTCCCTCCCCATCCTGTTTGTTTGACCGCTTAAGCGGGCTTGTATCAGTTCAACTGTGAAAGGCCGACGCGCCGCTGTCAATGCAGACTCGCACTGGTGCAGACACTCCCGCACAATCAAACTTAAGCGCCTTCAAACTGTAAAACGTACAGCCCGGCGTTGGTGTCGGTCACATACATCAGGCCCTGCGCGTCAACGAAACAGTCGGCGGACTGAATGACCTTCGGCCGGTTGGGGCGCGGATCGTACATGCGCTCCGGGTCGGGCGGCACGAAGAAACCGATTTCGCGTGGCGCGAATGGATTGGCGATGTCATAGGCGCGCACGCCGGCATTGTGCAGGGTGGCGAAAATGATGCGCGAGCTTTGAAATGCGCCCGGCCGGTTCTCCCACAAATTATGCGGGCCGAAATTGCCGCCCTTCTTGCAGTAGTCGGCTTCGTCCGGAATCGGCATCGTGGCAATGCTTACCGGATTGGACGGTTCGCGAATGTCAAAGATCCAGATATAGCGCAAGCCGAGCTTGCACTCGGCGAAATTGGCTTCATCCGCAACCACAAGCAGATTGCGATCCGGCAGCGGCAAGGGCGAATGCGTGCCGCCGCCGAACGGTGGATCCCAATTGCGGTAGGCGATCATCTTCAGTTTTTGCGGATCGACGACGTCGACCACGCTCAAGCCGCCGTCGCGCCACGCGCCAAATGCAAGGTTGCCGGCGACCAAAGCGTGATGCAGCGCATAGCGCTTGCCTTTGCTCCAAGTCGGCGTCTCGCCGCCGGCCGTCCACATCCCAGGCAGCCAGAATTTGCCGACCACATGCGGCTTGGTCGGCTCCGCCATGTCAACTATCACCAGCACATGATCGGAAAATTCCGGCAGATGCACGGAGACATAGGCGTAGCGGCCGCCGACATACCAGATGCGATGCGGTCCCAAGCCGCCGAGCGGCAGAAACGATATTTCGCGCGGTGCCTCGCCGCGCGAGATATCGTAGACGCGCAAGCCCCCAGTAAATTTCTGCCCTTCCAGCGCCGCCGCCGACGTGCCGGAAAAATACGCTTCCTGGCTGACCTGCATGGTCCAGACGCTGGGGCCGTTGACGGCGAGCAAGAGGTCCTCGTGCGTCTGCAGGTGATGCGCGCGTGTATTGGGCTGGCAGGCGAGGAAATTCACCGGTTTTGGATGCTTGGCATCGCGCACGTCGATGACGGTGATGCCGTTGGAGAAACCGTGGCCGATATAAGCGTAGCCGCGATTGACCATCACCTGAACGCCGTCGCCGCGGCCGCCTTGGTCGGTGTGGCCTACATATTTGATGTTCCGGCTGGCAACGGCAGTCATCAGACAGGCTCCCTATGACTTTCATGGTAACCGTCATGGCCGGGACAAGCACCGGCATGACGGCATAGACTATTCATCCTCCTGAATGGAAGAAAGAATGACCACCGGCAAAAACTCACACGGGATGATCGCGGTCGACAAAATCGGAACCAAAGTCCTGTTTCTCAATCCGCAGACCTATGCGACGGAAGTGGTGATCGACGGCTTCCCGCGCACCGTGCACGAATTGCTGGTGGTCCCGGAAACCGGCCGCGCCTATGTGCCGATCTTCGGCGACGGCATTCACGGCCGCAATCCCAATCCGCAGCACCACCTCTGCGTGTGCGATCTGCACAAGCGCGCTCTTGTCGCGACTATCGATCTGCGTCCATACATCGCCCCGCATACGCTCAAGCTCGGGCCGGACGGCTTCATCTACATTACCTGCGAAAACTCGGCCAAAGTGGTGGTGATCGATCGCCACACCAACAAAGTCGTCGACGCCATCGATTCCGGCTCGACCAATGGCCATCGGCTGATCATCGCGCCGGACGGCCAGCGCCTCTATACCGAGAACGAAGAAGACGGCACGGTCTCGGTGATCGATCTGCCGAAGCGGAAATTGCTCGACAAGATCAAAACGCCAAGGCCGCTTGCCGGGATCGCGATTGCGCCCGACGGCCGCACCGTGATCGCGGTCGACGATGCGCAGCCGACTTTGTTTTTGATCGACACCGAAGCCGGCCGGGTGCGCGAGGAACTCGTGCTCAAGAATGTACCGAAGCCGGCGCAGATCGCGCGTTACGCGCCGGACAACAGCCTTCTTGCCGTAACCAGTCTCAACAGCGACACGGTCAGTTTGATCGATCCATCATTTCTTGAGCAGACCGCGATCAAGGTCGGATCGCAGCCCATGGACATGGCATTCCGCGACGGCGAACTGTTCGTCGCCTGTCAGGGCGACGGTTCGGTGCACATCATCGATATCCCGAACAAGCGCGCTAAAGGCAGTTTTTTAGCCGGCAACGGCTGCGAGTCCCTGGGATTCTTCTAAGCGCGCATTTTAATCATGCGCAAAACGGCGCGAGACGCGGGGGGCGTTCTCCCCTAGAATAATGAAAAGGACCCGTCCGGGTTCGTGTGAGGGAGCAAGTAGAGATATGGCGTTTAGGGGTATGGTGGCCGCGCTCGTCGGAGCGGCGGCGGTAGTGGCGGCAGCAGCTGTTCCAGCCGATGCGCAGCCGAGGCGCGTGCAGGTCGGCACGCTCGCCTGCTCAATTTCAGCCGGCGTCGGCCTGGTCGTAGCCTCGCAACGCAATGTGAGCTGCAATTTCCAGCCGGATGGGGGGCCGCCCGAAGCCTATACCGGCACCATGACTCGGATCGGCGTGGACGTCGGCTTCACTTCCGGCGGCGCGATGGTCTGGGGCGTGTTCGCCGACACCAACCGCTACGCCGGAATGCTGACCGGGACATATGCCGGTGCGACTGCCGAGGCGACCGTCGCCGCGGGCCTGGGCGCCAATGTGCTGGTCGGCGGGTCCAACCACTCGGTCGCATTACAGCCGCTGTCGGTCCAGGGTCAGGTTGGGCTCAATGTGGCGGCCGG
>DATAYT010000310.1:0-22177 GCA_036272395.1 Xanthobacteraceae bacterium
CCATCATGCTGCGCCGCCGCGGCTGGGACGTCGAGGTCTTCGAGCGGGTGGAAAAGGAACTGGCCGACCGCGGCGCCGGCATCGTGGCGCAGGCCGAACTGATCGCGCGCATGAATGGGCTTGGGCTCGAAACGCGGGATCTGGGCGTCGCCATGAGCACGCGAAAGATCATCGACCAATCCGGCGCGGTGACGACGACGCTCGAATGCCCGCAAGTGCTCACCGCGTGGCAGCGTGTGTACCGGCTCCTGCGCGATGCCTTTCCGGCCGAGCGATACCATCGCGGCCGGGGTCTCAACGCCTTCGAGCAGAGCGCCGACGGGATCCTGGCGCATTTTGCCGATGGACCCTCGGTTGGCGCCGACGTGCTGATCGGCGCCGACGGCCTGCGCTCGACCGTGCGGCAGCAATGCCTACCGCACATTCTGCCACTCTATGCGGGCTACGTCGCCTGGCGCGCCCTCTTGCCGGAGCGCGTAATTCCGCCGACCGTTCATCGCGAAATCTTCATGACGATGGCGTTCTGCCTGCCGCCCGGCGAACAGTGCATCGGTTATCCGGTTGTCGGAGCCAATAATGAGGTGCGCGAAGGCCAGCGGCGCTACAACGTGGTGTGGTACCGGCCCGCCGAGGAAACGAACGAGCTGCCGCAACTCTTGACCGATCGCAACGGGGTTGGCCATTCGATTTCCATCCCGCCGCCGCTCATTCGCTCGGAGCATGTCTTAGCCATGCGCGCAGCGGCTGAACGCCTGTTGGCACCGCAATTCCGCGCGATCGTCCCGCTGATCAAGGAGCCGATTCTGCAACCAATATACGATCTCGAAAGTCCACACCTCGCCTTTGGACAAGTGGCGATTATCGGTGATGCCGCCTTTGTGGCGCGGCCGCATGTTGCCGCCGGAGTTTCCAAGGCGGCGGACGATGCCGCAGCGCTTGCCGAAGCGCTCGACGCCGAGGATGTCGAGCCGGCACTGCGCCGTTTCGAGAGGCAACGATTGCCAGAGAACAAAAAAATCATCGAACGAGCGCGTCACCTCGGCGCCTATCTCCAGGCCACACAAACCGCAGAGGAGCGCGCCCGATCCGCGCGGCATAGCATTCCGCAAGCAGTCTTGGCCGAAACCGCTGTTCTCGACTTCTTACGTAATTGAGAATCGGGCTTTCGGCAGCGCCTACAAATAGCCGGTTCCGGCATCGGCCGCGAATTTGGCCGGTTCGCCTTCCCAGGCGATGCGCGCATGTTCGAGCATATAGACCCGGTCGGAATGCGGCAGCGCGAATGTCACGTTTTGCTCGCCGAGCAGCACAGTGATCGCCGTCGTCTGCCGCAGGCGCTCAAGCGTCTTGGAGAGCTGCTCAAGAATGACGGGGGCCAAACCGAGCGTCGGCTCGTCGAGGATCAGAAGTTTCGGCTTCATCATCAATGCGCGGGCGATAGTCAGCATTTGCTGCTCGCCGCCGGACAATGTCCCGGCCGTTTGCTTCTGGCGATCGCGAAGAATTGGAAACAAGTCGAAAAGCCAATGCATTTGTTCGCTGCTTTCGGCAGGCGTCAGATGATGCCCGCCAAGATCGAGGTTTTCGCGAACGGTCATATCGGTGAATAATTCGCGGCTTTCCGGACACTGCACGATGCCGTCGCGCGCGATCTTCGCCGCGGTTTGGCCGCGGAGCGATGATCCCTCGCGCCGAATATCGCCTGAATAGCGCAGAAAGCCGGATATGGCGTTGAATAGCGTCGTCTTGCCGGCGCCGTTAAGGCCTACGACCGAAACGAATTCGCCGGCGTGCACATGAATCGAGACGTTCTGCAGCGCTTGTGCCTTGCCGTATTGAACGTTGAGATTCTCAACTTCAAGGAACGGAACGCTGCTGTCGCGAAACGAGGATTCCGGGCGCGCCGCGGTTTCTATGCTGCCGCCGAGATAGACACGCCGGACCGTTTCATTGCGCATCACCTCGTCGGCGGTGCCTTCGGCGATCCGCTCACCGACATGCATCGCCATGACACGATCGACGAGACGCGAAACGCTCTTCACATTGTGATCGACCAGCAGCACGGCCCGGCCGTCGTCGCGCAATTCGCAGATCAGTTCGGAAAAGGCTGCCGTTTCTGCCGCCGTGAGGCCAGCGAACGGCTCATCGATGAGAAGCACTTGCGGATTGCGCGCGATTGCTTTGGCAATCTCGATCTTGCGCAATCCGGCAAACGGCAAAGTATTCGGCCGCCGGTCGAGCACGGCGCTCAGCCCGACGCGTGCGGCGATATCACGAGCGCGTTCGTCAATCGCAGGATCCGCGAACAATCGGGTGAGCTTGTCGGGCAACAGCGCCAGCTTGATATTTTCCAGTACGGTCTGGCGGTGCAAGGGACGACAATGCTGAAACACGATACCGGCCCCCATTCGGGCGATCTTATGCGAGGGCCAGCCGGCAACTTCGGTGCCGTTGATGCGCACCGAGCCCCTGTCGGGGCGTTCGATGCCCATGATCAATTTCATGACCGTTGATTTGCCGGATCCGTTGGGGCCGATCAGCCCCAAAATCTCGCCGGCGGCGACTTGTAGCGCCATATCTTTGACGGCGACCAAGCCGCCAAACCGCTTGGTCAGCCCGCTCACGCTAAGCAGCGCGGCGTCCGAGTTGCTCACGATGGCTCCCTCGCGCGCGTGAGCAGGCCGAAGAAGCCGCTCGGAAACAACAGGACGACGACAAGCGCCATCGCGAACACGACGAAATTCGACAAATCGCCGAGCGGCCGCAACGCTTCGCTCATGGCAATGAGGAACACCGCGCCGAGAACGGCGCCGAGGATCGTACGCCGGCCGCCGACCACCGCCGCAATGATAATCTGCACGCCGACGGTGATGTCGACGAGTGTCCCAACCGACGCCGAGCCGAGATAAAAGATCAGCAAAGCGCCAGCTAGCCCCGAGAAGAAGGCGCTGATGATGAACGCCGTGAGCTTATGTTTGGTAACGTTGAAGCCGAGGGCGCCGGCCTGCACTGCGTCCTGTCCGCTGGCCTGCAGAATGAGACCTACCGGCGAACGCGACAGTGCGAACAGGATAGCGCCGCTCATCGCCATGAACCAAAGCGCGATCAGATAATTGATGGCGTCACTGATGGAGATGACATCGGGCACCGTCAGCCCGATCTCCCCGCCCGTGAGGCTGGCGTCGACCACGATGAAGTTCTGCAACATCAGCACCGCGACGAGAGTCGTCAGCCCGAAATAAGGGCCGCGCACGCGCAATGCCGGGAGTGCCAGCACGACGCCGCCGGCCACCGCCGCAAGTGCTCCGGCGACAAGGCACATCCAGATCGGCGGCTGGTAGAGATTGTCGAGAATGCCCGCGGTGTAGGCGCCGGTGCCGATCAGGAAGGTCGGGCCGAAATTGACCTCGCCGGCAAAGCCGAACAAGAGGTCCCAGGCCATGGCAAAGACGCCGAAATAATACGCGAGCGTCAGTAAGCCGAGAATGTAGCCGGAGGCCCAGAGCGGCAAGAAGGAGGCTAGCACAACCGCGGCCAGGCCGATCAGAAGAATGCGGCTCGTCGACAGTGAACCCATTCAGCGACGCCCCAACAGACCGCGCGGACTGACATACATGACCGCGACCAAAAGAAGGAGCGCGGGGATGGTGCGATAAGCGGGCGAAATCAAATAGGCGGTTATCGTTTCAAGGTAACCGACGACGTAAGCGGCGATCAGCGCGCCGGAGACGCTGCCAAGTCCGCCCAAAACGACAATCGAGAATGCACTCGCGGTGAGCGGGCCGACGCTGTAGGACGAAACGCCGAGAAACATTCCGAGCAGGACGCCGGCAACGCCAACGAGAATCCCATAGATCGCCCACACCGCGATGTAGACATGCGCGAGCTCGACACCGAGAAGCGTCACGCCACGCGGGTTCATTGAAGCCGCAAGCACAGCCTTGCCGGCACGGGTGCGGTTGACCAAGAGCCACAAAATGCCGATGACGAGCCAGCATACGACCGCCGTGAAAATCTCGTTCGTCGGCGTGCGCACGCCGGCAATGCGCACGACGCCTTCGACGATCGGCGCCACCGTCTTTGCATTGTTGGTGTAAAGATAGGCAATCAGCTCCTGGATCATAATGCCCCAGAGCAGCGTTGCAGTCAGGATGAAAATCTCTTTCTCTTCCTCGCGGATTTTTCGCGTCTGTTGCAGCGGCCGCACGATGAGGAAATAAGTGAAGAGCGTCGCGACCAGACCGACACCGACACCGAGCGCCGCGCCCGCGTAAGCTCCCACGTGTAAATCGTTGCCGGCGGCCCAGGCCGCGACAACTGCCGTCACCATCAAGGCGCCATGCGAAAGATTGAGGACACCGGAAACACCGAAGATGAGCGCAAATCCGGTTGCGCCGAGCGCATATAGGGAACTAATCGCAAAGCCGTCGACCAGGATTTGCCAGAACAACATCGATAGAACCCCGATTGACGCGCGGTGGTGCAAAAATTCTCCCCGCTCGCAATGCGCGGGCGGGGAGAACCTGCCGTTTCTCGTTGCGAACCGCTAGTTGGCGGCGCCGAGCTTGACGAATTTCGGGAACTTCAGCTTGCCATTGGCGACGTTGGCCGGCCACAGGTTGACCTGTTTGCCGTCCTGCCACTGCAGCATCAGACCGGTGATCGTGTCGGGCCCGATCTTGAGCGCGTGCGGATTGGGCGAATCCTTACCCTTGAACTGAATGCGGCCAATCGCGCCGACCCAGTCGGTCTTCTCAAGCGCATCGACGAGTTTATCGGGCTCGGTCGAACCGGCTCGCTTGATCGCATCGGCGATATAATAGACCTCGTCATAGGCGGTGTAGCCGCAATATGAAGGGTTGTTGCCGTAGCGCTTGTTGAACGCGGCGACGAATGGCAGCGTCTTTGGGGTCACCGCGACGCCGGGACCGGAAAAGGCCCCGTACAGCACACCTTCGACCGCGCCATTGGTGTCCTGCCAGAAGCTTGAATTGGTCGCTTGCGAGGAAATGCCGAACATTGGGATCGGCACTTCCTGCTGTTTCCATTGCACCGTCGGCTGCACGCCGACATGCGAAATGCCGGTGATCATTACGTCCGGTTTTTCGCCTTCGATTTTATTGTAGATCGGCGTGAAATCGGTCGTGTCCGGCGAAACGCGGATGTGGTCGATAACCTTCAAGCCAATTTGCGGCAGACATTTCAGGTACTCGGCATCAAGCGGAGTGGTCCAGGCCGCGTCTTCGCTCATGACCACCGCGCTCTTAAAGTGCAGATCCTTGACCAGAAGTTCCTTCGCCGCGTCGCAGGTCGCATCGGCGATACTGGTCGAGGTCGAGTAGCCGTGGAACGTATATTTGAGGTTATTATAGTCCTTGGCGATGTTCTGGGTGATCACATCGGAGGCGGCGCCGGGCGTGACCATCACCGTTTTGAGCCGGCCGGTCCAAGGTTCGAGGGCGAGAACGACCTCGCTAATGTAGCTGGCGATCACCGCATTGACGTGATCCTCGGTCGCGGCGCGCTGGAATGCGCGAACCGATTCCGCCGCCGATGAGTGATTGTCATAAGAGATGATCTCGATCTTACGGCCATCAACGCCACCGGCCGCGTTGATCTCATCGGCGGCGAGCTGCGCGGCTTGCGGGATCGACGAGCCAGCCACCGCCTGCGCTTCGGCTATGACGGCTATCTTAATCGGGGTATTGGACTGCGCGTAGCCCGGTGTGGCGAGCGCGAAAGCGAATATCGCTGCGGATGTCGAAAGCAGCCCAAGTCTTGACGCGGATGCACCGTGCGCCGCGGGTTTTTTCATTGTCGGTACCTCCCTAGGTAACGTCGTCCGGGTAAGGACGATCTTGACAGCAGTCTAGCTAAAGGCCTCTGCACGGCAAGCCTGCTTGCCCTGCGAGCCGCTGGCTGGAGTAAGGATAGGTCGCTTTGCCGCGCCGCGCGCTGCAATTAAACTAGGTTGAGGGTCAATCAATCATTCGGGCAGATCAATGAAAGCAGTCTATTTGGAGCGTTTTGGCGGGCCTGAAGTGCTGCAATATGGCGATCTGCCCGATCCGGTTGCCGGTCCGGGCGAAGTCGTGATCGACGTGGCCGCGGCAAGCGTCAATGCGGCGGATTGGAAATTTCGTTCCGGACAATATGCGCGGCATTCGGGCGCCAAGTTCCCGCTCATTCCGGGACGGGATTTTTCCGGCTCGGTCAGCACCGTAGGTGGCGGCGTCGATCTTAAGATCGGCGACGCGGTCTTCGGCGTTCTCGGTATCGGCACAGAAGGGACCTACGCCGAAAAACTGGCCATCAAAGCTGCCATCGTGGGCAGGACGCCCGGTGCGCTCTCGCACGTCGAAGCGGCGGCGGTCGCGCTGGCCGGGCTCACGGCCGTGAATGCGATCGCTGACACGCTGCGGCTGCAACGCGGCGAAACTATTTTGATCCAGGGCGGTGCCGGCGGTGTCGCCGGCTTCGCGATTCAATTCGCGAAGCACCTCGGCGCGCGGGTGATCACAACGACAAGTGCGGCGAACCGCGATTATGTTGTCGGTCTTGGTGCCGACCAGGTGATCGACTACAACGCGCAAGATTTTGCAACTGCCGTGAGCGGCTGCGATGCCGTCTTCGATACGGTGGGCGGGGAAGTCGCGCAGAAATCTTTTGCCGTGCTTAAGCCCGGCGGCCGCGCTGCCTTCATTGCGTCGGGAGTAGAGGCGCCGAGACCGACGCGCAGCGATGTCGTATCACTACGCCCACCGGTGGAACGTTCGCGGCAGGCGATGGAGCGCATTGCCGGGCTTATGGAGACAGGCGCGGTAAGGCCGTCTGCGATCAAGCTTTATTCACTATCGCAAGCAGTCGAGGCGCATCGCCTGAGCGAGTCGCGCCATTTTCGAGGTAAGCTTGTTTTTCAGGTCCGCTGAATTGTTTAAGCAGAGTGGGGTTTTACACCACTATCAGAGACCGTTCGCCGCGCTGTTTGTTCGTCGCGCGCCAAGCATTGTCGCCGTTATTGATCGAAATTGACTGCGGTCGTGTTGCCGCCGCTGATGATCGCGCCTACGCGCTCGCCGGTCTGCGGTTTGTATGCCCCAGATGTCAGTGCAGCGAACGCGGCTGCGCCTCCCGGCTCCGCGACAAGACGCAAAGTGCGCCAAAGTATTTTCTGTGCCTGCCTAATTGCCTCATCGGTCACAAGCACCGTGCTGTGTACATAGGCTTTGGCGATTGGAAATACCTTCTCGCCGACGCGTTGCGGCGCCAGCGAATCCGCGGCCATGCCGCCTGCTTTTGCGTCTACCGGGCGGCCAGCCTCGAACGCCTTCGTAAGCGTCGGCGAGGCGAATGGCTCGACGCCGATGATCTTGATAGCGCCCGCATACCAGGCAGCTATTCCAGCGATAAGACCACCGCCTCCGACGGACACGAAGAGCGTGTCGATATCCGGAGCATCTTCAGTAAGTTCCCGTCCGATAGTGCCTTGCCCAAGCATGGTCTCGTACTGATCGAAAGCATGCACGGGCATCGCACCCGATTTCTTAACCCATGCCTCGCTCGCAGCCAGCGCATCTGCGTATCGATCTCCTTCGATAACAAGATCGGCACCGTATTCACGGATGCGCGCAACCTTGGCTGGAGAAGAGACAGACGGAACAAAGATCTTGGCTGGAATCTTCAGAGTCATTGCCGCATAGGCGACCGCCGCTCCGTGGTTGCCACCCGACGCGGCGGCAACGCCCGCCGCCGGGACTTTACGAACGAGAAGATTCGCGAACGCGCCGCGAGCCTTAAAGGAACCGGAGTGTTGAAATAATTCTAACTTGAGACAAAGCTCGCGCGAATCAACGCCCACATCAGCGCCGTCGATCTGTATGATCGGCGTGCGTCGCACGTAAGGCCGAATGAGGCTCTCGCAGCAGGCGATTTGCTCGCGGTTGAGCGCGATGGAAATGTCTGACATGCGGTTTATGGGTACACGCGCTACACGTGCTGGCCGCCATTGATGTGAATTTCGGCGCCATTGAGATAGGACGCAGTATCCGTGCACAGCACATAAATGATCTTCGCGACTTCATCAGGCGTACCGAGCCGGTGCATTGGAATATGTTCGACGATTTTCTCGGTTCCCGGAGACAGCATCGAGGTGTCGATTTCGCCAGGCGCGATGGCGTTGACGCGTACACCGACAGCGCCGAAATCCGCGGCCATTTCCCGCGTCAACGCGGCAAGCGCCGCCTTGGACGTCGCATAGGCGGCGCCGGCGAAGGGATGCACGCGCGAACCTGCGATTGAGGTCACGTTTACGACCGAACCTTTTGCCGCCTTTAATTCATCGAGCAATCCGCGCGCCAGCATGATCGGAGCGAAGAAATTGACTTGAAAAACATGCTGCCAATCTTGACGTAGGGTCTCGATTGAGCCGAGCCGCTTGCCGCCCTCGGCTTTTGGCGAAATCGCAGCGTTGTTCACCAGCGCGTGCAGCTCGCCGTTAAGCCGCCGCTTGGTTTCAGTGATCGCTTGTTCGGTGTTTTTCGGATCCGACAAATCGACCTGGATATGGTCCTCGGGTCCGGCCTCCCAGGGACAATTTTCCGGAAACGGATGCCGCGAGCACGTGATTACGCGCCACCCCGCTGCCGCAAAGCGCTTGACCGTGGCGTGACCAATGCCGCGGCTCGCCCCGGTGAGAAGGAGCGTACGTCGGGGCTGGTTCGTTGCCGGCATCTCAGGTGCTCATGGATAGAGTCGCGTCTTGATCCACGGCGTGGTCGGACTCGCGCGTGTGAAGGCGACGCGATCATGCAATCGGAATGGCCGCTCCTGCCAGAACTCGATCTCCTGTGGAGCGACGCGATAGCCCACCCAGTACGGCGGCCTCGGCACGGTACCGACGGCGAACTTCGCGGTGAAGCGCGCAATCGCTTTCTCGAACGCCAGCCGGCTTTCGAGGGCGGTGGATTGTTTGCTGGCCCAGGCGCCGATCTGCGCCATCCGCGAGCGCGAGGCAAAATAAGCGTCGGCCTCCGCGGCGGGGACCGCCTCGACCAGGCCGCGCACGCGCACCTGACGTTGCAAAGATTTCCAATAAAACGTCAGCGCGGCCTTCGGCGCCTTCGCAAGTTCGTGCCCTTTGATGCTTTCGGAGTTGGTGTAGAAAACGAATCCGCGCTCGTCGAAACCCTTCAGCAACACCATCCGCGCATTAGGAAGACCCTGAGCATCGACCGTGGCAAGCGCCATGGCTTCGGGATTGACCGGCTCCGAAAGCTTGGCATCGGCGAACCAGGCCGCAAACAAGCGCAGCGGCTCCTCGGCTTCGGTGAAGTCACCGCCCGTTAACCCTGTCGGGTGTTTTATAGGCGCCGCGTCGGACATCGGTCGGAGTACCCAAAGTGCTCGTGTGGGACGGTCGGGAGTGGTGCCGCCGGCATTTATACAATGATAATGGAACGGTGGCTCTGCGCCTATGCCGCTTGCTGCGGCGGGCACGGCCAATGCCATCGAAGCCCATTGCCGCCATTCTGTCGTTGATGGCGGTTTTCATGGCGGCTTCCGGCTGCTCGTACCAGCTCGCTTCCCTTGTCTCCACCGACCAAAGCGGGCCGCAGGTGACCGGAACGATAAACCAGTCCGCCAATCCGTCCTCGGCCATGCTGACCAAAAACTCCTCCCAGGCCGAGCTTGACCTCGCCTATGCGCGTGCGGCCGCCGCGGAAGCACTGTCGCGGGGCAGCCGGGATGCGAGCCAGCCTTGGCAAAATCCGCACAGTGGCGCCCGCGGCAATATCACTCCCTTGGCGACGTCCTACTCGGAGGCAGGCATGGCCTGCCGTGACTTCCTCGCCAGCTATATGCATGGCGAGTCCCAGGACTGGCTCGAAGGGGCCGCCTGCCGTACCACCAGCGGCGCATGGGAGGTAAGGCGGCTCAAGCCGCTGAAGTCGAGCTGACCGCGCTATCATCGGTCGCGCCGGCTCGATTCGCTTGCATTGCGGGGCATGCCTTTTATTCCCACATTGAAGTGGCCAGCCGGGGCGGGCCGGGGGCAGGCCCGAAATGATAGCGCGGAGCTGACAGGGGATGCGTGATCCCTACGAAGTCTTGGGTGTAGATCGAAAGGCGAATGCAGGCGAGATTAAAACCGCCTACCGCCGGCTCGCAAAAAAACTTCATCCAGACGCCAACAAGAACGATCCCAAAGCGGCCGCGCGTTTCGCCGAGCTGAACGCTGCACACGAACTGCTGGCTGACGAAGACAAGCGTAAGGCGTTCGATCGTGGCGAGATCGACGCCGAGGGGAAACCCCGTTTCCGTGGCTTTGAAGGTTTCGGCGCGGGCGCCAGGCCGGGAGCGGGCCACGGCGGTTTCGGCTCCGAGGCGAATTTCGAGACCTTCAATTTCGGTCCCGAAGGCTTTACCCGCACGACGCGGCGAGGTGGGGGCGGCGGCTTTGGCGGTTTCGAGGACATTCTCAAAGAGGCTTTCGGTCAGACGGGCCGCGGCGGCCGGGCCGGCGCACGCTCCAACTTCGAGTCAGAGGATTTCGGCGTCGGCGCCGATGTTCATGCCTCGCTCACCGTGACGTTGCCGGATGCGGCCCGTGGCGTGACCCAGCGCTTGCGGTTGCCGACAGGTAAGGACGTTGACGTCAAGATTCCGGCCGGGATCACCAGTGGCCAGCAAATCCGGTTGAAGGGTCAGGGCATGGCCGGGCAAGCCGGTGCCGGCGACGTCCTGATTACCGTCTCGATCGCGCCGCATCCGACCTTTGCACTCGATGGTAACGACATCCGGCTCGATTTGCCGATCACGCTTTACGAAGCCGTGCTGGGCGCAAAAGTCCGTGTGCCGACGCTCGACCGCCCGGTCGAGATTACAATTCCGGCGTGGACTTCGAGCGGCCGCACATTCCGCCTCAAGGGCAAAGGTTTTCCAGCCAAGGCCGGCCGCGGCGATCTCCTCGCCACGGTACGAATCGCGCTGCCGGGTGGCGGCGACAGCGAACTCGAAGCGCTGATGAAAAAGTGGCAGAGCGCAAAGAGCTACGATCCGCGGAAGGATATGTAAGAGCAGAGCGACGGCCGCGCGCCGACCAGATCAGCGGTAACGATCAGCTCGGCGGCGCGGTGCGGCGATCGATCTGATCGTATGCGGCTTGCGCGATCTCTCGCAGCTTTCCGGTCTCCATCGGCCCGCTCAGCACATAGGCCAGATTCTGATCGACCCAATAATAGGCGGCGTTCTGACCGCCGGTCGTATAGCGCAATGCCGTCTCGCTGTCAGTCACGCGCCCGCAGTAGAGCGTGAAGCGCTCGCCGGCGGGGTTTTCATACATGAAAAAGGCTGACGGTCCGGTCGGGCCGGGGAGCAGCCGTCCCCCAACCAGCTTTAATCCTTGCTTGTCGAGTTCAGGTGGGTTCAGCGGCGAGCCAACTCTCTTTGAGAGCCACTGCACCAGATGCGGACGCTGATCGCCCGGAACTTCCACAGGATGGCGAACTTCGACGGTGTAAAGTTTGTACGCAACAAGCGCGTCATTGGTGAAACGCGTAAGATCGGACGGCCTGTCGGTCTGCAGCCCATGGACCGTCCAACCAGCGGCCGCGCCGATCACGAATGCTGCCAAGCTCGCTGCGATCGCTGCCACTGCGCCGAAGCGGCGGCGCGCCAGCCGATCGAGATCAAAGCGCTGCGGCGGCGTTTCGTACTCCAGGTGGCCATAACGGTGGCAAAGCAGCTCTGCCTGCTTGCGCCAGGCCGCGACCCGCGCGGCGTCTTCGGGATGGGTTGAAAGCCATGCCTCGACGACGCTGCGCCGATCGGCGGGCAGCTCGTTGTCGACATAGGCATTGAGCTCTTCTTCGCTCATATGATCTCGATCGTTCATCGTTTTATCTCATCGTTACTTCACGCGGCGCAGCGCCGGGCGCTCGCCATCCAGATAGGCCTTAATTTCATTGCGGGCGCGGGCAAGGCGCGACATCACGGTACCGATCGGCACGCCCTGAACTTCGGAAACCTCGCGGTAGGTAAGGCTTTCGAGCACCACCAGAAGCAAAGCGGATCGCTGTTCTTCCGTGAGCATTTCCAGTGCCCGAACGATATCACGCCCGCCGGAATCCGGACCGCTGGCGGTCGCATCCGTGTCCTTGATCGGCGAAACCACAGGGCGCCGCGCCAGGCTACGAAGGCGATTACGATTAAGATTGGTCAGGATCGTATAGAGCCAGGCGCGCATATCTCCCCCATGAAACAAGTGTTCGGAGCGAAGCGCCCGCACCAGCGTGTCCTGCACGATATCGTCCGCAGTTTCGGCGTTGCGGGTCAGTGCGCGCGCATAGCGCCGCAGCGCCGGAATTGCCGCCTCGATCCGCTCCCGAAATTCACTCAAGCATTGGTCCTCCTTTGAATCACCTCATAGTTTACACCGCGCCGATACGGTTTTGCCCAGCGCCATGTTCAAAAAACACCAGCAAATGCGGTCTATTCCGCCCCCGGCCTGCGCTTGATGGTCCTACGGCCCTATGCCATAGGAAGCGAAGGCTAGAAATCGGGTTTTGGTGCGGGGAATGGCCGAAAATTCAGGCCTCATGCGCGGCAAACGCGGCCTGGTCATGGGGGTCGCCAACAACCGGTCGCTGGCCTGGGGGATCGCAAAAGCATGCCGCGGACATGGCGCTGAACTTGCGTTCACATATCAGGGCGATGCGCTGAAAAAGCGTGTCGAACCGCTCGCCCACGAAGTCGGCGGTATTGTCGTCGGCGATTGCGATGTAACGGAACCCAAGACGATCGATGCTGCCTTCGCCGCCGTCCAGTCGGCTTGGGGTGGCATTGATTTTTTGGTCCATGCCATCGCCTTTTCCGACAAGGATCAGCTCGACGGGCGTTACATCGAGACGACGGCGGAGAACTTCACCAAGACATTGTTGATCAGCTGCTATTCATTCACCGCGATCGCCCAGCGTGCGGAAAAATTGATGCCCAACGGCGGCTCATTGCTGACATTGACCTATTATGGGTCGGAGAAATGGATGCCCCATTACAATGTGATGGGAGTGGCCAAGGCGGCGCTTGAGGCCTCGGTTTATTACCTCGCGGCCGATCTCGGCGTTAAGAATATTCGGGTCAATGCGATTTCCTCGGGGCCAATCAAGACTCTCGCTGCCTCGGGCATCGGCGATTTCCGCTACATCCTTAAATGGAATGAGCACAACGCTCCGCTTCGCCGCAGCGTCACCATTGAAGAGGTCGGCGAAGCGGGTACATATCTCCTTTCAGACATGTCGCGCGGGGTGACCGGAGAAATTCATCATGTTGATGCAGGCTATCATGTCGTGGGCATGAAGCATCCGGACGCGCCCGACATTGTGGTTGGCAAAGAATAGTCGCACCAAGTTTTTGGTTCGTTCCCATCGATAGCGCGAGTTGAAAAAGCAAAACGAGCATGCCGGTCCTCTATTACGTTCGGCACGGCGAGACCGATTTTAATAGACAGGGCCGCTTGCAGGGCCGCCGCGACACCCCACTCAATGCCCACGGCCGCCAGCAGGCTGCGGAATGTGGGGTTCTCCTCCGCGACCTGTTTGCGCGCGATCACAGGCAGGCGCAAGATTTCAAATATGTCTCAAGTCCGCTTAAGCGCGCGCGCGAAACCATGGAGATTGTACGCGCCACGCTGGGTCTTCAAGTGCACGATTACGAAATCGACGCGCGGCTGATCGAAATCGCTTATGGCGAATGGGAAGGTCTGACGCTGCAGGAGATCGAGATGCGAAACGCTAGCGTGCTGAGCGCACGCGAGCGCGACAAGTGGGATTTCGCGCCGCCCGGCGGCGAGAGCTATCGCGAACTCGCTGACCGCATAGGCAGTTGGTACAACTCGCTCACCGCAGACACCGTGATCGCGGCGCACGGGGGCGGTGTACGCGCGCTGATGGCGATCTCAAACATCGTGTCCGAGGAAGAAGCGACGCATGCGCAGATCGCGCAGGGCGTCGTTTATGTTTTTGCGAACGGTAAGATGTCGCGCTACGCCTGATTGAAAGAGTTACCGTGAAAAACAAAAGCGGCCGAACAGTGCTCGGCCGCTTGGCGGGATCAGTGACCCCGCGAAATCCGAAGGTCCTACCGGCGCTGCCCCAATACGAGGCGCACGCCTGTGTTTTCAGGACTTGCTCTTCTTCTTGGCCTTCTTCTTCTTCGCCATGACTCTCTTTCCTTGGTTGCGCTGATGAACTTCGGCAGGGTTGGTCCAAGTCGCGGGTTTGATCGCTCTTGATCTGTCCCTGGGCCCTCGCCCCCTTACCGAAAGGAACAATGACACAGAGCCAGTTCCCACCGCAATGAAAAAACGCAAATAATGCTTATTTTTCTGTAACTTAACGGCCGTTCAGCTTGCGATTAATCGGCGTTCAGCGAGATGAATGGGGCATGAACGGCCAATCGCGGCGGACTGGGTGATCTGCCCATTTCGCTGACAAATGCGCACAAGGATGAGAAACGCGGCGACGCCGCGCGTCGCGGTCTGGCTGCTTGGTAGCTGACGCGCGCGTTTGACCCGGTAGGACGTGCGAGCTACGAAGCCCCGAACGCTTCAGCGTAATTTCACTGAAGGCGCCAAAACGTCTTACCGCATCATGTCGTTCAATACGTTCGGGCATTTATTTCGCATCACGACCTTTGGCGAAAGCCATGGGCCGGCAATTGGCTGCGTAGTAGACGGCTGTCCGCCGCGTATTCCGCTCACCGAGGCGGATATTCAACCCTATCTCGATCGCCGACGGCCGGGTCAGTCGCGCTACACGACGCAGCGCCAGGAGCCGGATGCGGTCAAGCTCCTTTCCGGCGTCTTTGTCGATGAGGCGAGTGGAAAACAAGTTACGACTGGCACGCCGATCGCGCTTCTGATCGATAACGTCGATCAACGTTCGAAAGATTATTCGGATATCAAAGACAAATACCGGCCTGGCCATGCCGACTATACGTATGATGTAAAATACGGATTGCGCGATTATCGCGGCGGCGGCCGCCAATCGGCGCGCGAAACCGCGATGCGGGTCGCCGCCGGCGCGATCGCACGCAAGATCGTGCCCGGCCTGAAGGTGCGCGGTGCGCTCGTGCAAATGGGGCCGCATCGCGTCGATCGCGCGCGCTGGGATTGGGATGAGATTGACCGCAATCCGTTCTTTTGCCCGGATGCGAAAACGGCAGCGATGCTTGGCGATTATCTCGATGGCCTGCGCAAGCGCGGATCATCGATCGGCGCAATCATCGAAGTTGTCGCTGAGGGCGTGCCCGCTGGATTGGGCGCGCCGATCTACGGCAAACTGGATGGCGACCTCGCTGGCGCCCTGATGGGCATCAATGCCGTCAAGGGCGTGGAGATTGGCGCAGGCTTCGGCGCAGCCGAACTTACCGGCGAGCAAAATGGCGATGAAATGCGCGTGGGGAACGACGGCAAGCCGCGGTTTCTCTCCAACAATGCCGGCGGCATCCTTGGCGGCATTTCCACCGGGCAGCCGGTGGTCGCTCGTTTCGCGGTCAAGCCGACGTCCTCGATTCTTATTCCGCGGCGCACGGTCGATCGCTATGGACATGAGACCGACATTTCAACGACTGGTCGGCACGATCCGTGCGTCGGCATTCGTGCGGTGCCGATCGGAGAAGCGATGGTGGCCTGCGTGATCGCCGACCATTATTTACGTCAGCGCGGGCAGGTCGGTGAAGCGCCCAGCTGGCCATTCTCCACGCCGGCGCGCTGAATGTCGGCAAAGCGATCGATAAGTTTTTTCTGCTATCATGCGGCGGGCGAGCAGGCAGTGATCGGGAAAGCGGCAAAGATATGAGCGACGCGCATCAACGCATCCGAGCGGCGATCGCCGCCTTTGCGCGCGGCGAGCTCATCATCGTCGCCGACGACGACGATCGCGAGAACGAGGGCGATCTGTTCGTGGCTGCAAGCTTGTGCACGCCGGAGAAGATGGCGTTCATCATTCGTCATACTTCGGGGATCGTCTGCGCTCCGCTCGCGCCGGAGGAGGCTCGGCGGCTTCATCTCGATCCAATGGTGGCGCTTAATGACGCGCCGCTCGGCACCGCTTTCACCGTATCGGTGGACGTGCGCCACGGTCTCACCACGGGAATTTCCGCCGAAGAACGCGCCAATACGGTGCGCGCTCTGGCAAACAGCAATTTCGGTCCAACGGATTTCGTGCGCCCCGGCCACGTTTTTCCCTTGGTGGCGAAAGCGGGCGGCGTGCTAATGCGTTCGGGTCACACCGAAGCCTGTGTCGATTTATGCCGGCACGCCGGCGTTCCGTCGGTTGGCGTTCTGGCCGAGCTGATGAACGACGATGGGACCGTGATGCGGGGCGCCGAGCTTGCCGAGTTCGCGCAGCGGCACAAGCTGCAACGTGTCACCATCGCCGAACTCATCGCCTACAGGCAAGCCCGCGACAAATTGATCGAGCGCGTCGGCGAGTTTCCCGTCGAATCGGAAATCGGCACGTTGACGGGCTATGCTTTTTTGACTCCGTTCGATCAGGTCCATCACATGGCGTTCGTTCATGGCCGGATCGGCGATGGCAAGAGCGTGCTCACCCGGCTGCACCGCGCCAACATCATCTCCGACGTGTTTGGCGGCGCCAAATTGATTCATCAAGCGCTCGTGCGTTTTAAGGCCGAGGGCAGGGGGGTGCTGGTGTTGTTGCGTGACGGCACTGCCGGCGTGCCGGTGATATCGATTCCCAAATCAGGAGAAAGCCCATCGGGCGAGGCGCGTACGCGCCAATGGCGCGAGGTCGGATTGGGCGCCCAGATCCTCAAGGATCTCGGCGTCAATTCCATCAGGCTGATTACGTCCTCACGGCCGACGACCTATGTCGGATTGTCAGGCTTCGGAATCGAAATCGTCGGCACCGAGCCGATGGAGGCGTGAGCGGCGCGCCCGCTCGCCATCGCGGCCGTCGCAACTCGTCTCAGCTCATCGCGGCGGCGCGCTTGGGAAACAGTTGCGGCCGCAGCTTGGGATGACAGCCCATCATTTTGGCCGCATAAGGCGTTTCCGCGCCGAGCTCCTCGGCCGCGTGCCAGGCCCAACGCGGATCCCACATCGCGCCTCGAGCGAGACAGATCATGTCGGCCTTACCCGACGCCACAATATCTTCGGCTTGCTGATAGCCGGCGATCAGCCCGACCGTCATTGTGGTGATGCCGCTTTGCTTTTTCACTTTTTCCGCAAACGGCGCCTGATAACCCGGCGCCAACGGAATCTTCTGCCGCGGGTCGAGTCCGCCGGTTGAAACGTCCATATAGTCCATCCCGCGCTTCTTCAGTTCTTTCGCGAGGGTGACCGTTTCTTCGGGCGTCCAGCCGCCGTCCACCCAATCCGTCGCCGAAACGCGCATCCCGATCGGCTTTGTTTCGGGAAAAACCTTCCGAACCGCTTCGAATACTTCGATCGGAAAGCGAATGCGGTTCTCAGTCGAGCCGCCATATTCGTCGCTGCGTTGGTTGGAAATCGGCGACATGAATTGATGCAAAAGATAACCATGGCCACCATGCAGCTCGATCACATCGTAACCGATGCGATCAACACGCTTGGCGGCGGCGGCGAATTCGCCAATACAGCGAGTGATGTCTGCTTTGGTCATGGCGTGTGGCACCGGCCAACCCGTGTCATAGGGGATGGCGGACGGCGCCTCGGGCGTCCAGCCACCTTCCGCCTCGCTCAGGATGGGCTTGCCGCCTGCGGCCGGCGGCGTGGTCGGTCCTTTGCGTCCGGCATGAGCGAGCTGGACACCCAGCTTGGTGACGCCGTAAGTCCGGCAAAAGTCATAAACGCGCTTGAGCGCCGCCTCGTTCTCGTCAGACCACATGCCCGCGCATTTCGACGAAATGCGGCCGCGCGGATTGACATTGGTCATCTCGCACATCACCAGGCCCGCGCATCCCAGAGAGAAGCTGCCGAGGTGCATCAAATGCCAATCGTTGGCGGAGCCGTTGTTTGAATTGTACTGACACATCGGCGACACCACGACGCGGTTGGGCAGGGTGAGCCCGCGCAGCGAGATGGGCGAGAACAGGACGCTAGCCATTTTCAGATCCTTTGGGTGACGGACGAGTTGAGCGGCGCTTGCCATATCACGAAAAATAAAGCGCGGGCAGTAGGGTCTACTTTTGCAGGTGGGCTACGATCTCGACATGCGCCGAATAGCGAAACTGATCGATAGGAATGACCGATAACAGCCGATATCCACCATCGAGCAGATGGCGGATATCGCGGGCAAATGTGCCCGGACTGCACGATACGGCGACCACCGTCGGAACGCGACTGGCGGCGATCTCGCGTGACTGCGCCTGGGCGCCTTGACGGGGCGGATCGAGAACCACGGCATCAAAGCCGCTGAGCTCCGCCGCGCTTAATGGCGCCTTGAACAGATTACGCCGCTCGGCATGGAGCGGTTTGAGGCCGACGGCGCCTGTCGCGGCACGCTCGAGCGCGACGATTGCCGATTCATCGTCATCGAATGCAGACACGCGCGCGTGGGAGGCAAGCCGCAATGCAAAGGTTCCGACGCCGGCGAACAGGTCGGCGATCTGATCAGCCCCGGTGCAGCCATCGACAACAAGGCGCGACAGCGCGACCTCGCCCTGTGCGGTGGCTTGTAGGAAAACGCCCGGCGGCAGCGGCACGACTGCAGCGCCCATGTGCAAGGACGGCCTCCGCATCTGCGCAATCAGCTCGCCATGGCGGGTCAAGCGTGCAAAGTCGTACCGTTGCGCCACGGCCGCCAACGCCGCCACGATCGGCGCGGTCAGCTCTCCCGAACCGCGGATATCGACGTCGAGCCCTTGATCGGTTGACGTAAACTGGATGTCGAGCGGCTTACCGGTGAAATTGAGCAATTCGGCGATGGCCCAAGCGGCCTTTAGTGCGCCATCGAGACTTTTTGTCAGGATTGGACAACGATCGATCGGCACAATGTGGTGTGCGCGCGCGGCTGAATACCCGACTTGTAGCACGCCGTGACCGCCACGCCGGGCATGAAAGACGACGCGGCGGCGGCCATCACCGTGCGCATCCATGAGTGGAGCGACTTGTACGTCGATGCCGGCTTGGCGCAACGCCGTGATAACCAAGTCACGCTTCCAGCTGTGATAGGACTCCTCGCTCAAATGCTGCATTGTGCACCCGCCGCAAACCCCGAAATGTCGGCAGATTGGGTCAATCCGCAGTGCGCTCGATTGCTGCACCTTCACAAGACGCCGGCGGTCAGGGTGACCTGGCTCGGTATCGACTTCGACGGTTTCGCCCGGCAGGGTACCGGGAATGTAAATCGGTCCCTCGGAACTGTCGGCTATTCCGTCGCCGTGCTGGCCGAGGCGGTTGATCAGAATCCGCTCAACCACGCTGGGCCCCGATAAAGAATTCGCGGTTGCCATCGCCACCGGGGATTGGCGAAGGAATCCGGCCATCGACACGCCAACCTGAGCCTGTAAGTGCTCGGGCGAGGTCATCGCAGATCGCGGCTTGAACGACGGTGTCGCGCACGATGCCTTTCTTGATATGGCGGCGGCCCGCTTCGAACTGCGGCTTGATCAGGACAAGGAGCGTCGCCGACCGTTTTAGCAAACTGCCGACATGCGGCAGCACGAGTTTAAGCGAAATGAAACTGACATCGACCGCGGCAAAATCCGGGAGCTCGGGCAAACGCGAAGGATCCAGTTTGCGGATGTCGCTCTGTTCGAATGAGGTCACCTGCTGATTGTTGCGCAAACGTGCGTGCAGCTGGCCGCGGCCGACATCCACAGCATAGACGTGCCGCGCTCCGCGTGCGAGGAGTACTTCGGTAAAACCGCCGGTGGACGATCCGACATCGAGGCAAACCCGGCCCGCGATATCGAGCGAAAAACCCTCGAGCGCCGCGGCGAGTTTTACCCCGCCGCGTGACACGTAGGGATGCGCCGGGTCCGCGGCGATTGCCGCGCGAGATGAAATTTGATCGGACGGCTTGTGAACGAGGCTACCGTCCGCCGTCACCTGTCCAGCGGCGATCGCGGCTTGCGCGCGCGCGCGGCTCTCGAAAAAACCGCGCTCGACCAAAAGGCGATCGGCGCGCTCTCGTTTGACCATGGCGATCCTGGCGTCCACGCGCCGCTGCGAAAGCAGCGCAGCGGTGGACGGGGCGGCAACACTATAGCGGTTCGACTGAATTCGTGCTGGCCGGGCGACTAACCGGCCTCGCAAGGTCGCGTCAAGCGAGTTTGACCACTTCGCCCTGAACGTTTTGGCCGAGTGCTTGGAATGCCTTGGCGACAATGCCTTTGGCATCAAGCCCTGCCTTCGCATACATGGCGTTCGGGCTATCCTGGTCGACGAAGATATCGGGCAGCACCATCGAGCGAACTTTGAGGCCCCGGTCGAGGACGCCATGCTCGGCAAGCGCCTGCATCACAAATCCGGCGAAGCCGCCGATCGACCCCTCCTCGATGGTGAGCAGCACTTCGTGTTCGCGCGCCAGCCGAAGCAGCAGATCGACGTCGAGCGGTTTGGCGAACCGCGCATCGGCCACCGTGGTGGACAGGCCATAGGTTGCAAGTTCGTCGGCCGCCTTCAGGCACTCGCCCAGCCGGGCGCCGAACGACAACAACGCGATCTTGCTGCCTTCGCGAATGATGCGGCCCTTGCCGATTTCAAGCGGCTTACCTTCCGTCGGAAGTGGTACGCCGATGCCTTCGCCGCGCGGATAACGCAAGGCCGAGGGCCGGTCATCGATCGCGGCCGCAGTGGACACCATATGCACCAGCTCGGCTTCGTCGGCGGCCGCCATCAGCACGAAGCCGGGCAGGCAGCCGAGGTAAGCGATGTCGAACGAGCCGGCATGCGTCGGTCCGTCAGCGCCAACCAGCCCGGCGCGGTCCATGGCGAAGCGGACCGGCAGGCGCTGGATTGCGACGTCATGCACGACCTGATCGTAGGCGCGTTGCAGGAAGGTCGAGTAGATGGTGGCGAACGGCTTGAAGCCTTCGGTCGCGAGCCCCGCGGCGAACGTCACGCCGTGCTGCTCGGCGATGCCGACATCGAAAGTGCGCTCGGGAAATTCCTTCTGGAACTGGTCGACGCCGGTACCCGACGGCATCGCCGCGGTGATGGCGACGATCTTCGGATCCTTGCGCGCTTCCTTGATCAGGCTTTCGCCGTAAACCTTCTGATACGCCGGCGCTCCGGCTTTCGCCTTGACTTGCGCGCCGGTCGCCACGTCGAACTTGACCACGCCATGATATTTGTCGGCGGATTTTTCCGCCGGCTCGTAGCCCTTGCCCTTCTGCGTCACGACATGGACCAGGAACGGGCCGTTGCCGGCGTCGCGCACGTTCTTCAGAACCGGCAGCAGGTGGTCGATATTGTGGCCGTCGATCGGGCCGACATAGAAGAAGCCGAGCTCGTCGAACAGCGTGCCGCCGGTGACGAGACCGCGGGCATATTCCTCGATCGCGATCGCGCGCTTCTCGAGCATGCGGCTCGGCAGGCGCTTGGCGATCTGCCGCATCCAGTGGCGCAAGCCGCGATAGGCCGGGCCGGACACGCGGCGCGCCAGATAGGCCGACAGCGCGCCGACCGGCGGCGCGATCGACATGTCGTTGTCGTTGAGGATCACGATGAGCCGCGAGTCGGACGAGCCCGCGTTGTTCATCGCCTCATAGGCCATGCCGGCGCTCATCGACCCGTCGCCGATCACCGCGATCACGTCGTTGTCGCCGCCCTTCAGGTCGCGCGCCACGGCCATGCCGAGGGCGGCCGAGATCGAGGTCGAGGAATGGGCCGCGCCGAACGGGTCGTATTCGCTCTCGCTGCGCTTGGTGAAGCCGCTGAGGCCGCCGCCCTGGCGCAGGGTGCGGATGCGGTCCTTGCGGCCGGTGAGGATCTTGTGCGGATAGGCCTGGTGGCCCACGTCCCAGATCAGCCGGTCGCGCGGGGTGTCGAACACATAGTGCAGGGCCACCGTCAGCTCGACCACGCCGAGCCCGGCGCCCAAGTGGCCGCCGGTGACCGATACAGCCTCGATGGTTTCCTCGCGCAGTTCGTCGGCGATCTGCTGCAGGTCTTCCGGCGCGAACCGGCGCAGGTCTTCGGGAGTCGCGATCTGGCTCAGCAGGCTGTTGGACG
>DATAYT010000311.1:0-5495 GCA_036272395.1 Xanthobacteraceae bacterium
GCGAAGGCGAAAAACTCGGCCTGTCCTGCCGCGCCAATGCAGTGCTCACCGATCTCGTCAAGCGCGTCGAGAAGGGCGAGCTCAAGCCCGACCCGCGGCACATCACCGAGCTGAGATTGAATTGATGCGTGCAAATATCAAGGCGGACTTAGTTCGGAAAACTCATTTCGGAAAACTCACAGCACCTCGGCTTTAACATAAATGACACCGCGGCTGATCATGCCGAGCGCGCGCGCGGCGCTTGGCGAAAGATCAAGGACGCGATGCTTACCGAAAGGTCCACGATCGTTGATGGTCACGGTAACGGTCCGACCGCTTTGCGGATCACTCACGCGAACGCGCGTGCCAAACGGCAATGTCCGATGCGCCGCGGTCATGCCATTGCCGTGCGCGGGGTAAAAGGCACACAGTCCTGAAAAATTATGGGAAGCGGTCTGAGCGATTGCCGGCATCGGCATGGCCGCGAACAAACTTGCCGGTACGAAAATCGCTGATCGCAACATTGTGGTCCCCGATTTCCCCTTCGCGCATTCAAACCCGGCGGCCCTGATTTCGTTCCGCGCCACAGCGCGCTTTCGCAAGCGCCAGACTCGGTTCCACGATTTTCAGATTGCAGCCACCGGTTCCCACGCCCGCGACCGTAGTGCAGATTCGTTCATAATTTCATACCAGTGCGCGCCAAGCGCCGATTGCCGATTTCGGCAGCCCGAGATTTTCGCGCAGCGTCGCACCGGCAAAATCCTTGCGGAACAAACCACGCCGCTGCAGTTCCGGAATCACAAAGCGGACAAAATCTTCATAGGCGCCCGGCACGTGGGTGGCGGAGAGCACGAAACCGTCGCAGGCCCGCGCGGCTAGCCAGGCTTCCAGCTGATCCGCGACTTCCTTCGGTCCGCCGACGATCGGATTGTGCACGCGCCCGCGGCCGCTGATCTCGATGAATTCGCGCACTGTCGGATTCTTCTTCACGCTCGTCACGCGATCGCGGATGCCTTGCAGACCGGACATCTCGTCCAGTTCCGCGTCGGTGAACGGCTCGTCCATGCCCTTTTTGGCAAAATCGAAATTGAGCGCCTCCGAAAGCAGCGACAGCGCATCGATTTCAAGCGGCAGTTTTTTGATCCCCGCCCATTTGTCTTCCGCCTCGCTTTTGGTCGCCGCCGCCACCGTATTGATAAGATGCGTGATCTTGACGTGGTCGGGATCGCGGTTAAAGCGCGCCACCTCAGCTTTGAACGCAGCATAGTCGCGCTTGCCGACTTCGATATTCGGATAAACGACGAAGATCACCTCGCCCCAGCGCGCCCCGAAAGTCTTGCCGCGGCCGCTTGAGCCGGCCTGGATGATCACCGGATGGCCTTGCGCGGAACGCGGCACCGTGAACGGCCCGCGCGAGCGATAGTAGCGGCCCCCGTAATCGAGGCGGCGCACCTTGTCGGGCTTGGCGAACAAACCGCTCGCTTTGTCCTGCACGATGGCATCGTCTTCCCACGTGTCCCAGTGCCCGAGCACGATTTCCAGGAACTCGTCGGCGCGATCGTAGCGCGCATCATGGCCGATGACTTCGTCGCGCCCCATATTCTGCGCTTCGCCGTCGTTGAGCGAGGTGACGACATTCCAGGCGGCGCGGCCGCCGGTCATCAGATCGAGCGTGGCGAATACGCGCGCGACATGAAAAGGCTCGTAGTAGCTCGTCGAATAGGTGGCGCCGAGGCCGAGCCGCTCGGTCGCCATGCCCATCACCGTAAGCACGGTGACGGCATCGAGCTTTACGCAGCGAATGCCGTGCCGGACGGTGTGGGCGTGATTGCGTCCATACATATCCGGCATCGACAGGCGATCGTCGAAAAAGCCGAGATGGAATTTGCCGGCCTCCAGCACGCGGCCGATATGACGGTAGAAATCCGGCGACCAGCTGTCGGTGCGCGATTGCGGATGGCGCCAGGAGCTCGCGAGATTGGTGCAGTTCTGCGCTTGCAGAAAGCCGACCAGGATCATCTGGCGCATGGGCTATCCTCCCCGCTCAAATTTGCGCGGAAAGGATAACAGCAAAACGCGATCGCGAATGATGGGCGAGCAAGCGATGTAGCTACGCCTGCGGCTGCGGCTCCATCGGGCCGGTTTCCGGGCGCGGCCGATTGCGGCCGGCGCCGGCGGTCGGCACGGTCGGGGCCCGCTGCGTTGCCGGCGGCTCGATCACCGACTCGCGGTTCGGCCGCTTGCCCAACAGCAGATCCTTGATTTCGTCACCAGTGAGCGTTTCGAATTCGAGGAGGCCCTTGGCGAGCGTCTCGAGATCGGCGCGCTTGGCGGTAAGGATGGCGTGCGCCTCGTCATAGCCCGCCTCCACCAGGCGGCGGATTTCGGCGTCGATTTTCCTCGAGGTCTCTTCCGAAATATTCTGCTGGCGGGCCACCGAATAGCCCAGGAACACCTCTTCCTGATTCTCGCCATAGGCGACCGTGCCGAGTTCGTCGGACAAACCCCAGCGCGTCACCATCATGCGCGCAAGCTTGGTCGCCTGTTCGATGTCGGAAGCGGCGCCGGAGGTAACCCGTTCGCGGCCAAACACCAGCTCCTCGGCGACGCGGCCGCCCATCATGATCGCGAGGCGCGAGGTCATCTGTTCGCGGCTCATCGAGAGCTTGTCGCGTTCGGGCAGTTGCATGACCATACCCAGCGCGCGGCCGCGCGGGATGATGGTGGCCTTGTGCACCGGATCGGTGGCCTTGACGTTGAGCGCCACGATCGCGTGCCCGCCCTCGTGATAAGCGGTGAGGAGCTTTTCCTCTTCGGTCATGACGAGCGATTTGCGCTCGGCGCCCATCATCACCTTGTCCTTGGCGTCCTCGAACTCGACCTGCGTCACCATGCGCTTGTTGCGCCGCGCCGCCATCAGGGCGGCCTCGTTGACCAGGTTCATGAGATCGGCGCCGGAGAATCCCGGCGTGCCGCGCGCGATGGTCTTGAGATTGACGTCGGGCGCCAGCGGCACCTTGCGCACGTGAACTTTGAGGATCTGTTCGCGGCCGACGACGTCGGGATTGGGCACCACAACCTGGCGGTCGAAGCGGCCCGGACGCAACAGCGCCGGATCGAGCACGTCGGGCCGGTTGGTCGCGGCAATCAGGATGATACCCTCATTGGCCTCGAAACCATCCATCTCGACGAGGAGCTGGTTGAGCGTCTGCTCGCGTTCGTCATTGCCGCCGCCGAGACCGGCGCCGCGATGGCGGCCGACCGCATCGATCTCGTCGATGAAGATGATGCACGGCGCATTCTTCTTGGCTTGCTCGAACATGTCGCGGACCCGGCTGGCGCCGACGCCGACGAACATTTCGACGAAATCCGAACCGGAAATGGTGAAGAACGGCACGTTGGCTTCGCCGGCGATGGCGCGCGCCAAGAGCGTCTTGCCGGTGCCGGGCGGACCGACCAAGAGCACGCCACGCGGGATGCGGCCGCCGAGCCGCTGGAATTTGGCGGGATCGCGCAGGAATTCGACAATCTCCTGCAGATCGAGCTTGGCCTCGTCGACGCCGGCGACGTCCTCGAAGGTGACGCGGCCATGCGCCTCGGTGAGCAATTTGGCGCGGCTCTTGCCGAAGCCGAGCGCCTTGCCGCCGGCGCCCTGCATCTGCCGTGACAAGAAAATCCACACGCCGATCAGCGCGACAAACGGTAGCCATGAAATCAAAAGCGACACGAACCAGGGCACGTTGTCGGATTGCGGCCGTGCGGTGATCTGCACGCCTTTGTTGTACAGCCGCTGAATGAGCAACGGATCGCTCGGCGCATAGGTCTGGAAGCTGCGTCCGTCGGTATAGGTGCCGTGGATTTCGGGGCCTTGGATGAGCACATCGCGAACCCGGCCCTGATCGACGTCGCTTAAGAGCTGCGAGAAGGAAATATCCTGCGATGTCGTGCGCTGGCCAGGATTCTGAAACAGCGTGAACAGGGCAAGAAGCAGCAGGACAATGATCACCCACAGGGCGAAATTGCGCAGATTGGCGTTCATCTCTTGTCCTTGGTCTCCGGCTCAACCGGAGTCCCGCGGGCCATCCGTGCCCGCGATTCGTGGCGGCTTCGCGTCCCCCAGTATCAGGCAATGTAGGGGGCAGCCCCCGGCCTGCCAAGGGAAGCGGCCCTGGCGAAGCCCATTATTACGCTATTTCGTAAAGCTCCCTTTGCGGTGTTTCGGCATGGCTGAGCGGCTGCCAAAGCCGCCTCGCCGAGCCGCGAACCGTCGCGCTGGGGCGCGTTCGACCACGATCCAGTCGCTGTCGAGCGTGACGAGCGCGCCGGCGAGCGTTCGGCGCAGCTGCGTCGCACTCTGACGCATCGCGGCGTAGAGGGCTTCCAACTTGGCGAGCTCGACCGGCCCTTCGCTTCCGGTCCAGGCAACGGCGCGGCCAAGGAGCCGCAGCGCCACTTCGGCCGGCAAGCTTGCGAATCGGGCGGTGTCGAATCTGACCGGACCGCGCTCCGACCACGGCTCCGGGGCGAGCGCATCGCGCGCGGCGGCGACGGCGAATTCAATAGTGGCATCAGCGCGCCGCATCCGCGCCGCAAATCGCGACAGCCCGTACGGGCTCAGCCCTTCACGCGCCAAATCCGGCATCAAGGCGCGCAAGCGCGCGCGGGTGAAGCGTGGATCGCGGTTGCTTGGATCGTCGCTATAGGCGATGCCCGCTGCGCGCAAGGTCGCCACAAGCCGCGCCTTGGGAATATGCAGGAGCGGCCGCAGCAGAAAGCCCATCCGGTCCGCCCCGACCGGCAGCGGCGAGGCTTGCGCCATGCCGGCCAGTCCCATGAGCCCGCTGCCGCGCGCTAACCGGAACAACACCGTTTCCGCCTGATCGTCGAGCGTGTGCGCGGTCAGGATATGGGCATAGCCGGCGCCGGCGGCGGTTTCTGCCAGAAGCCTGTAGCGAGCGATGCGCGCGGCTTCCTGCAATCCGGTGTTCGGCTTTTTGCCGCGCCAGCGCAGCGTGCGATGCGCGACGCCCAGCCGCCGGGCAAGACGCTTGACCGCGGCTGCCTCGCGGTCCGCTTCCGCGCGCAACCTGTGATCGATCGTGACGGCGACGAGTTTTGGCGCGCGCTTGAGCCTTTTTGCCCAGCGCGCTGCGAGCACGAGTAGCGCCGTTGAATCCGGACCACCAGACACCGCCAGAATGAGGCCGCGCGAATTTTCCAGGCCGGAGAATAACGCGTCCGCTTCTTCGTCGCGAAGAGCTTGATCAGCAGTGTGTGCGCTTCTGTTCACGGTCGACGCTCTGCTTCACGCTGAGCGGAGCGCGCGGATATTTCCGCAACACCTCGCCGAGCGAGGCGCATGCCGCTTCTTTTTCGCCCAAGGCCGCAAGCGATTGTCCCAGCCGCAACAGCGCATCAGGAGCGCGCGCGGTGTTCTCGTATTTGGTCGAAACGGTCAAAAACGTTTCCGCCGCGTCGCGATATTGCTTGTCCTGAAACAGGCTTTCGCCCAGCCA
>DATAYT010000312.1:0-48593 GCA_036272395.1 Xanthobacteraceae bacterium
CAGGACCGCAAGAACCCAGGGGCTTTCCTGCCGTTCGTCTACGCTTTCGTCGCCAACATCGTCATGGCCTGGATGCTTGCTGGGCTGCTCGGCCATCTCGGCGCCGTCACTTTGCGCAATGGCGTCGTGTCCGCGGCATTCGTGTGGTTCGGCTTCATCCTCACCACCATGATCGTCAATTACAGCTTCGCCAGCCGCGACAAGCGGCTTTTGCTGATCGATGGCGGCAACTGGCTAGTCGTTCTCGTCGTTATCGGTGCGGTGGTCGGCGGGATCGGCGTGTAGTGCCGGAGCGGTATTCCGGCCGCATCCGGGCCCATCCCCTCGGACGCGACAGCGCCGCGCGGCCATTGAGCCTTGTCCGCTCTCAATCCGCCGTCGCATAATGTGGCGGGAAATCGCCTGCCAATAATACCCGCGCGTGAGTGGAGGAGAGCGAGATGTCCGACAAGATTTACGATGTGCCCGCGGAATGGGCGAAGCGCGCCTTCATCGACGAATCGCAATACCGGAAAATGTACGAGCGCTCGCTCGCCGATCCAAATGGATTTTGGGCGGAACAGGCCAAACGCATCCATTGGATGAAGCCGTTCAGCAAAGTCAAAAACACCTCTTTCAATAAGCCCGACGTCTTCATCAAGTGGTTCGAGGGCGGCGTCACCAACGCCGCCTACAACTGCATCGATCGCCATCTGCACAGCCGGGGTAATCAAACCGCCATCATTTGGGAGGGCGACGATCCAAAACAATCAAAGCACATCACCTATAATGAGCTTCACGACGAGGTTTGCCGGTTCGCCAATATTCTGCGCACCCGCAACGTCGAAAAGGGCGACCGCGTCACGATCTATCTGCCGATGATTCCTGAAGCTGCCTACGCGATGCTCGCCTGCGCGCGGATCGGCGCGATTCACTCGGTGGTGTTCGGTGGCTTCTCGCCGGATTCGCTTGCCGGGCGCATCGAGGACTGCAAATCCAATGTCGTCATCACGGCGGATGAGGGCATACGTGGCGGCCGAAAAATTCCGCTGAAAGCCAATACCGACGCGGCGATCGCCAAGGTCGGCGGCGTCGATTACGTGATCGGCGTCAAGCACACCGGCGCGCCGGTCGACATGGATCCGGTGCGCGACGTTTGGTACCACGAGGCCAAGGACGTGGTCACGGCGGAGTGCCCTTGCGAGCATATGAGCGCCGAAGATCCGCTATTTATCCTCTATACGTCGGGATCGACCGGGCGGCCGAAAGGCGTGCTGCACACCACCGCCGGCTATCTCATCTTCACGGCGATGACGCACCAATATGTGTTCGACTATCACGACGGCGACATCTATTGGTGCACCGCGGACGTCGGCTGGGTCACAGGTCACAGCTATATCGTCTATGGTCCGCTGGCGAACGGCGCCACCACGCTGATGTTCGAAGGCGTGCCGAACTATCCTTCGACGTCGCGCTTCTGGGAAGTCATCGACAAGCACAAGGTCAACACCTTCTATACGGCGCCGACCGCGATCCGCGCGCTGATGCAGGCCGGCGATGCGCCGGTGAAGAAGACTTCGCGCGCGTCATTGCGGCTGCTTGGCACCGTCGGCGAGCCGATCAATCCGGAAGCCTGGGAATGGTATCACCGCGTGGTCGGCGAGGGCCGCTGTCCGATCGTCGACACCTGGTGGCAGACCGAGACCGGCGGCATTCTGATCACGCCACTTCCCGGCGCAATGCGATTGAAGCCGGGATCGGCGACACTACCGTTCTTTGGCGTGGTGCCGCAGATCGTCGATGCCGAAGGCAAGGTGCTGGAAGGCGCCGCCAGCGGCAATCTGTGCATTGCGGATTCGTGGCCGGGCCAGATGCGCACCGTCTACGGCGATCACCAGCGTTTCGTGGACACCTACTTCAGTACCTATCCTGGAAAATATTTCACCGGCGACGGCTGCCGGCGCGACGAGGACGGCTACTACTGGATTACCGGCCGCGTCGACGACGTGATCAATGTCGCCGGCCACAGGCTCGGCACCGCGGAGGTGGAATCGGCGCTGGTTGCGCATCCTAAAGTCTCGGAAGCGGCCGTGGTCGGCTATCCGCATAACATCAAAGGCCAGGGCATTTACGCCTATGTCACGCTGATGGCCGGCGAGCAGCCCACCGAGGAATTGCGCAAGGAACTGGTAGGCTGGGTGCGCAAGGAAATCAGCCCGATCGCCTCTCCCGACCTGATCCAGTTCGCGCCGAGCCTGCCGAAGACGCGCTCCGGCAAGATTATGCGCCGCATCTTGCGCAAGATCGCCGAAGACGAATTTGGCAATCTCGGCGACACCTCGACGCTTGCCGATCCGGCGGTGGTCGACGACCTGGTCAATAACCGGCAGAACCGCAAAAGCGCATAGCATTCCCGCCGCGCTATGCGCCGCGCGAGCGAGCCGCCTGGCAAGCTCGCGCGGAACCTTTCGGCTATTTGCGCTTTTGCTGCGCAGCAGCAAGGAAGTGGTGCGCGGAGAACACACTGCGCGGAAAAATCTAGGAAAACGTCAACCCTATTGTCACGGTCCTGCTGAGTGCAGCGGCCGATTCCGCTAAGATGTTTGACGCCGAAAACGCTACTTTGGCGCTCGGGTAGGGGCGATTGAAAGTTAGGGACTGTGAAAATGCGAGGAAAGATTCTGGTTTATGGCTTTGCCGCTGTCGTCGCGGTACTCGGTTTGGCGTCCGTGCCCGCGCAGGCACATGGCGATCGGGTGTCGGTGAAGGACAGCTATTTACCCGGGACCATTCTCATCCGCACCGGCGAACGCCGGCTCTATTATTTTGTCGGCACCGGCGAGGCGATCCGCTATCCGGTCGGCGTCGGCCGCGCTGGCATGCAATGGGCCGGCACCGCGTATATCGACGGGAAATATATCAGGCCGGCCTGGACGCCGCCGGCCTCGATCAGAGGCGATTACCGAAGACTCCCGCCCGTCGTTCCCGCTGGGTCATCGCACAATCCAATGGGCGTGGCGGCCATGACGCTGTCCGGCGGTGGTGAATACGCCATTCACGGCACCAATGCGCCGGGCACGATCGGCGGTTTCGTCTCCCACGGCTGCATCCGCATGTACAACGAGGACATTATGGATTTGTACAGCCGGGTGAGCGTCGGCACGCGCGTAGTGGTGACGCGGTAATCCATAAAACTCAAAAATCCGAAGCCAACCCGTTGATCTCCCAGTCGCCGTAACGCGTCGGATCGAGGCCGCCGCGGCCGCCGACTTCGTTCGTGGGTTGCGGCGTCTGAGTTTCGGCCTTGCCGCGCTCAAGTTCGGTTCGCCGTGCCGCGGCTTCGGCGAGGGCGCGAGCGGCGGCCTCCGGCAACGGCCGTTTGTTGGTCGGCTGCTCGCTCGCTTTCGCCGCGGGTGTCGCCGATGACGGATCGGCTGTGCTTGACGTTGGCATCCCCATTGATTTGGCGTAGCCCTGCCGCGGCTGCAAGAAGGATCTCGCCGCAATGCGCAAGCCGCGCCGGCCGGCCACGACACGGACGCGTTCCGGTGAAGCGCCGGGCTTTGCGGTTCGCTGCGTAGCCGCCGATATGATCGATAGCGTGCTGCACCGGCATCGCGCGTTGGATGAGCTTCTCGATTCAACAAGCGAATTCGTGAGCCTCGCGGAGCGCGACCGCGCATTGGTGCGTGTTTTGGTCGCCACGGTGCTGCGCCGGCTCGGCACGCTGCGTCATCTTCTCGGGCTGTTCCTTGATCGCGGCTTGCCCGCCCAAACGCCGCGGGTCGAGACGGCGCTGCTCATCGGCGCGTCACAAATCTTATTTCTCAATGTACCCGACCATGCCGCCGTCGACCTTTCGGTCCGGCTCGCGCAAGCCGATCGGCGTGCCGCCGGATTTGCCGGTCTGATCAATGCTGTGTTGCGGCGCGTGGCGCGGGAAGGCGCCGCGCGCCTCGCCGCGCTCGATACATCGGTACTCGACACACCGGATTGGCTGATGACGCGCTGGACCGCGTCTTACGGCGCGGCGACCGCTCGCGCGATTGCCGCCGCCAACCGCGCCGAGCCCGCGCTCGACCTCACCGTCAAAAGCAATCCCGAACATTGGGCCGAAAAGCTCGGCGGCCGCGTGCTTCCGACCGGCTCGGTGCGTGTGATCGCGACCGGCGCGGTGAGCGCGTTGCCTGGTTTTGCCGAAGGCGCGTGGTGGGTTCAAGATGCCGGCGCAGCGCTGCCAGTGCGGCTCCTCGGCGAGGTCCGCGGCCGGCGTGTCGCCGATCTATGCGCGGCGCCCGGCGGCAAGACCGCGCAACTGGCGCTTGCCGGCGCTCATGTGACCGCGGTTGATCGCGCACGAGCGCGGTTGCAACGATTGCGCGACAATCTCGCGCGCCTTGCGCTCAAGGCCGAAATAATCGCCGCGGATGTCGAGGAATGGTCCGCCGAGCCGTTCGATGCCGTGCTCCTCGACGCGCCGTGCTCCGCGACCGGGACCATTCGCCGCCATCCCGACGTGCCGTGGCTCAAAAATGCCGAGGACATCGTCAAACTCTCCGCGTTGCAGCGCCGCTTGCTCGATCGCGCACTCGCTCTGACCAAGCCCGGCGGGACGCTCGTTTACTGCACCTGTTCGCTTGAGCCGGACGAAAATGAAGCGATCGTCGCCGATTTGCGCGCGCGCGCGCCTAATGTGCGGCGCACGCCGATTGCTGCCGCGGAAGTTTTCGGTTGCGCGGAGTTCATCAGCAAAGAGGGCGACCTGCGCACCTTGCCGTGCCACTTTCCCGATAGCGATTCGCGATTTGCCGGGATCGATGGCTTCTATGCCGCCCGGCTGCTAAAACGCCAGTAAACTTAAGAGTTTGGGCCACCATTGGCCGGGGCGCGAGCGTTTCGTTATGGTCGCGCGGGAGGGGTTGCGGAAGAGGGCGAGCGAAGCCGATGTCGCGCATTGCGGTCGCGAACCATGCGAAGCTGTCGTGGCTTCTGCTTCGCGGCGCGTTGCGGCGCATCGCCGGCCGCGCCAATGGTCACCCGCTGTTTCGCTGGCCGTTCACGCCGCTCAAGTCCGACCGCCTGGTCATCGCGCCGCAGGATCTGCGCACCGCCGATGCAACCCGGGCCACTGAAATCTATTCCGGGCGCTTTGCTTTTGCCGGAAAGGTCGTCGTGTGCGACCGCCGCTCGATTTTCGAAATGGAGCCGCCGTCGGACGAGTGGGCCGCGGCCTTGCTCGGCTTCGGCTGGCTTCGCCATCTGCGCGCCGCCGAATCTGGAATCACCCGCGCTAATGCGCGCGCGTTGGTCGACGAGTGGATTTCATTCCAGGGCTCCTGGCATTCGATCGCCTGGCGTCCGGAGGTGCTGGCGCGCCGCATCATTTCCTGGCTCAGCCAGTCGACTTTGGTGTTGCAGGACGCCGATGTGCGGTTTTATCGACGGTACCTGCGCAGCCTGCTGCGCCAGGTCCGTTATCTTCGCCACACCGCCGGCGATGCGCGCCGCGGCGTCGCGCGCCTGCAGGCCGTAATCGCGCTGACCTATGCGGCGCTCTGCATTGCCGGTCAGGCCCGTCATATCAAATCGACGACTGAACGCCTCAAAGGCGAGCTCGAACGACAGATTCTTCCAGACGGCGGGCATGCCAGCCGCGATCCCGGTGCGGTCGTTGAAATCCTTCTGGACTTATTGCCGCTGCGCCAAGCCTTCGCCTCGCGGAATATCGTACCGCCGCAGGCGCTGCAGAATGCGATCGATCGCATGATGCCGATGTTGCGTTTCTTCCGCCACACCGAGGGCACCTTCGCGCATTTCAACGGCATGGGAGCGACGCCGGCCGATTTGCTGCTGACGCTATTGGCCTATGACGAGGCGCGCGGCGCACCATTCGCCAATGCGCCCTATTCGGGCTATCAGCGGTTGGCGGCGGGCGGCGCCGTTGCCGTTGTCGATACCGGAACTGCCCCGCCGATCGAAATGAGTCTCGACGCTCATGCCGGATGCCTGTCGTTTGAGTTTTCCTCGCCAAGACAGAGCCTGATCATCGTCAATTGCGGCATGCCGGCGATCGGCCGCGAAAACTGGCGCCCGATCGCGCGCGCGACGGCCGCGCACTCAACGGTGACGTTCAACGATGCGTCTTCGGCGCGCTTTGTCGAATTGGCGACGTTTCGGCGCATGCTTGGCGGCTCCCCGATTGTCGGCGGACCAACGCGCGTGACGGTGAATCGCGAGGAGACTCCCGGCGCGATCGCCTTGCGCGCGATGCATGACGGCTACGCGACGCGCTTTGGCATTCTCCACGAACGCGTTTTGGTGTTGTCGACTGACGGCTTGCGGCTCGAAGGCGAGGACATTTTCCTGGACCCCGACGGCGAACCGCGCCTGCGCAGCACGCGCGACGAATTCGCCATTCGTTTCCACCTGCATCCCACGGTGAGAGCAACACGCTTGACCGACGGGCATGGTGTGATGCTGATGACGCCGAACAAGGAAGTGTGGACGTTCAGTGCGTATAACGACCAGGTCGAGCTCGAGGACAGCGTCTACCTTGCTGGGAGCGAAGGCCCGCGGCGAACCCTGCAACTCGTCATCCGCGGACACGCGCGCGACGCCGCGCGCGTCCAATGGTTGCTACAAGGCTATCCGGCAGCGGGCGCAAATGGCGGAGCCCGGCAAGCGGATGAGGAGGAGCCAAGACTACCCTTATAAGATTGCCGTTATGAGGCTGCCGTTGTGAGAAGAGTTTCGGTAAGCGAATGCAACGCATAAAAGGAGCACGATGAGCGAGAATTTGCGCCGGGCCTCGCGCGCGCTGGTTTCGGTTTCGGACAAATCCGGCGTCGTGGATTTCGCACGCTCGCTCGCCGGATTCGGCATCGAGCTGATTTCGACCGGCGGCACACGGAAGATCCTCAGCGATGCCGGATTGAAAGTACTCGATGTCAGCGAGCTCACCGGCTTTCCGGAAATGATGGACGGCCGCGTCAAGACGCTGCATCCGGCGGTGCACGGCGGACTATTGGCCAGGCGCGGCAATTCCGAACATGTCGAAGCCATGCGGGCGCATAACATCCGCCGGATCGATATTGTGGTGGTGAACCTCTATCCGTTCGAAGCAACGGTCGCCGGCGGCGGCGATTTCGCCGCTTGCATCGAGAACATCGACATCGGCGGCCCGGCGATGATCCGCGCGGCCGCTAAGAACCACGACGACGTTGCGGTGCTGGTGGACGCCGACGATTACGCCGCGCTGATTGAAGAGCTCAAGCGCCATGGCGGCGCCACGAGTTTGGCGCTGCGCCGCTGGCTTGCCGCCAAGGCCTATGCGCGCACCGCCGCCTATGACGCGGCAATTGCCAACTGGTTCGCCGGCGCGATCAAGGAGCTCGCGCCTGACTATCGCGCGTTCGGCGGCCGCCTTGTGGAAGCGCTCCGCTATGGCGAGAATCCGCATCAATCGGCGGCATTCTATCGTACGCCCGAGCCGCGCTTTGGCGTCGCCACCGCGCGCCAGGTTCAGGGCAAGCAGCTCTCCTATAACAACATCAACGATACCGACGCGGCCTATGAATGCGTCGCCGAGTTCGATCCGGCACGCACCGCCGCCTGCGCCATCATCAAGCACGCCAATCCCTGCGGCGTGGCGGAGGCGGAAACTCTGGTCGACGCCTATCGCAGGGCCTTTGCCTGCGACCGCACCTCGGCTTTCGGCGGTATCGTTGCGCTCAATCGCACGCTCGATGCCGAGGCGGCGCGCGCCATGACCAAGATTTTTACCGAAGTGATCATTGCGCCGGATGCGACCGAGGAGGCGATCGCGCTCGTTGCCGCGAAGAAGAACTTGCGGCTTCTGCTTGCCGCCGGGCTGCCCGATCCGCGTGCCACCGGCTTGACGGCAAAGACCGTTGCCGGCGGACTTCTGGTGCAGACCCGCGACAACGCGGTGGTCGACGACATGGATTTGCGGCCGGTGACCCGGCGCGCGCCGACCAATGCCGAATTGCGCGATTTACGTTTCGCGTTCCGTGTCGCCAAGCACGTGAAGTCGAATACGATCGTCTATGCCAAAGACCTGGGGACGGTCGGCATCGGCGCCGGTCAGATGAGCCGCGTCGATGCCGCGCGTATCGCGGCGCGCAAGGCGCAGGACGCCGCGCGCGAGGCCGGACTGAAAGAGCCAGCCACCAAAGGGTCGGTGGTCGCTTCCGACGCTTTTTTCCCATTTGCCGACGGTTTGCTCGTCGCCATCGAAGCCGGCGCGACCGCGGTGATCCAACCCGGCGGGTCGATGCGCGATGATGAAGTGATCGCGGCCGCCGACGCCCATGGCATCGCCATGGTCTTCACCGGCACGCGGCATTTCCGGCACTAGCGTGGAAGACGCGCCGCTGCGCGCGTTACCTCAGATCGAGCTGCTGATCCACTGCTCGAGCTTCTGCTTCGGCTGCGCGCCGATCTGCCGCGACGCCAGCTGGCCGTCCTTGAACAGCATCAAGGTCGGAATCGACATGATCCCGTATTTGGCCGCCGTCCCGGGGTTCTCATCGACATTGAGCTTGACGATTTTCACCTTGCCATTGAGCGAGCTGGAAATCTCTTCAAGCGCAGGCGCGATCATCCGGCACGGGCCGCACCATTCCGCCCAGAAATCAACGACGACAGGGCCGTTTGCCTTGAGCACGTCCTTCTCAAACGTGGCATCAGTTACCTTCTCGACCATGGAGTACCTCGCCTTTCAGGGAGTCGTCGGTTCCGGGGAAAAGCTCAGAATCGGCTGCCCAAATGAATCGGGCGCTGAACGTATGAATGCGCTGCTTGGGCGTCAAGCCGCGCTCACCGGAGCGTGACGGCACCGCGTTCCGTGCCGCCTGAGCTCGGCCTCAAGCGCGACATCGAGGGTTGGCGCGGGAATTTCCAGCAAAAGCGGACCGGCCGTGAAAATAAGTCCGGCCCGCACATTTTTGCCTGGATAGATTCGCATCAGGACCGCGCGATAGAGCGCCAGTTGGGCGATATAGGCGGCCGGCACGTCGTCCAGGCGGCCCGGCGCGAGGCTGTCGGTCTTGTAATCGACGACGACGACAGCCCCTTCGGTGGCGATCAGCCGATCCACTTGCCCGGCGACAAGAATGGGTTCGGAATTTGGCCGCGAAATTCGACCGACGATCGGCACTTCCGGCCGGCTTCCCGCGACAAAGACATCCTCAAATTTGTCGTCTTCGAGAATGGCGAGAACGTGCCGGGCGATTTCGGCGCGCTCGTCCGGTGAAATGTCGCGGGCGGCGTTGCCGAGATAATGCTCGAGCGCCGGCTTGCGCGCCGCCGGCGCAATGTCAGGCAGCGACTGCATCAGCCGATGCACGAGTTGTCCGCGCAGCAATGCCTTCTGCCGATCGCCTGCGGTGCCCGGCACCGTCCGCGCGATCTCCTCGTCAAAAGCCGAGGATGGCGCCAATGGCGCAGGCCGCAGCGCTTGAACGGGTGCGGCTTGGCGCAGCCAGGACGGCAATTCCGGCTCTGCGGTCCTGACCGGCGCGGCCGCTGGCGCCACTTCTGCGGACTCCGCCGCAGTCGGGCGGAAGCGCAAGACTTTCTCACCGTCATCGGTCTCTTCGACCAAATGCGGATCGAGCGCCGCACGGACGAGATCGTACCAGCAACCGTCCGGCCGCCTTCCTTCGCCGTCGGCGCCGCAAATGATCAAGCGATCCGCGGCGCGCGTCATCGCCACATAAAGAAGCCGGCGATATTCGTCCCGGGCCTCCGCGAGCGCCGCCAGCCGCGCGCCCGCCATGGCGGACGAGTCGTCGGCTTTTCTCCCCGCCCAGACTACGGCACCGCCGGAGAGTGTGAGCAGCCGCGGTTGCCGCGGCCCGGCCGGCGGCGTCATGGTGTCGGCCAAGATCACCAGCGGCGCTTCGAGACCCTTGGCGCCATGCACGGTCATGACGCGGACCTCGTCGCGGGCGATTTCCATGTCGCGCTTCACTTCCGCGCGCGCCTGACGCAGCCAGGCGAGAAAGCCCTGCAGCGATGGCGTCTCGCGGCGTTCATATTCAAGCGCCAGATTGAGAAACTCATCGAGCGCATCGTTGGCTTCGGGGCCGAGGCGGGCGAGAAAGCGGCGTCTGGCGCCGCGTGCCCCGAGAATCTGCGCGTAAAAATCGAACGGGGTCTCGCGCTTGGCCAGTTCGGCGAGCTCACCGAGGCGCGCCGCCGCCTCCGCGAACAGCGGCGTCTCGCCGGCTCTGCGGTAGAGTGCGGTACGCAATGGCACTGGCCCGCGATCCCAGGCGAGCGCAAACAGATCGTCGTCGCTGAAACCGAACAGCGGGCTGCGCAACACCGTGGCAAGCGCGAGATCGTCGTCCGGCAAGAGCAGCGCGTCGGCCAGCACCATCAAGTCCATGACCGCAATATGCTCGGTGAGCATGAGACGATCGGCGCCCGCGACCTCGACATTTTCATTTTTCAAGGCGCGAATGATGGCCTCGAACAATTCGCCGCGCTGGCGCACCAGCACCAGCACGTCGCCATAGCGCAAAGCGCGGCTCTCCGTCCCGGCCGGCTCGCGCGCTTCGACGAGCCGCCGCACGGTACGCGCGATCCGCCGCGCCAGTCGCACCCGCGGGCTGGTCTCGCTGACCTGATCGAATGGCGCGTCCCAGCCGTCGATCGCGGCGCTTTTCTCCGGCTCGACCGGCTCCCAGATCTCGACTAGGCCGGGAGGCGCGATAGGCAGCGCGATATGCGGGGGAAATCCGTCGGCGTCGGACGAGACGCTCGCCGCAATGGCTTTATCGCTGAAGACAGCATCGACGGCAGCAAGAATGTTTGCTCCGGAGCGGAACGAATGCTTGAACTCGCGAAACACGAAGCTTCGCCGTCCCGCTTGATGCGCGCGCTCAAAGTAGCGGCGCATTTCGGCGAACTCCTGCGGTGCGGCGTTCTGGAACGAATAGATCGATTGTTTCTCGTCACCGACCGCGAATACGGTTCGCGTCGCGGGCCGGGCGCCGGCGCCGGCGGTGAATTCCGCAACCAGGTTGCGCACGATCTGCCATTGCTTGGCGCTGGTGTCCTGAGCCTCGTCGATCAGAAGATGGTCGACGCCGAAGTCGAGCTTGTAATGAACCCAGGCGGCGTCGACATTGCTGAGAAGCGCGAGCGTCTTGTCGATCAGATCGTCGTAATCGACGAGGCCGCGGCGATCCTTCTCGCTTTGATAACGGCGCAAAATCTCGTGCACAATGGTGAGCAGCGCGGCCGAGCGATTCCGGCAAATCACGGCGCGAAGCCGCTCCAAGAGCGCACAGACACGCGCCTGTTCGGCCGTGAGCCGTTCAACCAGACCCTTATCTTTGATGGCCTGCGTAACGATCGAACGCCGCGCGGTACGTTCGTTCGCGGTGCAGAAAATATCGAGATAGACATCGACGCGGTCGGATCGCGGCAACGCGGCAAGCTGCCGAAACCGGCGCGCTTGGTCGCGATCACTTTTGATGCCTTGTTCAAGCGCGGCGGCAACCGCCGACCATTCGTCGGACGCAATGAGCGATTGAGTGAAGAACTCGGCCTCGATGCTGTCGCGGGTTTCGCCAGGCTCAAGGCCAAGCTGTCGCGACATCGCGGCGATTGCCGCTTCCACGCCGCCGCTATCGATGACCCAACGCGCGACGGCCTCGCGGTCGCTGATTGCTGCCCGGATGGCGTCGCGGAAGCTCTGATCGGACGCAGCGGTGATGGCCGCTGCCAAAGCGCGGCCGACCGGGCTCTCCGGAGTTCGCGCCGCCTCGAGTAACAAATCAAGTGTCAATCGCTCTAAAAGCTGCGTCTGTTCGGTCTCATCAAGCACGTCGAAACGCGCGGCGACATTGGCCTCGAACGGAAACTGATGAAGAAGTTGCGTGCAGAAGGCATGGATCGTCTGCACTTTCAGCCCGCCGGGCGTCTCCAGCGCCCGGGCGAACAAACGCCGCGCCAAAGCGCGACGGGCAGCGTTGGGCTTGATCTCGGAGCGGGAACTGATTGCCTCGTCGAGGGCGGCGTCATCGAGCGTGGTCCATTCGGCAAGCGTGTCGAACACACGCTTGGCCATGTTGGCGGCGGCGGCCTTGGTGAAAGTGATGCAGAGAATTTTCTCGGGCGCGACGCCTTCCAAGAGGAGGTTGATGACGCGCTGCGCCAGAACATGCGTCTTGCCCGATCCAGCATTGGCCGCGACCCAAGCCGACACCGCGGGATCGGCGACGGCGCGCTGCAAATCACGAATTTGAAGCGGGATGATGTCCGGCTTGATCATTCGCCACCAATAAAATCATCCGTCACGCCGCCCGAGCTCGACCACTCCTTCACGCGTGCGAGATGATCGTAGTCGCCGTAGTGTGTGCGCCACATCGGATGGACGAGCGAGCGATACGGCGTCTTGTCATCGTCGAAAAGCTGCGCAAGCTCCGTCAGCTTGGCCAAAGCACGATCGGCCTGACTGTCCGGCGTAGTGCCGTCCTTGAATTGGATCGGCTTAAGCTCACCCGCGGGGTCGCCGCCTCTTAACTGCACGTAGAGCAGTTCGGCGACCGAGCCGCCGGCTGCAATCCCGCCAAAGCCACCCTTACGCAGCATCGCGGCTTCCAATGTCAGCTGCGGGGCGAGGCCCGTGCGCACCTGCTTCTCGGTGCGCGCCGCGCCGGTCTTGTAATCGAGGATGATGTAGCGGCCATCGCGGCAAAGTTCGATCCGATCGGCAACGCCGCGCAGCGTGAACGTGCCGTCGCGCAGTGCAATTGGGATCTCGCCGCGCGCTTCCGCGGCGAGTGAGGCGATAGTTCCGCGGCGCTCGGCCTCCCAGCGTGCGAACCAGTGCGCGATGCGCACAAAGCGCGGCCACCAGAACGCGCGGGCCTCCGGAAAATCTTCCAACGCGGCAAACCGCGGCTCACCCAGCGCAATCAGCGCATCGACGGCGTCGGTTGGCGGTTCCTTGACGTGGGCCTGGGTAAATTCGGCGATGGCGGCATGAATGATGGTGCCACGCTCGGCGGCGCCAGGTTCGGTGTCGACAGGATCGATCGGGCGCAGCCGCAACACATGCTTGGCGTAGATCGTATACGGATCGCGCAGCCAGTCCTCGATCTCCGTGACCGAGAGAGTTTTCGGTCGTGCCGCGCGCGGCGGCGTGGGCGCGGGCTGCGCCGCCGCCGCGATGCGTTCGGGCCGGTCCAGCTCCCGCGCCCAGGACAGATAACGAGCACCGCGCGTCACCACCTCGTTCCAGCGCTCACCCGCAAGCGCTGCAAGCCGCTGGATGAAACGCGACGGCATTGCCGGTGCGCCGCCAATCTTCGCGGCGCGGCTGAGCACCACTTCGCGGGCGTTGATGAGCTGTGCGAAGTCGTGAGCGCTAAGCCCGATGCGTCGCTCCGGCAGATCGAGTCCGAGCGCAAGCCGCATCCGCCGGCTAAGCCAGGCATCGGAATTGGCCTCCGGCGGCCACTTACCCTCGACCAGGCCGCCAAGTACGACGCGGTCGCTCTCGGTGAGGCGGGCTTCGAGCAGACCAAAAATGCGCACCTGAGCGCCGGTCGCTGTGGCCCGCCGCACAACTTTTCCCATGAGCAGGGCCTTGAACAATTCCATATACTCGGATTTCACGACCTGCAGCTGCGCCGCGGCGCTGCTGGCCGCGAGTTCGTCGAACGCCTCCGCGAGTTTCGTTCCTTCTGGACCCAGAAACACAGCCTCCGCATCGCGCTGTTTCGACAGCGCGGCAATCACGTCGCGATGCCGCTGTGCAAACTCCGCAAGCGGGTAGGGTGCGTCGTCCATCGCTTCGAGCGGCTCAAGCGCGGTTGCGAGCCGCGCGACGAGTTCAGTCGCCTCGGCAAGCGCATCGTCAGTCAGCGTCGAACGCTGATCGGACGGATGCAGCTCGCTCGCTTCACCGTGGCGGAATTTGCCGAGCTGCGCGCGAAAGCTCTCCAGCGCGCGCGCCAAGCCACGCGTTCCCGGACGCGGCTGCGGTCCACGCAGGATCGCGCGTTCAAGTACGGCGATCGCGCGCTCACCCCGCTCGAAATCAAGGCGCAGCAGCGGATGTTTGAGCAACGCCAGCGAATCGATCGGGGCGGCGCCGTGGAGCGCGGCGAGCGCGGCCAGCCGGGCAAAGACCCCCGCCGGCCCATCGGCGAGCGCTTGGCCTCCTGAATCTTCCGCGGTGATATCCCAACGACCCAGTGCGGCGGCGACGCGGCGCGCCAATCCCCGATCCGAAGTGACGAGAGCCGCGGTCTTTTCCTCTTGCACCGCCTCGCGCAGCGCCACTGCGATGGCAAGCGCTTCTTCCTCGGGATTGGCCGCTTCAATAATGCTTACATTCGCCAGCCCCTCGGTCATGTGCGCCGTAAATCCGGCGTCGGCAGCATTCGCGCGCCATTTCTCGGTTGCGTCCGCGGGCCGCAGGGCCTCCGAGATCAGCCGTTCGCGCCCGCGTGCAGGAGCCAAGGCGACCACCGCGTCGTGCTTTACCCCCATGCGGGCCAACAGCGCTTGCATCGCGAACTGAGGATGCCCCGGCGCCGGAGCCACGCCTTTGCTTTCGTCGCCCGCAATCAGCCGCCAGCTGTCCTCGTCGAGTTCGGTATCGAGCCCTGGCAGCACCACGGCGCCGTGCGGCAGTTGCGCGATAGCCGCGATCAAGTCGGCGGTTGCCGGGATCGATCCGGTCGATCCGGCGACAATCACCGGCCCATCCGGCTTGCGCGCGAGCCGCACCGTCTCGGCTTTGATCAGTGCATCGCGGCGGGCCATCGGCTCCATCGCCTGCGCTTCGCGCAGAACCTCCGGCCAGCGTTCGCGCGCGATCTGCAAAAAGCGCAGCGTGAGCTGCCAAAATGTGTCGAACTCGTCCGGCACCAGCTGGTCGAGCCGCTCCCAGGACACGCTACGCGTTGTCATGTCGTCCATCAGCCGGGCGAGGTCGTCGGCCAAAGCGGAAGCCGCCGCCGGCGTTTGCGCCACAAGCGGCGTTCCGATCGCGCCGTGGACTTCCGGCGATTGCGACCACGCCATCACCAGCCGGGTCAGCAGGAGCTTGCGTTCGAGTCCGCCCAGCGCGCGTGGCAATGCCAATGCATCCGCGGCGATGCCGCCGGCCGCACTCTCGGCGAAGGCGATCTCGTCTTCATCGATGTCGCCGATGGCGACGATGCGCGGCAGGATTGCGCCGTCGCCGCGAAGCCGGTCAAGAAACGCCTCGCGCATCAGTCGGCAGGCGCGGCGGGTCGGCAGATAGAGCGTCGCTGACGAAAGTGCGAGCGGATCGTCGGCAAAATCGAAGCCGAGTTTGCCGTCGTGCAGTGCCTCGATCAGCGTCGGCAAAAACGGCGCCGACGCCGGAATGTTGAAAACGCGCGGAATCATGTGGGAGTCGCGGAAATTGTCGCGACAGTCTAGCAGAGCTTATGCCGTCGCCGCGAGCGCCGCCTCTGCCGCAGCGACCGCTTCCGGCGTGCCGACATGCATCCAGACGCCGTCGAGGCGCAAACCGAAAAGACGCCCTGCGGCCGCGGCGCGATCGAACAGGCGGGTCAGCGCGAACGCTCCCTGCGGGGCGTTCGCGAACAGCGCCGGTGAAAGGATCGCTGCGCCGGCATAGATGAACGGCGCCACTTCGTGTTCGCCGCGCTCCCGGAGCCGGCCGTCGGCCAGCATGCTGTAATCGCCGCGCCCTTGATAACCGAGGCTGCCGACGCTCGGAGCCAACAGCAAAAGCGCATCCATTGCGCGCGCGTCGAAGTTTTCCGCCAAGCGAGCGAAGTTTGGCTTAATGCCGTCGAGCCACAGCGTGTCGGAATTGACCAGAAAGAACGGCGTATCGCCGAGCTGCGGCAGCGCCTTGGCGATGCCGCCGCCGGTGCCAAGAAGGTTTTCGCGTTCATCGGAAATGATGATGCGGGGGTGTTTCCTTGCTGCCAAATGCCGTTCCACGGCGTCAGCAAGATGATGCACATTGACAACCGCGCGTTCGACGCCGGCTTCCGCGAGCCGGTCGAGGCCGTAATCGATCAGGGATCGGCCGCCAACGGTCACCAGCGGCTTTGGCACATGGCCGTTAAATGGCCGCATGCGCGTGCCAAGGCCAGCCGCCAATACGATCGCGCTTTTCGGCATCGTCGCGCTGCCCCATCCCCTAATGTCAGCCCGAATCGTCGTATCATAACGCATCTGGAGATGGCACATTTGCGGCATACCAGCCTTTGAGCGCCGCCAGGGCCGGATGGGCCAGGGATCGTTGTAAATAGCCCCACAGCCGCGGCGTGTGCCGCAGATATTGCGGTTTACCGTCCCGCCGCTGCAGCCGGGCGAAAATGCCGAGAATCTTGGTCGCCCGCTGCGCCGCCAATGTGGCGTAGAGGAGCGTGAAGCCGCCGGTGTCGAAACCGCGATCGTGGCCTAGGCGCGCGCGCACGTAACGCCCGAGCAGGTTCATTTCCATGTCCTCAGGAACGTCAACGCGCGCGTCCTGCAGCAGCGAGGCGACGTCGTAGGCCGCGGGTCCGATCAATGCATCCTGAAAATCAACCAGGCCGATGCGGGCGATGCCCTCGCGCTTCGGCAGCCACAGCAGATTGGGCGAATGATAATCGCGCAACACCCAAGTCGCCGGCGCTTCCATCGCTGGTTCCAGCGCATTGCGCCACAACGTCACGAATGCGGCGCGTGCCGTCTCGCCCACGGGCGCCCCGGCATTAACGAGATACCAATCGAGCAGAAGCTCGGCTTCAATCAGAAAAGCACCGATGTCATAGCGCGGCAGCCGGTAGTCGAGTGCGCTCGTGACCGGCAACCGGTTCGGCAGATTGCGCGCGTGGAGCGAAGCCAAAAGATCGACGGCGGTCGCGTATCGCGTTTCAACAGGCGCCGGCGGATTGCCGCTGACGATGTGCTCGTCGCCCAGGTCCTCCATCAGGATCAGGCCGTGATCGAGGTCGGCGTGAAGGATTTCAGGAGCGGAGAGGTCGATGCGGCGCAATCCCGCGGCGAGCGCGATATAGGGGACTATGTCTTCGGCGAGATGCGCGATCGCGCTGTACGGCTTGCCGTCGCGAACCGGTGGCCCGTCGGGCCGTCGCGGCGCGTTCATCAGAACGGTGGTCCGATTGCCCGCGGTGAGCCGCTCGAAGATTCGTGTCGACGCATCGCCTTGCATGCGCCGCCGCTGCGCCTCGCCAAACCCCGCCTCGTCGATGAAGCCGCGTATGAGAGCGATGCGTTCGGCACGCGCGGCGAAGGCGCCATAGCCTGTGTAGCGGACCTGACGCACATTGGGTTCGGCGCCAAGCGCAAGGGTGAAGGCAATATCGAGCCGATCGGCCGGCAATGCTGCCGCGGCGCGATCGGGCCATTCTATCAGCACCACCGCGGCGTCCGGCACATCGTCGAAGCCAAGTTCGGCGAGCTCGGCGGCGCTCCCCACCCGGTACAGGTCGGCATGGACGAGCGTGAAACGCGGCAGCTCGTAGTTTTGCACGAATGTAAAAGTCGGACTTGGCACCTCGATCGTTTCGTCGCCGGCGAGGTGACGAATGAGCGCGCGCGCAAACGTCGTCTTTCCGGCGCCGAGGTCGCCGGACAGCGTGACGAGGTCGCCCGGTTCGAGCGCGCCGGCGAGGTCCGTCGCCAAGCGCAGCGTCGCCTCTTCGTCCGGCAATGTCAGGGTGAAGCTTGCGCCCCGGGGCGCTGTCAAAAGCATCGCGGTCCCGCTACTCCGCCGCCGTCAGATTGGCGGTTTCGGCGAGGGGGAAGGTACATGTGACCGTGGTGCCTTGTCCCAGGGCAGAAGTGATCTGCACCTCGCCGCCGTGCAATTCTACAAACGACCGGACCAGGGAAAGCCCGATGCCGGGCCCGCGGTAGCGCGAGCCGAGCGAATGGGTTTCGAACCAGTCGAACACTTTTTCCAGCATGTCCGACGGGATGCCGGGACCGGTGTCGGTCACGGAGAATACGATGGCGTCGGGCCGGCGTTCGGTACGCAAGGTGACAGTCGAGCCGGGCGGAGAAAAATTCAGGGCGTTCGCCAAAAGATTGAACAGGATCTGACGCAGGCGCAGCTTGTCGGCGACGAAACTGCCGATATTGGACGGTGCTTTGATGTCAAGCGTGACGCTGCCGTTGACCGTGCGGTCTTGGACGCCTTCGGCCGCAGCCATCATGGTTTCTCGAATATCGACCGAAGCGAGCTCGAGCTGCATGCGTCCGGCGTCGATGGTCGCCAGATCGAGGATGTTATTGATCAGCGCCAACAACGTGTTGGTCGAGACGGTAATGTATTCGAGATATTCGCGCTGCTTTTCGGTCAAAAGACCGGTCGCCGGATCGCCGAGCAGGTGGACGAAGCCGATAATATTCGTGAGCGGCGAGCGCAGCTCGTAGGATACGTGATGGACGAAGTCGACCTTGATCTTGTCGGCGTCTTCCAGCGCCTCATTGCGTTCACGCAGCGCTCGCTCGACGTTGACCGAATCGCTCACGTCATGAAACGTCACGAGCGTCGCGCCGTCGGGCAGCGGCACCGTGCTGCAGTCGATGACCCTGCCGTCACGCCGCTCGATGCGGCCCAGCGTCGTTTCGCGGCTTTCGATCGCGGTGGCCGCTTCGCGCAAAGCCCGCCATGCCGGCGCATCGCCGTGCAGCGGTTGGCATAAAGCGGAGATTTTTTCGACGTGCGGCCGGTCGGACAGCGCTCGCGATGACAGCCGCCACATTGCCTCAAAAGCGGCGTTGTGCAGCCGGAGCCGGCCATCGCTGCCGAAGACCGCGACGCCCTCGGCAAGTTTGTCGAGCGTTTCGCCTTGAATGTGTATCAGTTCCTCGAAACGGCGTTCCAGATCCAGCCGTTCGCTGACATCGTGAAACAGATAGGTCACACCGCCATCGGGATTGGGCGTCGTCACCACGCGCAACGTGCGCCCGTCGGGCAAATGCCAGGTATGATCTTTCGCTTCGACGGCGCGATATGCTTCGTGCAGCTGCGACTTCCACTGGCGAAAATCGCGCTCCTCGGGGAGCTTGCGGCCAATGCGTAACAATTCGATCACGGCGGAATCGGTCGGCCGCTGATCGAGAAACGCGGCGTCGAGGTTCCACAGCGTGCGATAGGCCTCGTTGTAGAACGTCAATCTGTGGCTGGCGTCGAACATCGCGACGCCGGTGGGAAGCTGATCGAGCGTGCGGCGATGCGCGTCCGCGAGCCGCGTGAGCGCGCCGCGCATGGTTTCGACTTCGGTGGCATCGACGCCGATGCCGGCGCTGCCCGCTTCGGTCTCGAAGTCGAGCACGTCAAGGGTTCGCTGCGCGCCGTCAATCGACGCGCGAAACCGCCCGGAATAGACCTGGCCGGCGAGGCGCGCCTGCGCAATGCTTTCGCGCGCCGCCTGGTCGAGCAGTTCCAGGCGGCGGTCGACGGCTTCGGCGCCGCTCTTCGCCTCGACTGCGCGGGCATAGGCGGCATTGACGAAAGTCAGCCGGCCGGCCGCGTTTCGGGTCCACACCGGCGAGGGCAGTGTCTCGACCACAGCGCGCAACGCTACGGCTTCGGCGGCCAGGTTTTCGTAGCGCTCAAGCAATTCGACAAGTTCGCGCTTGATGCCGCCGGCATCTTTCAGCCGCAATACCGCATGCCCACCGACCGCACGGCCCTGCGCCTCGATCGGGTGTCCCGCAAGCGTACTCAGCGTCATTAAAAACGGCTCACCGCGTGTGCGCAGCGCCTCGACGGCCCGTACCATCGCCGCAGCTCTGGCAGGTTCGAGCCAGTGATCCAAGATCAGGAGCTGTTTCCTGCCAGGCAGCCCCAGCGCCGCCGGATCGCCCTCGATGACGGGCTCGTTGGACGCCGCGGGCCAATCGATCACCACCTGCGGCTCGGACAACAAAAGCGCCTTGGCGCGATCGGCTTCCTCCCGCAGCGCGGCAGCCTCGTCGCGGGCAAAGGCTTGGAGCCGGGCCGCACGCCGGCGGGTTCGGACCAAAGCAATTGCGGTTACGATGGCGAACACGACGGCGCCGACTGTGAGCGCCAGAAAAACGACTTCATGCTGGGCAAAGCCGCGATGGCCATCAAGCGCGATCTGATGGAGGGCGGGCGCAGACCGTTCCGCCGCACCGGCCGTCGATGATGCCAGTGCGCCGATTGCGGTTGCCGATCGGCCAATCGCCCGGCCGTGCCCCCGCGGGCAGCACCAGTTCGTCCGGATTGTGTCCGGCATGCCCCTTTGCCTCTGCCGGCCCTCAACCCGCCATTCCACCGGCCGGTCCGCTGCGAGCGAGCCCGCGAATCGTGCAAATTTACTCTTAAGAGGAATCGCGCCGAAAGAGTCCAGATCGTGAACAGGGCGTTTGAATGCCGCCGAATAAATTTCAGCGCCGCGCTTCCACGGCGCGGGGCTCGGGCGGCTGCTCCCTGAGCGACTGGGCGTCTCGCGCGAGGTCCTCGACATTGATGCGCGACAGCGCGACGCCGAATTCGCGTTCGGCAGCGGCTACGGCCGGCAACACGACTTTCTTCACAAGCTCCGAGCCGGACTGAGGCTCATCGCTTTCCTCAACGGTCCCGGCGGCTTGGAGAATGTCGTTCACCGTCACGCGGCGGCGGTCGCGCGCGAGCTCATAGCCGCCGCGCGGACCGCGAATGCCTTTCAAGATTCCGCAGCGAACCAGAGCCTGCAAGACAGGTTCCAGATGGCGTGGAGGCAAGCTGTGCCGCTCCGCAAGCGTTTTTGCGGAAATCGGCTTTCCTTGCTCCTGCGTCGCCACGTCAATAACCGCGGCGACGGCGAGAACAGCTTTACGCGGCAATAAAGGCATTGAACGGAGGAAACGTCATGCAACGGGAATTGGTTCGACGGTGCGGGTAACAATCTCGCGCGGCCTCGTCGCGCGCACGGCGCCGTTCAAGCGTATTTGAACGTCGCTCTACCCTGTTGAACCGAAACCGCCGCCTTCACGCCCGGTCGCGTCCAGGCGGCCCGCTTCTACAATCTTAACGTGTATTATCGGGGTAATAATCATCTGCGCGATTCGGGTTCCCCTCGTAATTTCGAAGGGTTCTGCGCCCAAATTGACGAGTATCACCTGTATTTCGCCCCGATAATCGGCGTCGATGGTTCCTGGTGAATTCAACACCGTAACACCATAGCGGAGCGCAATGCCTGATCGTGGGCGGATCTGACCTTCGTGCCCGGGCGGCAAAGCAATGGCCATTCCGGTCGGAATCATCACTCGCTCGCCCGGCGCAATCGTGACCGGGGCGCTGGCGGGCACGGCGGCGACGAGATCGAGTCCGGCGGCGCGCTCCGTTTGGTAAGCCGGCAGCGGCAGGTCGGCCGCGTGCGGCAGGCGCAGGATGCGAAGCTCGGCGCTCATCGCTTGTCCCCGTCGAGCGCCACGGCAATGCGTTCGACCAGCGTGCGCGCAACCTGATCCTTGCCTTGCGGCGGCCACGATTCGGCGCCGCTTGCGGTGACAAGGTGGACGGTGTTCGTGTCACCGCCCATGACGCCGCTTTCGGCGGAGACATCATTGGCGACGATCCAGTCGCAGCCTTTTTTCATCCGCTTTGCCTGCGCATTGGCAACGACATCGTCGGTTTCCGCGGCAAAGCCCACGACCAGGCGCGGACGGCCGAACGTGCGGTGGGCGACGCTGGATAGAATATCCGGGTTCTCCGTCAGTTTGAGCGTCGGCGTCCGTCCCGGCTGTTTCTTGATTTTGCTTGCGCTTTCGCTTTCGCTGCGCCAGTCGGCCACGGCGGCGGCGAAAATGGCGGCATCCGCGGGAAGCGCGGCGTCAACCGCTTCGAGCATCTGCTGGGCGGTCTCTACCTTTACGACGGCCACGCCTGGAGGGTCCGGCAGATTGACCGGGCCGCTGACCAGCACGACAGCGGCGCCGGCCGCCGCGGCCGCGGCCGCGATGGCATGGCCCTGCTTGCCCGAGGACCGATTGGCGATGTAGCGCACCGGATCGATCGGCTCGTGGGTCGGGCCTGACGTGACGATGATGCGTTTGCCGGCGAGCGCGGCGCCGCGCCGCAAGATGCTCTCGGCGGTGGCGGCGATTTCCAGCGGCTCAGCCATCCGCCCAAGTCCGGCCTCGCCGCGCTCCGCCATCTCCCCGGCATTGGGGCCGACGACGCGCACGCCGTCGGCGGTCAGCTGCGCGAGATTGCGCGCCGTTGCTTTGGCCGCCCACATGCGCGAATTCATCGCCGGCGCGATCAGGATCGGTCGGTCCGTCGCCAGCAGAACCGCGGTCGCCAGGTCGTCGGCGTGACCGCCCGCCATTTTGGCGAGAAGGTCGGCGGTCGCCGGCGCCACAACAATGAGATCGGCATCGCGGGCAAGCCGGATGTGACCGACGTCGAATTCGCTCTGCGGGTCGAACAGATCCAGGAAAGCGCGCTCGCCGGTGAGCGCGCCGACGGCAAGCGGCGTGACAAAATGCTGCGCAGCCGCGGTGAGGATGCAGCGCAGCCGCGCCCCACGCTCCTGCAAGCGCCGGATCAGGTCGAGCGATTTATAGGCGGCGATGCCGCCCCCGATGATGAGGAGAATGCGCGGTCCGTCTTCGTCCGTGGTCGCAGCCTTGTGTTTTGACGACGCGGCAGGCGTGAACCGGTCAGCGGCGCCGTGGCCGGTTTCCGCCGCGGCTTCGCGCAAGATCACCCGGACCTCGTCCTCCATGGACCGGCCGTGGCGCGCCGCCCGCAGCCGCAGCAGCTTCTTTAGCGTGTCGTCCAATTGGCGAACGGTCAGGCTGGCCAAAAGGTGTTGCCTCTTGCTGAAGTTTTGCCCTTATTCATCCAAAGCTTAGCAGGGTAATGCCTGCATTGCAATCAATGCCATCAGATCGGTGCGATCAGCGCCGCAGGGCGAACCATAGCAACAGCGCTGCGATGATCCACAGCGCCGCGACCATCCAGCGGCCGCGCCGGGCTTCAGTCTTGCCAAGCTCGGCGATGGTCTGCGGTGACAGCACGAGCCCGTCGCGCGTCATTTCATCGAGCTGATCGAGCACGCGGGCGCCGCGGCTCAAGAGACCTGGCGCATTACCGACGAAGTGGCCGAGTTCGGCCGCGCCCAGCGCGGCGCTTTCGAGCTTACCGGCCGCACCAAGGTGGCGCTCCAACCATTCGCGTACGACCGGCTCTGCCGTGTGCCACATGTCGAGCTTGGGATCGAGCGCGCGCGCCACGCCCTCCACCACGACCATGGTTTTTTGCAGCAGCAGCAATTCCGGCCGCGTCCGCATATCGAACAAGCCGGTGACCTCGAACAACAGCGCCAGCAGCCGGGCCATCGAAATATCTTCGGCGGTGCGATTGTGAATAGGCTCGCCGATGGCGCGGATCGCCTGAGCGAAATCCTCGATCGAATGCCGCGGCGGCACATAGCCGGCTTCGAAATGAACCTCGGCGGTACGGTGATAGTCCCGCGTAATGAAGCCATGCAGGATTTCGGCAAGAAACAGGCGTTCTTTGATCCCCAGGCGCCCCATGATGCCGAAATCGACCGCGATCAGCCGGCCCTCGTCATCGACGAACAGATTTCCCGGATGCATGTCGGCGTGAAAGAAGCCGTCGCGTAGCGCATGGCGCAGGAAAGTTTGAATAAGCGCGCGCGCGAGCTGCACCAGGTCGAAGCCCTTGGCCTGCAGCCGCGCCCGGTCTGACAGCGGCGTCGCATCGATCCATTCGAGCGTCAGTACTTCCTTGCTGGTGCGGTCCCAATCGACTTCCGGGACGCGAAACTCGGGATCGGCCCTGGTGTTCTCCCCCATCTCGGAAAGCGCCGCCGCTTCCAGACGAAAATCCATCTCGACCATTACCGTGCGGCGCAGCGTCTCGACGACCTCAACCAGCCGCAGCCGGCGAGCCTCGGCGGAGGCGTTCTCGGCATGCTGCGCGGCAAAAGTGAATGCCGCGAGGTCGGCGTGAAAGCGGCGCTCGACGCCGGGGCGCAAAATCTTTACCGCGACCGCGCGCGTGCCTGTCGCGGTGACGACCGTCGCCCGATGCACTTGCGCAATCGAGGCGGCGGCAACCGGCGGGCCGAAGGTTGCGAATACCGACCCGACCGGCCGGTCGAAGGACGCAGCGATCGCCGTCTCGGCTTCGGCTTGGGAAAAGGGCGGCATCCGATCCTGCAAGCTTTCAAGATCGCGCGCCAGCGCGGCGCCAACCACGTCGGGCCGGGTGGCAAGAAATTGCCCGAGCTTGACATAGCTCGGGCCGAGCTTGGTCAGCGCCGCCGACAGCCGTGTTTCCGCCGGACCGGTGGCGCGCCGCTCCAACAGCCGCGCCATTCGTATCAGCGGGCGGGCCCCGACCGGCGCCACCACCGGATCGATGATGCCGAAAACGCCTTCGCGGGCGAACACGAAGCCGGCGCGGGCGAGTCGTACGAGATGCGCAGGAGCCGAAATCACAAACGCCAGCCGGAATGCAACGTCACGATGCCGCCGCTCATTGCCTGGAACGAAACGCGGGCAAAACCCGCCGCGCGCAACATCGCGGCAAAGGCTTGCGGCTTGGGAAAGCGGCGGATGGATTCCACCAGATAGCGGTAGGATTCGGCGTCTCCGCCCACGACCCGGCCCAGTGCCGGAATGACGTTGAACGAATAAAAATCGTAAAGCCGGTCAAGGGCCGGAACGTCGACCGAGGAGAATTCCAGGCAGACAAATTTGCCGCCGATCTTGAGCACTCGGAAAGCTTCGGCTAGGGCGGCTTCGATGCGCGGCACATTGCGGATGCCGAAGGCAATCGTCGCCGCATCGAAACTGCGGTCGGCAAAGGGCAGCGCCTCGGCATTGGCCTCGGCGAATGTAACCGCGGCTTCGCCGCGATACGTCGCCGCGCGCGCGCGGCCGACTTCGAGCATATCGGGATTGATATCGCAGACGGTGACGCGGGTCTGCGCGCCGCCGGCCTCGATGATGCGAAAGGCGATGTCGCCAGTGCCGCCGGCGATATCGAGCACCGCACACGGCGCCTGCCGCGGCGGATTGACCGCCGTCACCAGCGCGTTCTTCCAGGCCCGATGCAGCCCGAACGACATCAGGTCGTTCATCAGATCGTAGCGGCGCGCGACACTGTGAAAAACGTCGTTGACCAGCGCCTGCTTGGCCGCAAGCGGTACCCGTTTGGCGCCGAATTGGGCGGTTTCCGTCATTGCTGCCGACCTCGCTGCGCACCATAGCGCGACCCGCCGGAGCAGGCTATGTCTTTGAAATTAACCACATTGCAGCGGCGGCCTTAGACCAGCAATGCCCGAGCTTCCGGAAGTGGAAACGGTCCGCCGCGGCCTCGAAGCGGCCATGGATGGCGAACGCATCACGCGCGTCGAGGTTCGGCGGCCCGATCTGCGCTGGCCGCTGCCGAAAGACTTTGCGCAACGGCTCCAAGGCAAGCGGGTGACCGGCGTCGGCCGCCGCGCCAAATATCTGCTGGTCGATTTATCGTCGGGCGACGTCTTGGTCATGCATCTTGGCATGTCCGGATCGTTTCACGTCTCTCTCGGCCGAGAGAAGCGACCAGACAAGCATCTCGGCCGTTACTATCACGAGCGCAGCAAGCATCTCGCCCACGATCACGTCGTCTTCCATTTGGCCTCCGGCGCGAGCGTGATGTTCAACGATCCACGCCGCTTCGGTTCGATGAAGCTTGTTGCGCGCGAACGGCTCGATGGTGAGCCGCTATTGCGCGGGCTTGGTCCGGAGCCGCTCGGCAATGCCTTTGATGGCGCGATGCTGGCGTCGGCCTGCCGCGGCAAAAAGACGAGCCTCAAAGCGGCATTGCTCGATCAGCGCGTCGTCGCCGGGCTCGGCAACATCTATGTCTGCGAGGCGCTGCACCGCGCCCACTTGTCGCCGAAGCGGCGGGCATCGACGCTTGCCTCGCGCGACGGCGCACCGAACGAACGCGCCGTGCGGCTGGTCGACGGGACCAAGGCGGTGCTGACACAGGCGATCAAGGACGGCGGCTCGTCGCTGCGCGATCACCGGCTCACCGACGGCGAACTCGGCATGTTTCAACATCACTTCCGCGTTTACGATCGCGCCGGCGAATCCTGCCGGACGACGGGCTGCGGCGGCACAGTGAAGCGCATCGTCCAGAACGGCCGCTCGACCTTCTATTGCCCGGTGTGCCAGAAGTAAGTTTTTTTGCGGGGTTAACCATGAGCGAGACTATCATTGTCGAAACCCGCGGCCGCGTCGGCCTGATCCGGCTCAACCGCCCGCAAGCGCTCAATGCGCTCAACAGCGCGTTGATGCGCGAACTCGCTCAGGCGATCGACGCGTTCGAAGCTGACAACAATATTGGCTGCATCGTCATCACCGGCTCCGACAAAGCTTTTGCTGCCGGCGCCGACATCAAGGAAATGGCCGGCAAGACTTTCACCGATGCGTTCCTCGGCAATTTCATCGGAACGTGGCATCGCGTCGCCGATGCGCGCAAGCCGGTCGTCGCCGCGGTCGCCGGCTTTGCGCTCGGCGGCGGCTGCGAACTTGCCATGCAATGCGATCTCATCATCGCTGCCGATAATGCCAAGTTCGGTCAGCCGGAAATCAAGCTTGGCATCATTCCCGGCATCGGCGGCACACAGCGCCTCACTCACGCGGTGGGTAAAGCAAAGGCCATGGATTTGATCCTGACCGGGCGGATGATGGACGCGCAGGAAGCCGAGCGCGCCGGTCTCGTGGCGCGCGTCGTGCCGCTGCAAAGCCTGCTCGACGAAGCGATCAAAATTGCCGCGACCATCGCGGCGATGTCGCTTCCTTCGGTGCTGGCGGCAAAAGAGGCGATCAATCGCGCCTTCGAAACTCCGCAGGCCGAGGGCGTGCGCTTCGAGCGGCGGGTGTTTCACTCGCTGTTCGCGACACGCGACCAGAAGGAAGGCATGGCGGCCTTCATCGAGAAGCGGCCACCGAAGTTCGAGAACAAATAAGCTTTTGCATCATCAATGGGAGGACACCGATATGCCGAACCACCTTCGCTTCTCGAATCCGGACGCGATCGCCAAGCCGCCGGGCTACAGCCATGTCGTGGAAGTGATCGGGCCGGGACGCCTGGTTTATTTTGCCGGCCAGCTCGGCATGGATAAGTCCGGCAAGATGGGCGCCGATACCCGCGAACAAATGGAGCTGGCGTTTGAAAACCTGAAAGCCGCGCTGGCTTCGGTGGGCGCCACCTTCGACCACGTCGTCAAAGTCAACAACTATATCGTCAACATTGGCGCTAATATCGCGCTGTTCCGCGAAGTGCGGGATAAGTACGTCAACACCGCCGCGCCGCCGGCCAGCACCACGATCGGCGTGCCGGAGTTGGCCCGCCGGGCGCGTTATTCGAGGTCGAGGCGGTTGCGATACTGCCGCCGAGATAACAGACGCCGTTCAAGCTCCGCTTGCTCCGCGTCTTTACCGCCGAGTCGCCGGGCGCGGGCGACGGGCCTATATATTGTCCCCATGCTCAGTGACGACGAGCTTGAACGCTACGCGCGCCACATCGTGCTGCGCGAGGTCGGTGGACCGGGGCAGGCGGCGCTCCGTCGCGCGCGCGCGCTGGTGGTGGGCGCCGGCGGCCTTGGCGCGCCGGTGCTGCTCTATCTCGCCGCCGCCGGCGTCGGCGCGCTCGGCGTCGTCGACGATGACGTGGTCACGCTGTCGAACTTGCAGCGTCAGGTCATTCACACCACGCCCGACATTGGCGCGCCGAAAGTCGAGACCGCGGCCGCGACCATCCAGCGGCTCAATCCGAATGTCACGGTGACGCCGTATCATCTCCGGCTTGCCGCGGACAATGCTTTGGCGCTGGTCGAGGATTACGACATCGTTGCCGATGGATCGGACAACTTCGCCACGCGCTATCTGGTCTCCGACGCCTGCTTTTTCGCCAAGCGGCCGCTGGTTACGGCCGCGCTCGGCACTTTCGACGGCACGCTGACCACGATCCGCGCGTTCGAGTGCGGCGACGACGGCAAGCCCAATCCGACATACCGGTGCCTGTTTCCGGAGCCGCCGCCCGCTGGCACTGTTCCGGCTTGCGCCGAGGCCGGCGTGCTCGGCGCGCTCGCCGGCGTGGTCGGGTCGCTGATGGCGCTTGAGGTGATCCGGGAGATCGTCGGCTTCGGCGACGGCCTGGTCGGCCGGCTCCTGATGATCGACACACGCGCCATGCGCTTCGAGACGCTGCGCTACGCTTGGGACCCGGCCAATCCGCTCAACGGCGAGAAGCCGACGATCTGTGATTTGTCGGCGCATCGGTAGCAGTTGCGCCGTTTTAGCGCGCCTGACCGTGATAGACGCTGTTCGGCCGCATGTTGGTCGCCGACGCGACACGATTGGTCATGTTGAAAAAGCCGGCGACTGCGGCGATGTCCCACATGTCCCGATCGGAAAATCCGGCGCGGCGCAAGCGCGCGCGATCCTCCTCCTCCATCAGCCAAGGCTCGGCGGTGAGCTTGACGGCAAAATCGAGCATGGCGCGCTCGCGTTCGGACAGCCGCGCCGCGCGGTAATTCATGACCATGAGCTCGCCGAGCGGCGGATCGCCGGACAATTGCCGCACCGCCGCGCCATGCGCGACCAGACAATAGTAGCAGCGATTGTGCGCCGAAACCGCGACCGCGATCATTTCGCGCTCGAGCTTGCTCAAACCGGACGGCGCCAGCATCAAATCATTGTACATGGCGACGAAAGCTGAGAGCTTCGGCTTGTCGAAGGCATAGGCCTTGAGCACATTGGGAACGAAGCCGAGTTTGTCCTCGCATTTGGCGAAATAGGCCGCCATCTCCGGCGTCAATTCTTCCGGCTTAAGGCTCAGCGCCGTGACGTTGCGATCATCATCTGCCGCCGCCGCCCGGCGCTGCCGTTGCGCGTTTCGGCCGGCCTTGTTGTCTCGTTTACGCATGATTTCTCGCTGCCGCTCCCGTTTAACCGGTGCGCCGCCGGCCCTTCGCGATGCAAACACGCAGACAGGTGCTGCTAGCAGATCACCGTCATGAACGATTAGTATGAGTGTGCATCGTAAGCAGGGCAAACATGAACCGACAAGCCAATCATGCAAGCGGCGACAAAAATGGCACGGCCACCCTGATGGCGGCCGCCGCCAGGCTCTTGATGGAGCGGAAGTCAACGGTGCCTGAGGCGTTTGTCGCCAAATTGTTCGCCCTCGCGGCACCCGAAGATTTGCGGCACTGCGGCGCGGCGGAATTGGCAAATATCGCCGAGCAATCTTGGTCCTTTCTTGCCGAGCGGCGCCCCGGCACTCCCAAGATGCGATTTGAGCCGCTCGCCGGCGCGCGGGGCATCGCGGTGCTTGAGATCGTCAATGACGACATGCCCTTCCTGGTGGATTCGGTCGTCGCCGAACTCAGCAGCCGCGGTCTCGAAATTCGTTCGTTTGTCCACCCGGTATTCCTGGTACGCCGAGACGCAGCGGGCCGCCTTGTCGATTTTGAAGCACCGCAGGCTGCCGATGCCCGCCGCGAAAGCTTCATCCATTTTCATGTCGATGAGGCCGATGATCCGGCGCAGCGCGCCGCGGTGGTCCATGCGCTCAACGACGTCCTTGCCGAGGTTCGCGCCAGCGTCCAAGACTGGCAGCCGATGCTTGCGCGGGTGCGCGAGGTCATCGCCGAATTGCAAACAAAGCCCCCGCCGCTAGCGAGCGATGAGATCGGCGAAGCGAGCGCGTTTCTCAAATGGATGGTCGAGGAGAATTTTACGTTTCTTGGTGCGCGCGATTACGCCTTCACCAGCGATGAAATCCTCGCACCGGTATCCGGGACGGGTCTCGGGCTGCTGCGCGATTCCGGCGTGCGGCTGCTGCAACATTGGAATAAACCGGTGACTATCACGTCTGCGATCCGCGCATTTCTGCAGGAGCAAACGCTCCTGATCATCACCAAATCCAGCGCACGGTCGCGGGTGCATCGGCGCGTGCATCTCGACTATGTCGGCGTCAAGCGGTTCGACCGCGCCGGCAAGCTTATTGGCGAGCATCGCTTCTGCGGGCTGTTTACGTCGACCGCCTATACGCAGCCGGCGCGCGGCATTCCGTACCTGCGGCGCAAAGTCGAGCGCATCATCCATCGCGCCGGCTTCGATCCGGCCAGCCATTCCGGCAAGGCGCTGGTCAATGTGCTCGAGACTTATCCCCGCGACGAACTGTTTCAGATCGATGAGGAGTCGCTCTATCACTTCGCGCTGGAGATCCTTCATCTCGACGAGCGGCCGCGCGTACGCGTGCTCCCGCGGCGGGATCGCTTCGATCGCTATGTCTCGGTGTTGGTCTATGTCCCGCGCGATCGTTACAGCGGCCAGATCAGAGCAGCCATCGGCCGATATTTGACCACGGCATTCCACGGGCGCTTAAGCGCCTACTACCCGTTCTTTCCCGAGAGTCCGCTGGTACGTGTGCAATACATTGTTGCCCGCGCCGAAGACGCGCTCGCCGATCCGGAGCGCGGCGCGCTCGACCGGGGCGTCGAAGCGATTGTGCGCAGCTGGACCGACGCGCTGCGCGAGGCGCTGGCGGAGGATGTCGATTTAACTAGGGCTCGGGCGCTGTTTTCGCGGTATCGCGACGCTTTTCCCGTCGATTATCAGGAGGTCTATTCCGCGGCGGACGCGGTGGCCGACATTCGCGGCCTGGAAACTTTAAGAGCGCAACAGCCGCTTGGCGTCGCCTTTTACCGCCCGCAAGGCGTCGTTCCGGCGCGGGTCGGCCTGAAAGTGTTCAGCCAAAGCCGGCCGATTTCATTGTCGGAGCGGGTGCCGGTACTCGAAAACATGGGTTTTCGGGTCGTGGACGAGCGCACCTATCACATCCGGCCCAAGGAAGCGGCCGAGGTGTGGTTTCACGACATGGAGCTTGAAAGCGCGGCCGGGGACTCGATCGACTTGTCCGTCTCGGAAAGCCGGCTCCAGGCTTGTTTCCTCGTCGTTATGGCGCAGGCAGCCGAGAACGACGGCTATAACGCCTTGGTGCTCGCTGCTGGGCTCGGCTGGCGCGAGGTGGCGCTGATCCGAACCATTTCGCGCTTCCTACGCCAGCTCCAGGTTGCCTATTCGCAGGATTACATGTGGACGACACTGCGCAAGCACGCCGCGGTCGCGTCGCAGATCGTCGATTTATTCCGCTCCCGGTTCGATCCGCGCTCGGCTTTGCCGGCGCAGCAGCGCGCGGCGCGCGAAAAAGAAATCTTATCCGCGATCGAAACCGTGCTGCAGGCTGTCGATAGCCTCGACGAAGATCGCATCATCCGTAACTTCGTCAATGCGGTGATGGCGGCGGTGCGGACCAATTTTTATCAGCTGGATCGCGACGGCCGCGCCAAAGACGTCATCGCGATCAAGTTTTCGAGCCGCATGCTCGACGCGGTGCCGCCGCCGCGCCCGCTCTATGAAGTTTTTGTCTATGCGGCGCGGCTCGAAGCCGTCCATCTGCGCTTCGGCAAAGTTGCGCGCGGCGGCATACGCTGGTCGGATCGGCCGCAAGATTTCCGGACCGAGGTCTTGGGCCTGGTGAAGGCGCAGAATGTCAAGAACGCGGTCATCGTCCCGGTCGGCGCCAAGGGCGGCTTTGTGCCGAAACGCTTGCCGACCGGCGGCCCGCGCGAAGGCATCCAAGCCGAGGGGGTCGCGACATACAAATCGTTTATCTCGACGCTGCTCGACATCACCGACAATATCGGCCTGGGCCCGACCGGCGTCATCCCGCCGGCCGACGTCATTCGCTATGACGGCGACGATCCCTATCTTGTCGTCGCCGCAGACAAAGGCACGGCGACCTTCTCCGACATCGCCAACGAACTGGCGGTCGGGCACGATTTCTGGCTCGGCGATGCTTTCGCCTCGGGCGGCTCGGCCGGTTACGACCACAAAAAGATCGGCATTACCGCGCGCGGCGCCTGGGAGTCGGTGAAACGGCATTTTCGCGAGATGGACATTAACGTCGCGGCGACGCCGATCACCGTGGCCGGAGTCGGCGACATGTCCGGCGACGTTTTCGGCAACGGCATGTTGCGCGAGAAAACGATCAAGCTCGTCGCCGCTTTCGATCATCGCGACATTTTCATCGATCCCGATCCGGACCCGGCGCGAACTTTCGCCGAACGCAAACGGCTGTTCGATCTACCGCGTTCGAGTTGGCAGGATTTCGATAAAACACTGCTGTCCAAAGGCGGCGGCGTATTTTCGCGTACCGCGAAGGACATCAAGCTGTCACCGGAAGCGCAAACCTTGCTTGGAATTCCCGAGCATGTCACGCCCAACGGTCTCATCCGGGCCATCCTCAAAGCGCGCGTCGATCTCATCTTCTTCGGCGGCATTGGCAACTATATTCGCGCCACGGACGAGAGCGACGAAGCGGCCGGGGATCGAACCAATGACGGCGTCCGCGTCACGGCCAAGGCGCTGCGCTGCAGAGTGATTGGCGAAGGCGCCAATCTCGCCGTCACCCAGCGCGGCCGCATCGAAGCGGCGTTTGCCGGCATCAAACTCAACAGCGACGCCATCGACAACTCGGCCGGCGTGAATACCTCCGACATGGAGGTCAACATCAAAATCGCGCTGAGCATTCCGTTGCGCGATGGCCGGCTGACGATGGACGGCCGCAACGCCCTGTTGGCGCGGATGACCGACGAAGTCGCCGCGCTCGTCCTGCGCAACAATTATCTGCAGACGCTGGCGCTGTCATTGGCGGAGCGACGCGGCATGCAGGATTTCGGTTTTCTGCAGCGGCTCATTCAATCGCTCGAGACCCGCGGCTTGCTCGATCGCACGCTGGAATATCTGCCCGATGATATGCAGCTCGAGGAACGCCGACGCCGCATGCAGCCATTCACGCGGCCGGAGCTGGCGGTGCTGCTCGCCTACGCCAAGCTCTCTCTCTACGAGGAGCTGCTCGAATCCGCGGTGCCAGACGATCCTTATCTGGCGCGCGAACTGGGCCGGTATTTTCCCAAAGCCGTGGCCGAGAAATATCCCGATGCGCTTGAGCATCACCGCTTGCGCCGGGAAATCATCGCGACCCAGCTCGCCAATTCCATGATCAATCGCGGCGGCCCGTCGCTGATCGTGCGGATCGCCGACCAGACCGGCGCCGCGCCGGTCGCGATCGCCTCAGCCTTCGCCGCGACCCGGGACAGTTATGAACTCACTGCGCTAAACGCCGCGATCGACGATCTCGACAACAAGGGTTCCGGAAAGCTGCAGCTCGATCTCTATATCGAGGTACAGAATCTGTTGCTGGACCGTCTGGTCTGGTTTTTGCGCGCGGTCGATTTTTCCAAGGGCCTAGCCGAAGTCGTCACGCATTATCGCGACGGCATTGCCGCGGTCAGCGCGGCGCTGGATGAGTCGCTGTCACCGGATCTGCGAACGGCACGCGAAGCGCGCCGGCAGGAACTCGTGGCCGCCGGCTTGCCCGACGCGATTGCCGCGCGCTTTGCCGACCTTCGCGCGCTCGTTGCCGCGCCCGACATCGTGCTGGTCGCCGACCGCGGCCGCAATCCGGTCGATCGGGTGGCGGCGACCTATTTCGCCGTGACAGCATTCTTCGGCATTCAGCGTTTAACGAGCGCCGAAATCCCGGCGGCGGACTACTTCGATCGCCTGGCGCTCGATCGCGCCCGCGACGTGATCGGCGATGCCGAGCGCAAGCTTACGGCCGCCGTTCTGGAGACTGGAACTTGGGGCGCCCCCGCCGCTGAGGCCTGGGCGGCGAAGCACATGGCCGAGGTCGATCGGGTGCGATCGGCGATCGGTGCAATGACGAGTTCCGGCCTAACGGTGTCGAAGCTGGCGGTTGCCGCGAGCATGCTTGAGGATCTGACGCGGCGCTAACGGCAAAGCCAAAGCGAGAAGTCGCAAAAAGAAAGACCCCAAGCAAATACGCCGCTTGGGGCCCGTAAGTTGTTGCCTCAACTTAGGCTTATCTGACCGGACGACGGGGTGTCGGGGGATGGGGAGTCGCCCGGTCGGCCTTCGATAGAGCGAAAATAGCTCTCGCCCGCGCGAATACAATGCAGATCACGCATTAGTGTTATGGGCTGCGTCAAAAGGCGCGGGCGCAACGCGGCGCGGGTGAGATCAGCCCGTTCGGGCCAACTCTCAGGAAGGGGAGTCAGGCCTCCGCCCCCGGCAAACCGTAACGATGCAGATCGGCACCATGGGCGTCGAGCCACGCCTTGGCCCTTTGATGCCCGGGGACGAGCCGGTTCACCACGCGCCAGAACCGCGCCGAATGATTCATCTCGATAAGATGCGCAACCTCATGGGCGGCCAGGTATTCGAGCACATAGCCCGGCGCCAAAACGAGCCGCCACGAGAACGACAGCACGCCGGTGGTTGAGCATGAACCCCAGCGGCTCGACTGATCGCGTACGCTGACGCGCCGCACGGAGAGGCCGAGGTCGGTGGCAAACTGCCGGCTGGCAGCTTCGAGGTCGCGTTTAGCTTCGCGCTGCAAAAAATCGGCGAGGCGCCGATTGAGGTGTGCCGCATGGCCGGCCACGCACAACAGACGCCCGCCATTGCCGTCGCTTTCCGTCCACACGGTCCCGCGCGCGCCCTGCCGGTGCGTAATCCGGTGCGGTTCGCCGCGTAACGGCAACAAAACGCCGTCCGCGAAAGGCGCTGCCTGCGGCAGCCGTCCGAGCCGGGCGGCAATCCAGGCGCCATGTTTCTCGGCGAATGCGCGAGCCTCTTTGAGCGTGCCGCGCGGCGGAATCGTGAGTACGACTTCGCGAGTCGGCGCTTGAATCCGCAACGTATAGCGCCGGGCCTTGCGGTGTCGCCGTATGCGGATCGGCAATACGACGCCGTCGAACGCGATCTCGATTCGTCCGGGCTCGCTCGGGCGGCGGTAGAGCAGCGCATGCGGCGGCATGGGACACCCGAATCCGATTGCGAAAGCGATAATGCTACATTGCCCATATCCATGGCGAGATTGGGCCGACGGCGCAACGATGTGGAGAAGATCAGGCGCTGCGAAGCGCGGCGCTTACCAATCGCGCGCCGATCGGGCGTCGCGCTGCGCGGTCGGACAGTGTCATCGACAACACGAAGTCGGAAATTCGGGGCGCTATTTCGGCGCGAAAACGCGAGCCGTTGAAGACGCCGTAATGTCCGACACCGGGCTGCAGCCAATGGGCTTGGCGGTCCGGGGGGATATTGATGCACAGACGGTGTGCGGCATCGGTCTGCCCAACGCCCGAAATATCGTCGTGCTCGCCTTCGATCGTGAATAATGCCGCGCGCCTGATCACGGCGGGATCGACGCGGCGTCCGCGATGGGTCATCTCGCCCTTCGGCAGCGCATGGCGCACGAACACCGTGTCCACCGTCTGCAAATAAAATTCCGCGGCGAGATCCATGACCGCGAGATATTCGTCGTAGAATTCCTTGTGCTTCTGCGCCGAATCGCCGTCGCCGCGCACCAGATTGAGGAACAATTGCTTGTGCGCCTCGATGTGCCGCTCAAGGTTCATGCTGACGAAGCCGTTGAGCTGAAGGAACCCGGGATAGACGTCGCGCATGAAGCCCGGATTGGGAAAGGGCACCTTGGTAATCACATGGCTGCGGAACCAATCGATGCCGCGCTTTTCGGCGAGCGCGTTCACCGCAGTCGGGTTGATCCGGGTGTCGATCGGTCCGCCCATGAGAACCATGGAGATCGGCACGCAGGGATCTTGGTCGGCTTCCATCAACGCCACTGCGGCGAGAACCGGGACCGAAGGCTGGCACACGGCCACGACGTGGGTGTCGCCGCCGAGACGATGCAGCATCGAGATCAGGTAATCGATGTAGTCATCGAGATCGAATGCCCCTTCCGCCAGCGGCACCATGCGCGCATCAACCCAGTCGGTGACGTAGACGTCGTGATTGGGCAGAAACGCCTCGACCGTGCCGCGTAAGAGCGACGGGTAGTGGCCGGACATCGGCGCGACGATCAAGAGTTTCGGCTGCGGACGTTTGGGCGGATGTTCGAATTGACGCTCGAAATTGATGAGATTGCAGAACGGACGCTGCCAAACGGTGGAAATTCGCACCGCAATTCGCTCGCCGCCCGCGAAGGTCGAATTGATACGCCAGTCCGGCCGGCTGTAACGGCGCGTCGAGCGCTCGAACAATTCGCACGCGGCCGCGACCGATTTGCCGAATGTCGTATAGGAAAGAGGATTGCCGGGATTTTTGAAAAACAGCCGAGTCGCATCCGCCCAGGCCCGCGACGGGTTCAGGGCGGCGTGGCTCATCTCATAGAACCAATAGAGTGGAGTCGAGACGAGAACACCGGTGTCGCCCGGCACCGCCGGCGCGCCGCCAAACTCGCCAATAGCCATCTTGAAAGCGTCCCCAGCCTGCCGCAGTGCAGCATTCTGACGTCCGTGTGTCATTTGGTCAACTTAAAAGCGAACTTTTCCCTTTTTATTTGGCACGTAGAATCAACACTTTCGCGCCATTCGGGCGCTGACATATCGGCCATTCTTCGCGCCCCGGAACTTAAGGTAATTATTCGCCGCTCTGCATCAATGAGCCAACGCGCCGCGCGCTCCGCAGCAGGGCAAGAAAGCCAAAGGCCCCGGCGGCGAACAGGATCGCGTTAAGAACGAGCGCGTCGAGCATCAGGTCGGGCCGGAACACCTTGTCGATCACCAGCGCGCGCATGCCTTCAAAGACATAAGTGGGCGGCAACAGCCAGGCGACCGGTTGCAACCAGGTCGGCAGGGTCGCGACAGGGTAGTAGACGCAGGTCAGTGGCATAAACACAAACATGATCGACCAGGCGAGATTTTCCGCGCCCATGCCGTTCCGCAGGATGAGTCCGGAGACGAAGATTCCGATCGCCCAGCTTGTGAGCATCAAATTGAAAAAGAACGCCACCAGCGCCAGTCCGAAGGCATAGAGGTTGAAACCGAAAAAGGCGATGGCGAGGAACGTCACCGGCACCGCGCCGAGCGACAGCCGCACCACGCTGATCACCATCAGCGCGATGATGAACTCGAACGGGCGCAGCGGGCTCATCATGATGTTGCCGAGGTTGCGCGAATACATCTCCTCCAAAAACGAAATCGAAAAGCCAAGCTGGCCTCGGAACAGAATGTCCCACAACAGCACCGCGCCGATGAAAGTGCCGCCTGCGCGCGCGAAAAATCCCGCATTGTTGGCGATGTAATATTGCAGGAATCCCCAGGTCACCATTTGCACCGTCGGCCAATAGATGAGATCGAGCAGGCGCGGCCAGGACGAGCGCAACAGGTACCAGTGGCGCAACATCATTGCCGAGATGCGGCGCGCCGACGATGCGACGGCGGAGTTGTAGCGGCGGCTCATTGGGCGGCCTCCCGGGCTTCGCCGCCGTTACCGCGCGCAACGTCGAGGAAGACCTCTTCCAGCGTACTGCGGCCATAGCGCCGCAGCAGCTTTGCCGGCGTGTCGTCGTCCTCGATGCGCCCGCGTTTCAACATGATCACGCGTTCGCACAGCCGCTCGACTTCGGTCATGTTGTGCGAGGCGAGCAGCACGGTGGCGTGCCGGTCCCGGCAATACCGCTCCAGACGCCCGCGCACCCAATCCGCCGTGTCGGGATCGAGCGAAGCGGTCGGTTCATCGAGCAACAGCACATCGGGACTGTTGATAAGCGCCTTGGCGAGCGACACCCGCGTTTTCTGGCCGGCGGACAAGTTGCCGGTCCGGCGATCGAGCAGATCGACGAGGTCGAGCTCATGCCCAAGCTCAGCGATGCGCTCGCGCAAATGATCGACATCGTAGAGCTTGCCGAACACCGTCAGATTCTGCCGCACCGTGAGCCGCATCGGCACTTCCACATAGGGGCTTTCAAAATTCATTCGATGCAAAACGCGATAGCGCTGTTGCGGCATATGCGCGCCGAGCACGCTCACGCGCCCGGAAGTCGGCGTGATCAGGCCCATGATGCTGGCGATCGTGGTTGTCTTGCCAGCGCCGTTGCCGCCGAGGAGGGCAGTGATCGTTCCGGGCGCGAGCGCAAATGAAATCCCGTCCACCGCGGGAACGGTTTTATAGATCTTGACGAGGCGCTCGACGGCTATCGGAGAATGTGGCGGCACCGCGCAGATGTGGCGTGCTTGGCCGGGCTAAGCAAGAGGAGAAAGAGCGCGCCGGCTGGCACTATGGAATAAGCGCGGGGAAGATGGCAGAACGTGAGGTCGACCGCCCTATCCCAGCACAGCATTCCATTCTCGACGCTCCCAGGTCGATACAACCAATGACTGCCGTCACACTCGAAAAGGCCGAGCGTATTATCGATGCGATCATCGCGCGTGGCGCCGCGCTGAATTGCCGGCCCCTGAGCGTCATCGTGTTGAACCTGGCTGCAAGGTGAAAGCGTTCAAGAAGGAAGATGGCGCCTCGATGATTAGATTCGAAATGGCTTACGGCAAAGCCTATGCCGCACTATCGCTCGGCCGCAGCTCGAAGCTCGTTCGCGAGCGCGCGCAGGAGCGGCCGATCTTCATGCGCTATCTCATTGCCGCAAGCGGCGATCAAATCTTTCCCGAAGGCGGCGGCATGCTGATCCGCGATTCGGAGGGCGAAGTCATTGGCGCGGTCGGCGTGACCGGCGATACCGAGGACCGCGACGAGGAGCTTGCCGTCCACGGCATCCACGCCGCGGGGTTGAAAACCGATGCGGATTGCATCGGCATGGGACGGCGGGTCGGGTTGCCGCCGAAACTGAGCTGATGGTTTTCCGCACGCGATGCACTGCAGATGCCGGAGCGTTGCAAACCCGGCTTATATGGAATGGATAGGGAGCGGAATGCATTATGCAAATCGGATTGTTTGATCATGTCGAGCATGGCGACCGGCCGCTGGCGAGACTCTTTGACGAACGGCTGAAATTTGTGGAAGCCGCCGAAGCTGCCGGCATTTATTGCCTGCACGTTGCCGAGCATCACGCCACCCCGTTGAACATGGTGCCAGTGCCCGGCGTCTATCTCGGCGCCGTTGCGCGCACGGTAAAACGGATGCGGCTTGGGCCGCTCGTCTATTTGTTACCGCTTTATTCGCCGCTGCGGCTGATCGAGGAGATCTGCATGCTCGATCATCTCAGCCACGGCCGGCTCGATGTCGGCGTCGGCCGCGGCGTATCGCCGTACGAGCTGAAATACCACAAGGTCGAGCATGATCGCTCGCGCGACATTTTCATCGATGCTTTCAAGTGCGTGCGCGCCGGCCTGACGACGGATCGCCTTTGCTACGAAAGCGAAAACTACACTTACAAGGATGTGCCGATCGAGCTGCGCCCTCTGCAAGATCCGCATCCGCCATTCTGGTACGGCTCCTCCAACGAGATCGGCTCGACCTGGGCCGGCGAGCAGGGGCTGCATTTCGTGACGCTGGGCCCGATGGCGACGGCCAAAGCCAATATCGCCGCTTACAAGGCGGCGTTGCAAAAACGCGGCGGTCCGCTTCACCCCAAACCGGAATTTCCCGGCGGCGCGGCGATCGGCGTGCAGCGGCACATCTTCGTCGCCGACACCGAGGCGGAAGCACATCGCTTCGCCAGGCCGGCCATGGACCAGCACCTTGCGCATCTGAATTGGCTGCGCGTTAAGCACGGCGAGACCGGGCTTACGTCACGGCTGAACGTGCCGCGCGGCGCTAATTTCGAGGCTTGCGTCGAGGATCGCACCGTGATCGCCGGCTCGCCCGCGACGGTCCGGGCCGAGCTCGAGCGGCAGGCCCGCGAGCTCGGCATCAATTATTTGCTGACTTATCTGTTCCTCGGCACCATGTCGCTTGCCGAAGCGACGCGCTCGCTCGATCTGTTTCGCAGCGAAGTCATGCCGCATCTGGTCAAGCTGTAGTGCAGCCGCTCCGTACCCGAGCGGCAGATGTTATTTCGCGCCGCTGTCGAGCGCGCGCTGCCCATCGGCGCGCAGCGCGTCGGGATGCGGCATGGCGATGACGTTGTAGCCGCAATCGACGAAATGAATCTCCCCGGTCACGCCGGTCGAGAGGTCGGAGAGTAGGTAAAGCGCGGCCCCGCCGAGCTCGTCCAAGGTGACGCCGCGATGCAGCGGCGAATGCCGCTGCTGAAACGCGAACATCGCCCTGGCGTCGCCGATACCGGCGCCGGCGAGCGTGCGGATCGGGCCCGCAGAAATGGCGTTGACACGGATGCGCTCGGTTCCGAAATCGACGGCGAGATAGCGTACCGACGCCTCGAGCGCCGCTTTGGCGACGCCCATGGCGTTGTAATTCGGCATCGCGCGCAAACCGCCATTGTATGTGAGGGTCAGCATGGCGCCGCCATTCGGCATCATCGCCGCGGCGCGCTTGGCGACCTCGGTGAACGAGAAACACGAGATTAGCATCGTGCGCAGAAAGTTTTCGCGCGTGGTGTCGGCATAGCGTCCGCCAAGCTGGGCCTTGTCGGAAAAGGCGATGGCGTGAACCAGGAAATCGAGCGCGCCCCACATTCGTCCGATCTCGGCAAAAACCTCATCCACGGTCGAGATGTCCTCGACGTCACAGGGCAGGACAAAGTCGGCATTGACCGACGCGGCCAGCGGTTTGACGCGTTTGCCGAGCGCCTCGCCCTGATAGGTGAAGGCAAGCTTGGCACCATGCGCGGCGAGCGTCTTGGCTATCCCCCAGGCGATCGAGTGATCGTTGGCGACCCCCATGATCAGGCCGTGCTTGCCCTGCATCAAATCCGGCATGCGTCAGGCGTCCGGATGCTTGAACACAACGGAGGCATTGGTGCCGCCGAAACCGAAAGAGTTGGACAGCACGCAGCCGAGCTTCACATTGTCTTGGCGCTCGCGCACGATCGGCATGTCGGCAAAAGCCGAGTCGAGCCGTTCGATGTTGGCGCTCTCGCAGATGAAACCGGAATTCATCATTAGCAGCGAATAGATCGCCTCCTGTGCGCCGGCGGCGCCGAGCGAATGACCGCTGAGTGATTTGGTCGCCGAAATCGGCGGACATTTTGCCCCGAACACTTCGCGGATCGCTTCGATCTCCTTGAGATCGCCGATCGGGGTCGAGGTGGCATGCGGGTTGATGTAATCGACCGGCGGTTTCACCGACGCGAGCGCCATTTTCATGCAGCGCACTGCACCTTCGCCGGACGGTTGCACCATGTCAGCGCCGTCGGAAGTCGCGCCATAGCCGGTAACCTCGGCATAGATTTTGGCGCCGCGCGCCTTGGCATGGTCGAACTCCTCGAGGACAAGCACGCCGGCGCCGCCGGCAATGACGAAGCCGTCGCGATCGGCATCATAGGCGCGCGAGGCCTTCTCGGGCGTCTGATTGAAGTTCGACGACATCGCGCCCATGGCGTCAAACAAAACCGAAAGCGTCCAATCGAGTTCTTCGCAGCCGCCCGCGAAGATGGTGTCTTGCTTGCCGGATTGGATCGTTTCGAAGGCGTTGCCGATGCAATGGTTCGACGTGGCGCAGGCGGACGAGATCGAGTAGTTCACGCCTTTGATCTTGAACCAGGTCGCCAGCGTGGCCGAAGCGGTCGACGACATCGCTTTGGGAACCGCGAACGGGCCGACGCGTTTCGGTCCCTTGCTGCGCGTGATGTCGGCGCTCTCGACGATGGTCCGCGTCGACGGACCGCCCGATCCCATGATGATGCCGGTACGTTCGTTCGACACCTCGGTTTCTTCGAGACCGGCATCGCGGATCGCCTGCTCCATCGCGACGTGATTCCAGGCGGCGCCCCCGCCCAGAAAGCGCATGGCGCGGCGATCGATGGCATCACTGGCTTCAGGCGTGGGTGCGCCGTGCACTTGGCAGCGAAAGCCGAGCTCGGCATAGCGGTCGGCGCGGATAATGCCGGATTTTGCTTCGCGCAACGAGGCCAACACTTCCTGCGTGTTGTTGCCGATCGAGGCGACAATGCCCATCCCGGTGACGACGACCCGTTTCATGTCAGCCTCGCCCGCCGCAGCCCTGTCGCGAGATGATCCCGTCGAAACCGGTGCGTGTGGTGTGAACTATAGCAATGAATCCGCGCATGATCTTGTCTGAAAGCCGGCGGCATTTGCGGCATCGTGTGCGGTCGAGAGTCGGGTCTCACGCACCGCTGGGCTGCGGCTCGCCATCGCGGAATAGGCCCACTTTGAGATCGAGCGCGCGGTAGATGACCGAGCCGTCCGCCGACAACCAGCCATCGGCAATACCGAGCACCAGCTTCGAGCGCATCACGCGTTTGATGTCGATGCCGTAAACGATCTTTTTCATCGTCGGCAGGACCTGCCCGGAAAACTTGATTTCGCCCATGCCGAGCGCACGCCCTTTGCCCGGCGAACCCATCCAGCCGAGGAAGAAGCCCAGCAACTGCCACAACGCGTCAAGGCCCAGGCAGCCCGGCATCACCGGATCGCCTTTGAAATGGCAAGGGAAGAACCACAGGTCAGGTTTGAGATCGAGCACCGCGCGAACCAAGCCTTTGCCATATTCGCCTCCCACCTCGGCAATTTCGGAGATGCGGTCGAACATGAGCATCGGCGGCAGCGGCAGTTGCGGGCCGTGCGCAAACAGCTCACCCCTCCCGCAGGCGAGAAGGTCCTCATAGTCGAAATTCGAGCGGCGTTCCTGCATCCGCGGGTTCAGCTCCGCGATTTCCGGGGGCGGCTTTGATTCACTAACATATTGGCATAGCGGGGCAAAGACGCATCCCCACCATGCCGCAACCGCATAGTGCGGACGCTGTGCCAGCGGGCAGGTGCGGTTGCGGCACGGAAGACTGTCGTATATTGATTTCGTCCGCAACAATCGCCCCGGTGGGGCGAGCAATGGGTGCGCGATGAAACAGCCAGCCTCGACAGCTTTTGGGCCGATTGCTTTTGCGCCGACCGCGCGCGCCCAAGATCGGCTGGTCCAAGAGCTGGGCCAGGAGCGGCCTGCCCAAGAGCGCGGGGGTGAGCCGAAGCACGGCGCGCTCACCGGCTGTCCTTGGCATGACGTCAAAGCCAAACTGCGTCGCGTCGGCTTGCGTCCGACCCGGCAGCGTATGGCGCTTGGTTGGATCCTGTTCGCCAAGGGCGACCGGCACGTGACGGCGGAAATGCTCTATGAAGAGGCGAACCGCGCCAAAGTGCCGGTCTCACTCGCCACCGTCTACAATACACTGCACCAGTTTACCGAAGTCGGCCTGTTGCGGCAGGTGGCGGTCGACGGATCAAGGGCGTATTTCGACACCAACAATTCGATGCACCACCACTTTTTCATCGAGGATCAGAACGAGCTCCTCGATATCCCGGCCAGCGACGTGGTGGTCGGCAACGCGCCTGTTCCGCCCGAAGGTTACGAGATCGCGCGCATCGATGTCGTGGTGCGATTGCGGCGCAAGCAGGCCTGAATTTTCTTCACCTCACTGGAAGCAATCAAGCGTGCGACGATGAATGGCGCAGTTCTGCGCTTGTCGTCTCATGAATGAGGAAGGGCGATCGCGCGGAAGTCGCAATCATTCAATTTTTTCGCCAGGATAGACGCCCCACAAAGCGCTCTGCTCGATCCAGCCGGCAAAGCCGTCGCCGGAAATCTGGCACCATGTTCCGGTGCAGAGCTTCACCGATCCCAGCACGCCGACTTGCAAGCGCGCGGTCATGGCGCTGTGCACGTCCGGGGTTTGATAGATCGGCGCCAGATCGGTTTTGGTTTTCAATTGCACCGCCGCGGTGCGCTTGCCGGATAGTAGCGAGTGATAGACCCAGCCCTCGGCGCCGTCGCAATCGCGAATCCGGCGCCAGTTTTCAAATTCCGCGGTGATTTCGACCGGCCAACCGGCGCGGGTGTAGATCCAGGCCACGTCGTGATCTTTGTCGGGACCGCCACGCACGGTCACCCGATCGGCCTTGAGGCTGACAAAACGTGGAACCGGCAATCCGCTGGTCACTGCGTCGCTGCCGGCCGAAACTGGACCGGACATGAAACCGAATGCGACCAAAGCCGTCAGCGCGGCGGAGATCCGTAGAATCGCTCGGCCAAATGCTCTACCTGCTGCGCCACGTGCTTGGTCACGCGCCATTGCCGCTCGCTTAGATCCCGCTATTGGCCGCGCGCACCCTGAACTCTGGTGCACTTTGTTGGATAATGGCCATCTGCTAGAGGGTTTGATGGACCGCTCCCCGGCCTTTAGTTTCGGCGAGCGGGGTTAAGGAGACCTGAACGGCGCGGGACGCGCAAACGGCTGTTGCAAAGCGTAGGATTGCAGGGCTGAACTTGCGGGTCATTGGAACCATCTGGCGGAGAAGCAGCGCATGGCGACGGGCAAGAAGCCCCTGGTCGTGGTCACCCGTCGGCTGCCCGACAGCGTCGAAATGCGTATGCGCGAACTGTTCGACGCGCGGCTTAATTCCGACGACAAACCGATGACCCAAGCGCAGCTGGTGGAGGCTGCGAAAACCGCCGACGTATTGGTGCCGACGGTCACCGATCACATCGACCGCGCGGTGCTTAGCCAGTCCGGCGAGCGGCTCAAGCTCATCGCCAATTTCGGCAACGGCGTCGACAATATCGACGTCGCGACCGCGGTGCAGCGCGGTATCACCGTGACCAATACGCCCGGCGTGCTGACTGAGGATACCGCCGATATGACGATGGCGCTCATTCTCGCGGTGCCGCGGCGTTTGGCCGAGGGCGCGCAGGTACTCACCGGCGAGCGCGAGTGGGGCGGCTGGAGTCCGACCTGGATGCTCGGTCATCGCATCTGGGGCAAGCGGCTCGGCATTATCGGGCTGGGCCGGATCGGTCAAGCCGTGGCGCGCCGTGCCCAGGCGTTTGGCCTGAAAATCCACTATCACGACCGCCGCCGGGTCTCGGCGGAAATCGAGGAGGAATTGCACGCCACTTATTGGGAGAGCCTCGACCAGATGCTCGTCCGCATGGACATCATCTCGATCAATTGCCCGCACACGCCTGCGACCTATCATTTGCTTTCGGCGCGGCGGCTCAAGCTGATCCGTCCCGAAGCCTATATCGTCAATACCGCGCGCGGCGAGGTGATCGACGAGAACGCGTTAGCACGCTTGATCGAGCAGGAACACATCGCCGGCGCCGGTCTCGACGTGTTCGAACACGAGCCGGCCGTTAATCCGAAGCTGATCAAGCTTGCGCGCGCCGGCAAGGTCGTGCTGCTGCCGCATTTGGCCTCGGCCACGCTCGAAGGCCGCGTCGACATGGGCGAAAAAGTCATCGTCAATATCAAGACCTTCCTCGACGGTCATCGCCCGCCCGATCGCGTTCTGCCGTCGATGCTTTAAAAACAAGCCGCGCTTTCGAACATGCCTCTGCCATTATTCGCGCTGCGACGCTTTGCCGGCTTTGCCCTTGCCGCATCCATTGTGCTGCCGCTCGTCGCGCGCGGCGACAAGCGCGCCGCCGATGCCATCGCCGCTCCTCAAGGCGTCGTCGCGCATAGCGGCATGGTCGTGGCGCAAGAGGCGCGCGCGGCGCAGATCGGCGCCGATATTCTCAAAAACGGCGGCAACGCGATCGATGCCGCTGTCGCGGTCGGCTTCGCGCTGGCGGTGAGCTATCCGCGCGCTGGCAATATCGGCGGCGGCGGCTTCATGGTGATTCACCTGGCCGGGGGCAGCGACGCGACCGTCGATTACCGCGAGACCGCGCCGGCGGGCATCGACGCCAAGAGCTTTCTGGATGAGTCCGGGAACGCCGATCCAGTAAAGTCGCGCGATTCCGCGCTCGCCATCGGGGTGCCGGGGACGGTCGCCGGCTTGGCGCTTGCGGAGCAAAAATACGGATCGGGGAAATTCACGCTTGCCGACTTGATCGCGCCGGCCATCGCCATGGCGCGAGACGGGATCTTGGTTACGGACGACACGGCCGATTCACTGCCGAATGTGCGCGCGCGGCTTTCCCGCTGGTCGGCATCGGCAAAGATTTTTTTCAAAGCCGATGGTAGCGCGCTTGGCTCGGGCGATCGGCTGGTGCAGAGCGATCTTGCCGACACCCTTGAAACAATCGCCCGCGACGGGCCGCGCGCTTTCTACCAGGGGCCGGTGGCAGAAAAGATTGCGGGTGCGGTGCGGGCGGCGGGCGGCGTCATGACCGCCGACGATTTGAAGAGCTATCAAGCGATCGAACGGGTGCCGGCGCGCGGCAGCTATCGCGGCTATGACGTGGTCTCGATGGCGCCGCCATCGGCCGGCGGCGTCGAGCTGATCGAGATGCTCAATATTCTCGAAGGCTACGATCTTGGCGGCGTGGCGCGCGCGAACCCCCCGCAAGCGCTGCATTTAATGATCGAGGCGATGAAGCGCGCCTATGCGGATCGCGCGCTGTTTCTTGGCGATCCAGACCGGGTGCAAAATCCGGTTTCGCTGTTGACTTCGAAGAAATACGCCGCCGGCTGGCGCGCCGGGATCGATCCGGTTCACGCCACTGCGGCGGCGGATATCCACGCCGGCGAGGCGGCGCAGCCGGAAGGCCGCAACACCACGCATTTTTCCGTCGTCGATCGTTTCGGCAATGCAGTCGCCAATACCTATACGCTCAATTTCAGCTATGGTGTTGGGCTGGTCGCCGAGGGCACCGGCATCCTTCTCAATAATGAGCTCGACGATTTCGCCGCTCAAGCCTATGCGCCGAACGCGTATGGCCTCGTTGGCGCCGAGGCTAACGCGCCCGGACCAGGCAAGCGGCCGCTGTCGTCGATGACGCCGACCATCCTGCTCAAGGACGGCAAGCCTTTTCTTATCACCGGCTCCCCTGGCGGCAGCCGCATCACTACCACCGTGCTGCAGATCATCATCAATGTCATCGATCGCGGCATGGACATCGCCGCAGCGGTCGCGGCGCCGCGGCTGCACGAGCAATGGCTGCCGGACCAGGTCTATGTCGAACCGGGAATTGCCGACGAGATCGTTGCCGCGCTGCAAGCGGGCGGCGACAAGGTGGTGCCGCAGCGGCCGTTCACTTCGGCCAATTCGATCATGGTCACGCCGGACGCTTTCGTCGGCGCCGCCGACCCGCGCACGCGCGGCGCGCTGGCCGTCGGTTTTTGATTAAGTTGCGTTCTCCGGATGCTCCGGGTGATTGGCGGTCGAGGCGAGGGCCATCACCACGACGGCGCAGAGCGCCACCGGCACAAAGCTCGCAATCGGCGAATGGGTAAAATCCCACAGCCAGCCGCCGAGGACAGAAAGCACCATTGCGATGCTATAGCTGACCGTGAACATGCCGGCGGAAGTGCGATGCACATCGTCGGGCGCGCTGAGCACCGAGGGCAATGCCAGGCCCAAAACAAGAATCACCGTGGTGACGAAACCTAAAACGCCGGACCAGAACACGATCCAGGCGCCGCTTGCCGCCGTCATGATTCCGACCAGGCTCATAAACGAGAGCGCACCGGCGACCACATAGGCCCAAGGCTGCTTCACCAATCGTCCGGCAACCGCGAGCATGACCAGCGAAGCAGGCAGCTGGCAAAAATTCTCCGCAGTCAGCGCGCTCGAGATCAGGTCGGGCCCGCCCGCGGCGGTGACGAAATCCGGCAGGAAGGCATTAGTGACAAAATACATCGCATTGACGCTGCCGAGGATCGCGCCGAGCCGCCAGATCAGCGGTCGCCGCCAATCGGGCCACCACGCACGGCTGACCACGGCCGCGCCGTTCGTGCCTTGCGGACGCGGCGCGCAGGCGATAACCAAGAGTGCCGTGGCAAAGGCCGGAATCGACCAGACCACGAAACTCAGGCGCCAGCTGTTATCGACCAGCGGCAGCACCAGCGGGATGGTCAACGCCACAGCAATGGTTTCGCCGGCGAGAAGTCCGTTGGTGTAGACCGCGGTAGCAAACCCGATCCGCCGCGGAAACCAGGCGCGCACCAAAGGCGGCAGCGCCGGCTGCATGATCGCTACGCCGGCGGCCATGACGATGGTCGTCGCATAAAGCATCGCCGTGTTCGGCAGCGCCGCGCGCGCAATCGATCCGAACGCGTTGAGCAGAAGACCGACGAACAACGCCGGCACGATGCCAAGGCGCGCGATCAGTATCGCGCCCGGAATCGCGGCGAGCGCGAACAGCATCGGTGGCAGGCTGGAGAGCCAGCCGATGTCGGTTTCCGACAAATTGAGATCGCGATGCAACAGCGGGATAACCGGCGGGATCGCCAGCACGGTGACGCGCAGACACACGCCGGCGAGCCACAGCAGCAATAAGGCGAACGCGCCCTGTTCCGCCGGCGCGGGGCGGCTTTCATTGGCAGTGCTGACAGTCACGGCAAAGTCCCGGCCAACATCCGTTCCGCCCAACATCGCGGCCTTCCGGCACGCAAGGGTGACGGCCGAGCCTTCGATCAAAGCATTTTGGAGCGGGCGATGGGATTCGAACCCACGACCCCAACCTTGGCAAGGTTGTGCTCTACCCCTGAGCTACACCCGCGTCCGAAAAGGGTAAGGCGGTCATCGGTATGTCCGGCCGACGCCGCGTTAAACCTATGCCAAAGAGCGCATAGCTTTGCAACCACGCGCTTTCCAACCGCGCCCGTCCGGCACTATCAAGCGGGGGTTAAAGCGAAA
>DATAYT010000313.1:0-14232 GCA_036272395.1 Xanthobacteraceae bacterium
TTCGCTTTCGAACTGCGGCGCGCCGAGGATCGCGGCAAGGTCGCTGCGGGTAATGCGGATCGGCCCGCTACTCTGGTCTTCGGCAATGCGGACGGCGGCATGGCGCAGCACCTGGCCGATCTGACGTTCGAGCGAGCGCACGCCAGCTTCGCGCGTGTAGTTCTGGATGATCTCGCGCAGCGCATCGTCGTCGATTTCGGCCTGGCCGGGCTTGAGCCCGTTCGCCTCCATTTGGCGGCGAACCAGATAGCGATGCGCGATCTCCATCTTTTCGTCGGCGGTGTAGCCGGCGAGCGAGATGATCTCCATGCGGTCGCGCAGCGGCCCGGGAACGGTGTCGAGCATATTGGCGGTGGTGATGAACACCACGCGGCTCAAGTCGTACGGCACGCCGAGATAATTGTCGCGGAACGTGTTGTTCTGCTCCGGATCGAGCACTTCGAGCAAAGCGGCGCCGGGATCGCCCTGAATGCCGGCGCCGAGCTTGTCGATCTCGTCCAGCATCATCACGCAATTGCGCGAACCGGCCTTGCGGATCGCCTGGATGATATTGCCGGGCAGCGCGCCGATATAGGTGCGGCGATGACCGCGGATTTCCGCCTCGTCGTGCACGCCACCGAGGCTGACGCGCACGAATTTGCGGTCCATGGCGCGGGCGATCGATTGCCCAAGCGAGGTCTTGCCGACGCCGGGCGGGCCGACGAAGCACAGAATCGGCGCCTTGCCTTGCGGGCTGAGCTTGCGCACGGCGAGAAATTCGATGATCCGCCGCTTGATCTTTTCGAGATCGTAATGGTCCTCGTCGAGGATGCGGCGGGCCTGCCCGATATCGATCGGCTTTTCCTCCGGCAATTCCCACGGCAGCTCGATCAGCCAATCGAGATAAGTGCGCACCATGCCATATTCGCCGGCGGCCTCGGGCATGCGCTGCAGCCGGCGCAATTCCTTGCGTGCCTGATCCTCGACCTCTTTCGGCATGCCGGCATTGCTGATCGCCTTGTCGAGCTCGGCCATTTCGGCGGCCTTGCCCTCCTCGCCCTCGCCGAGCTGGCGCTGGATCGCCGCCATCTGTTCGCGTAACAGCACTTCGCGCTGCCGTTCGTCGAGCTTCGCCTTGGTTTGCCGGCCGATTTCCTGCGACAGCCGCAGCACCTCGATGCGATGCGCGAGCAGGCGCGAGACCTTGTCCATCCGCGCCGTGATGTCGACGGTTTCCAGAATCTCCTGTTTCTCTTCCGGCTTAATGTCCATGTAAGCGGCGGAGAGGTCGGCAAGCGCCGGCGCCCCCTCGATCGACTGGATCGCGGCCACGAGCTCACCCGGCGCTTGCGGCAAGAGTTCAACGGCTTCCACCGCTTGCGCTTTCAGATTGACGAAGCGCGCCTCGATTTCGGGCGTGCGGGTCTCCGGCTCCGCAATCCGCAACACGCGCGCCACCAGGAACGGCCAGCCGGACAGATATTCGACAAGCTGGAAACGCTGCTCGCCCTGGCAGACAAGGTGATGACTGCCATCGGGCGTGGTGATGTAGCGCACGACATTGGCGAGCGTGCCCATGCGGTGCATGTCAATCGCGGTCGGATCCTCGACCTCGGCGGCGCGCTGCAACAGGATGCCGACCTGGCGCTGATCGCGCACGGCCTGTTGCGCCGCCGCGATCGATTTCGGACGGCCGAGGGTGATCGGCAAAACCAGACCGGGAAACAGCACGGTATTGCGCACCGGCACGATAATCAGCGCGTCGGGCGGCAAAGCCGGCAGCGCAGTGCCGCCAACGGCAGGGCCCTCTTTTGCGCTCATGCGTTGTTCAGCCACGGTTGCTACCCGCTTTCTGCAGCGTCACGATCAGACAACCGGCGGCAGCCGCGCTGCGCACGCCGGCATAGCGGCCGGGTGGCAAACGCAGGCGCCGGTAGAAGCGCCCTTGCGGCAGTTCGAGCCGATGAATGTTCGCGGTGCGCAACTGCTCCGGCACGACGCGCGTGCCGGCGATGACGAGATCGCCGTCCTCGATCACAGCCTGCGCGTCATCCGGATCGACGCCCGGCAACGCCACCAGCACCAGGACCTCAAATTCGGTTTCCAGAATATCGACCGGCGGTTCCCAGGCCGGTACTTTTGCTTGCGGGGCCGACGGCCGAAACAGCTCGCGGTGCATGCGTTCGGCGCGCGCCAGCATCTCGCACGCTTCCGACCACATCCAATCGCGGGGCACATCGCGGGCCATGACAACCCCTCCAGTATGATCGCCTTATGTGTGGCGTGGAGGAGTGGAATTCAACCAGCTGAGGTGGGGAATAGCGAGTAGCAAGTGGCGAACGGGAAACAGAAAGTCCCTAAGCTTGCTATTCGCTATTCGCGTACTACGCCTTCGCGCCGACGCGCGCTGAATGCACACCCTCGGCGAGAGCGCGGGCGAGATCGATCACGGCGGCAACGGTTTTAGCTGTCGGCTTGGAATCGGGCCCGAGACTTTGGCGCACGGCCTCCACCAGCGCCGAACCGACCACGACGCCGTCGGCACCTTCGGCAATGGCGCGCGCATGCGCTGCGGTCCGCACGCCGAAACCGACGCAGACCGGCAATTTCGTATGCCGCTTGATCCGCGCCACCGCGGCGGCGACTTTGCCGGTATCGGGTGCGGCGGCGCCGGTGATCCCGGCGATCGAGACGTAATAGACAAAGCCGGATGTATTGATCAGCACGGTGGGCAGGCGTTTTTCGTCGGTGGTCGGGGTGGCCAGCCGGATGAAATTAAGCCCCGCTTTCATCGCCGGCAGGCACAATTCGGAATCTTCCTCCGGCGGCAAATCGACCACGATCAAGCCATCGACGCCGGCGGACTTGGCGTCGGCGAGAAAGCGCTCGACGCCGTAGATATAGATCGGGTTGTAATAGCCCATCAACACGATCGGCGTGGCATCGTCGCCGGCGCGGAAGTCGCGCACCGCGGCAAGCGTTTTTTTCATGTTTTGCCCGGCATGAAGCGCTCGCAAGCCGGCGGCCTGAATCGCCGGCCCATCGGCCATCGGATCGGTGAACGGCATGCCGAGCTCGATGACGTCAGCGCCCGCTTTCGGCAATGCTTTAAGAATGGTGAGCGACGTCGCGTAATCCGGATCGCCGGCCATGGTGAATGTGACGAGCGCGGCGCGGCCTTGTTTGTTCAACGCCGCAAAGCGCCGATCGATACGGCCAGCCTCTACCCGGCCATTCATCGCGCTTTGCTTCCGAGATGATGTGCAACCGTGTCGAGGTCTTTGTCGCCGCGTCCCGACAGATTGACCACCATCAGGTGCTCCTTGGACTTCTTCGGCGCGAGCTCCAAAACTTTGGCAATCGCGTGCGCCGGTTCGAGCGCCGGGATGATGCCTTCGAGCTTGGACAAGAGCTGGAACGCGTTGAGCGCCTCGTCATCGGTCGCAGACAAGAAGGTTACGCGGCCGACGTCGTGCAACCAGGAGTGCTCCGGACCGACGCCGGGATAATCGAGGCCGGCCGAAATCGAATGCGCCTCGTTGATCTGGCCGTCATCGTTCATAAGGAGAAATGTGCGGTTGCCGTGCAGCACGCCCGGGCGGCCGCCGGCAATCGAGGCCGCATGCTGGCCGCTGGCGAGTCCATAACCGGCCGCTTCGACGCCGTAGATCTCGATGTCCTTGTCATCGAGAAACGGATGAAACAGCCCCATCGCGTTCGAGCCGCCGCCGATGCAGGCGATCAGCGAATCCGGCGGGCGTCCCTCCGCCGCCTGCATTTGCTCGCGCGTCTCGTGGCCGATGATCGACTGAAAGTCGCGCACCATCGCCGGATAAGGATGCGGGCCGGCGATTGTGCCGATGCAATAGAATGTCGATTCGACGTTGGTTACCCAATCGCGCAACGCCTCGTTCATGGCGTCCTTGAGCGTCTTGGCGCCTGATTGCACCGGCACTACTTTGGCGCCGAGCATGTTCATGCGGAACACATTCGGCTTTTGCCGCTCGACGTCGACCGCGCCCATATAGACGATGCATTCCAGCCCAAACCGCGCGCACAGCGTTGCGGTGGCGACGCCGTGCATGCCGGCGCCGGTCTCGGCGATGATGCGGCTCTTGCCCATGCGCCGCGCCAGGAGGATCTGGCCGAGCACGTTATTCACCTTATGCGCGCCGGTGTGATTGAGCTCCTCGCGCTTGAGATAGATCTTGGCGCCGCCGCAATGCCGCGTCAGGCGCTCGGCGAAATAGAGCGGCGACGGGCGGCCCACGTAATGGGTCAGATAACCGTCCATCTCCTGCTTGAACGCTGGATCAGACTTGGCGGCGGCGTAGGCTGTTCCCAATTCAAGCACGAGCGGCATCAGCGTCTCGGCGACGAAGCGTCCACCATAGATGCCGAAATGACCGTGCTCGTCCGGACCGGTGCGGAAGGAATTGAGCTGCTGCACTGTCATTGGACCGATTTCCTACGCCGCGGGGTGAACGTGTTGCGCCGCCGCGCTTCGCGCCGCACGGACAAAGGCAATGATCTTGTCGACGTCTTTCACCCCGGGCGCGCGCTCGACCCCGGAAGAAACGTCGATGCCGGTTGCACGGGTGATGCGCAGGGCCTCGCCGATATTGGTTGCATCGAGCCCGCCGGAAAGCATGAACGGCACGCCGGGCCGCACGTTCTTGAGCAGATGCCAATCGAAAGTGTTGCCAAGGCCGCCTGGGCGGGTCGCGTCGCGCGGTGGGCACGCATCAAACAGCAACCGATCGACCACGCCAGCGTAGGTGCCGACGCGCGCGAGATCGTCCTTGACCGCAATCGGCACCGCCTTCATCACCGGCAAGCCGAACTTGCGCCGGATCGCCGCAATTTGCGCCGCGGATTCCGAGCCGTGCAATTGCATTATGTCCGGATGCAAAGCCTCGACGACGGACTGCAGAAAGGCCTCATCGGCGTCCACCGTCAGCGCGACTTTCTGCGCGCGGCCGCTCACCCGCTGGCCAAGCGCGCGCGCGGCATCGAATTGCAGATGCCGCGGCGACGGCGGAAAGAACACGAATCCGACCATGTCGGCGCCGGCCTCCAGCGCGGCGTCCAGCGCCTTTGGCGTCGACAGGCCGCAAATTTTGACGATGAGCGACATCTTCCTCGTATTCCGGCTCGACCGCCGCCAGCTTAACAAAGCCAATGGTTTAGGCCCGAACGCTGCCCGTTCTACATCGCGACGGCGGCTTTGTCTTGCAAGCCCGCTGGGCGGCCCGGGCGAATGGCTTAGCGCAGCGGCGGCCGCAATTGCAGCCGCTCGGGTGGCGCAGCGGGCGCGCCGACGCCGGTGCCAGAGACGCCGGTGGACCGCTTGAGCGCCTCGATTTCGATGTGCAGGTCCGCGAGCTCGCGCTCCAGCCGGCGGGCCGTACGCCGCCACTTCGACTGCCGCAGCCAGGCCGCGATCCCCCCGATCAAAACACCAAAAAGGAGCATGACGATCACCAGCGCGAACAGGGGCAGGGTCAGCGAAGCCGCCGGATGTTCGGCGCTGAACGGGTCGAACGATATCGTGACGATCTGCCGGTTGGCGACCGCAATCGCGACGATGATGACGGCGAGCGGCACAAGGATGATGGCCGCGATGATCTTGCGGATCCGGCTCCCGGCCGATCGCGCCGCGCCGGTCAACCTTCGCCCGGCCGGTTGAGACGCTCGCGCATTTCCTTGCCGGTCTTAAAGAACGGCACGCATTTCTGGTCGACCGCGACATGCGCGCCGGTGCGTGGATTGCGGCCGGTACGCGCCGGTCGCTGCTTGACCGAAAACGCGCCAAAGCCGCGCAATTCGACGCGATCGCCGCGCGACATCGCCGCGATAATCTCGCCGAGAATCGCGTTGACGATGTTTTCGACGTCGCGCTGATACAGATGGGGGTTTTGTGCGGAGATCCGTTGCACCAGTTCCGACTTGATCATTGCTCGCCCCGCAAACTCTGTTTGCCGGTCGACCCGGCACGCCGACGCAAAAACGCTTATTTCGTGTCGGCAGGGTGCCAAAGGGCCAAAAGACCGTCAAGATTGAAACCCTGCATCGTCGTACTCAATTCGAGACGGTCGGCCAGCGTGCTCAGTCCCACGGCGTCAAGCAGCGCGAGCCCCGCAGCGTGCAGGAAGGAAAGGTCGCTGAAGCGGCTGTGCAGATTGTAGTCACGCACCGGCAGACTGGTGTCGATTTTCTTTTCCTTGCCGAGCCACGCCAGCGCGGTGCGCTCATCGCCCAGCTCATCGATCAATTTTAAATCAATTGCCTGATGTCCGGTGAATACCCGCCCATCGGCCGCGGTTTGCAGCTGCGAGTCGTTAAGGTGGCGGCGATCCTGCACGATTCCTTTGAACCAGGCGTAGGAGTCCTGAATGATCGAATTCAACGCGGCACGGGCTTCGGGACTGGTCGGTTCGAAACCGTCCGGCGCCGCCTTGAGCGGCGTCGATTTGACCGACTCCACCTTCACGCCGAGTTTTTCGAGGAGATCGGCGACGTTGGGGTACTGGAACAGCACGCCGATCGAGCCGACCAGCGAGGTCTCCTGCGCCACGATATGCTCGCCGGCAAGCGCGGTGATATAGCCGCCCGAAGCCGCCAAGCTGTCGACCACCACGACCAACGGTTTCTTCTCGCGCAGCCGCGCCAGCGCGTTGAACAATTGCTCGGAACCCGCGGTGGTGCCGCCGGGGCTGTCGACGTGGACGATAACCGCGCGCGCCAGGGTGGACCGCGCCAGCCGATCAAGCTGTTCGGTGCGATTCTGGTCGCCCCGGATCAGGCCCGAAATAGTCAAGCGGGCGATGTAGGGGCGTACGCCCCAACCGTAATTGCGGTTGCCCGACAGGGCGGCCGCGCCGGCAATGCCGAGCACGATAAGGACGATCGCCCCGACCCGCCAGAAGGTGAGCTTGCGCCGCATGCGGCGGCGATCGACGATGAAATCGGCATCAAGCGACATGGTTTTTATCCCTTATTCCGCTTTCTACCCGAGCCGGTGCTGCACCGCCGCTGTGTTCCGCGATTCCTCTATTCCGCTTCTTCCTTGTCGTCGGCTTCGCTTTCTTCGCCCTTGCGCTTGAGCGCCGTTCCGAGAATGTCGCCCAAAGTCGCCCCGGAATCGGATGACCCGTATTGGGCGATCGCTTCTTTCTCTTCCGCGACCTCCAGCGCCTTGATCGAGACCGACACCCGGCGCGAGCGGCGATCAAACTGAGTGACGCGGGCATCGACCTTCTCGCCGACCGCAAAGCGATCGGGACGCTGCTCGGAACGGTCGCGCGCGAGCTCGGAGCGTTTGATGAAAGCGGCATAGTCCGTGCCGACGATCCTGACCTCGATGCCGCCCTCCTTGACCTCCAGCACTTCGCAGGTGACGACGGCGCCCTTCTTGAGATCGCCAGCCGCCGCATCGGCCGTGTCGGCCGCGCCTTCCGCAAGCTGCTTGATGCCGAGCGAAATGCGCTCCTTCTCGACGTCAACGTCGAGAACCTGCGCTTTGACCTTGTCGCCCTTCTTATATTCCTCGATGACCTGTTCGCCCGGCCGTTTCCAGTCGAGATCGGACAGGTGAACCATGCCGTCGACATCGCCGTCGAGGCCAAGGAACAGGCCGAATTCGGTCTTGTTCTTGACCTCGCCCTCGACCACCGAGCCGGCAGGATATTTCTCGACGAAGACCTCCCACGGATTGCGGATCGTCTGCTTGAGCCCGAGCGAGATGCGGCGCTTGACCGGATCGACTTCGAGCACCTGCACCTCGACTTCCTGCGACGTCGACACGATCTTGCCGGGGTGCACATTCTTCTTGGTCCACGACATTTCCGAAACGTGGATCAAGCCTTCGATACCGGGTTCGAGTTCGACGAACGCGCCATAGTCGGTGATATTGGTGACGCGGCCCTTGAAACGCGCGCCGACCGGATATTTCGCCTCGATCCCCTGCCATGGATCGTCGAGCAGCTGTTTCATGCCGAGCGAGATGCGGTGCGTCTCGTGATTGATCTTGATGATCTTCACCTTCACCTGCTGGCCGATATTGAGCAGTTCGGTCGGATGATTGACCCGCCGCCAGGCGATATCGGTGACGTGCAGCAGCCCATCGATGCCGCCGAGATCGACGAACGCGCCGTAGTCGGTGATGTTCTTGACCACGCCGTCGATGACCTGGCCCTCTTCAAGGTTCTGCACCAGCTCCTGGCGCTGTTCGGCGCGGGTCTCTTCCAGCACGGTGCGGCGCGACACGACGATATTGCCGCGCCGGCGATCCATTTTGAGAATTTGGAACGGCTGCGGATTGTTCATCAATGGCGACACATCGCGGATCGGCCGGATGTCGACCTGCGAGCGCGGCAGGAAAGCGACCGCGCCGTCGAGATCGACGGTGAAGCCGCCCTTGACCTGATTGAAGATGATGCCCTGGACCTTTTCATTGTTCTGGAAGGCCTTCTCGAGCTTGCCCCAGCTCTCCTCGCGGCGCGCCTTGTCGCGCGACAACACGGCTTCGCCGAGCGCGTTTTCGATCCTTTCGAGATAGACCTCGACGGTGTCGCCGACCTTGATCTCGGCCGAGCGGCCCGGACCGGCGAATTCCCGCAAGGCGACGCGGCCTTCCGTCTTCAGCCCGACATCGATGACCGCGACCTCGCGTTCAATGGCGACAACCGTGCCTTTGACGACCGAACCTTCCTGCAAATGGCCGTCACTGAACGATTCATCGACCAATTTGGCGAAATCTTCGCGCGACGGCGCGACGGCGGACTGAGCCGAAACTTGAGCCATAAACTACTCCCGACCCCGAATTTGGGACGAGCCCGAGCGCATGGTCACCACCGGCGAGCCCGATGGTTGGGGTCAATGCCATACAGTCGGACGGGTTGCGTTACGGGCGCATTTTTTCGGCGCCGGCAGTGGTTTCGTAACCAAACGCGGTCGAAGCGGTGAACGGGCTTTACCTCCGATGACGAAGACACCGTTAACGACGCCTTCGGCCCGCTCGAACAGCCTCGATAATATCGACGGCGGCCCGGAACGCGGCGTCTATACCCAAATGCGTGGTGTCGAGCAAGTGCGCGTCCGGCGCGGCTTTCAGTGGGGCCGCGGTGCGCCGCGAATCCCGTTCATCGCGGCGCAAGAGGTCGGCCAGCACCTCGCGCTCGTCGGCGGTCTCGCCGCGCGCGCGCAATTCAAGGAGGCGGCGGGCGGCGCGCACTTCCGGTGAAGCGACGACGAAAAGCTTCACGTCGGCGCCCGGCGCGATGACCGTGCCGATATCGCGGCCGTCGAGAACGGCGCCGGGCGGCCGCATCGCGAATTCGCGCTGGTAATTGATCAAGGCCTCGCGCACCTGCGGGATCGCAGCCACCACCGAGGCGGCTTCGGTGATCGGCTGCAGTTTCAGCGCATTTTCTTCGTATTTGCTTGGATCGAGCCTGACCGCCATCTCGGTGGCGCGGCTGGCGTCATCGGGCGGATAGCCGGCATCGAGCATGGCCTTGGCGACGGCCCGGTACAGAAGACCGGTGTCGAGATGGTGCAGGCCATAGACCGACGCGATTTGCCGGGCGATCGTGCCTTTGCCGGACGCGGCTGGACCATCGATCGCAATGATCATCGTCGGCTGCCTTTCGCTGCCTCATTTATAATGAGTAGGCAGCCGATACCAATGATGATGACTGCGCTGTTCACGACAAATCGGCGCCCAGCGAATTCATCAATTCGACGAAGCCCGGAAAGCTCGTGGCTATAAAACTGCCGTCATCGATGCGCACCGGGCGGTCGCTGGCGAGCCCGAGGACGAGCGCCGCCATGGCGATGCGATGATCCATATGGGTCGTGACTACGCCGCCGCCCGCGACGCGCCCGCGGCCTTCGACGAAGAGGTCGTCGCCCTCGATCTCGACCTTCACGCCGTTCCCCCGCAGCAGCGCCGCGGTCGCCGCCAACCGGTCGGATTCCTTGACGCGCAATTCCTTAAGCCCGCGCATGATGGTGACGCCGTCGGCAAACGAAGCCGCCACCGCGAGGATCGGATATTCGTCGATCATCGACGGCGCCCGCGCCGCCGGCACCTCGACGGCGCGCAACGGCCCGGCGCGCACACGCAGGTCGGCGACCTCTTCGCCGCCTTCCATGCGACGCTCGATCGCTTCGATCGAAGCGCCCATCTCGCCAAGCGTGGTGAACAGACCGGTACGAAGTGGATTCATCATCACGCTTTTGAGAATGACATCGGAGCCGGGAGCGATGAGTGCAGCCGCCAGCGGGAACGCCGACGATGACGGATCCGCGGGCACCGTGACCGGCTGCGGGGTCAGCTCCGGCTGACCGGCGACCCGGATGCAACGCCCATCCGCCTCAAATGGGTCGATGCGCAGATCGGCGCCGAAATGCTTGAGCATTTTCTCGGTATGGTCGCGGGTCGCTTCGGCTTCGATCACGGTTGTTTCGCCCGGCGCCGAAAGTCCAGCCAGAAGCGTCGCCGATTTTAGCTGCGCCGAAGGAACCGGCGGCTTGAACACGATCGGGATCGGATCGCGGGCGCCGGCGAGCGTTAGCGGTAAACGACCGTCCGCCGAGGCAAGTGCACGAGCGCCGATCCGCTCCAACGGCTCTAGCACCCGGCGCATGGGCCTGCTGCGCAGCGAAGCATCGCCATCGAACGTCGCGGTAATCGGGCACCCGGCGACGGCGCCGAGGGTGAGCCGGCAGCCGGTGCCGGAATTGCCGAAATCGAGCGGTTGTTTGGGTTCGGCAAAGCCGCCGACGCCAACGCCATGAATCCGCCACTGGCCTTGCCCGGCGCGCACGATATGCGCGCCAAGCGCCTGCATCGCTTTGGCGGTATTGAGCGCGTCTTCGCCTTCGAGCATGCCTGTGATGCGGGTCTCGCCGACCGCAAGCGCCCCGAGAATAAGCGCCCGAATCGAAATCGATTTGTCGCCCGGCACTTGGGCGCGCCCGGTCAGGGGACGGCTGCGGCGGGCGGTGAGCGGCGCGGGATGCATGGCGGGTGCCGGACGTCCAGCTATGACGCAACCCCTGCGGCGCGCCCTTTAAGAGCGCCGTCTATCATGGGCTGTGGCGGGGCGTCATCCGGTTGTTTTTGGCCGCCAAGCGCACCGGATCGACTATTGACAGCCGCCTTGCGACTAGCCAAGTGAAGCACCCAAATTGCGGGAAGGACCGGACCGTGGCGAAACCCGAACTGGGTACTAAAAGGCTCTGCGCCAGTTGCGGCGCTAAATTCTACGATTTGAACAAAGACCCGATCCACTGCCCGAAATGCGGGGCGGTGTATGAGGTTGTGGTGGCGACCCGGCCGACGCGGCCGGAGCCGGTGGCGCCCGTCGCCGCCGCGGCACCGCGGCCGCCTGTTCCGGCCGAGGAGGTTGCCGCGCCCGAACCGGCCGAAGTCGAGACCGTATCCCTCGAAGAGGCCGATGCCGAGGCGCAAGGCGCCACCGCCAAGAAGCCCGCGTCTACGGAACCGGCGGAGGCGGAGGAAGAAGAAGTCGAGATGGACGAGAGCCTCAACGACGACGACACCTTCATCGAGGAACAGGAAGAAGAGGACGCCGATGTTACCGACATCATCGGCGGCGATATCGAAAACGAGGAGGAACGATAATCAGGAATCAGCGGTCAGGTATCGGAGCTTTCCTGATTCCTGTTTCTGATCCCTGGAGGGGCCATAGCTCAGTTGGGAGAGCGCTTGAATGGCATTCAAGAGGTCGGGGGTTCGACTCCCCCTGGCTCCACCAATAAGACGATGAAGTAGCTTGTGAATTTCTGCGCGATTTCCGATGTTACCAAGCATAACCGTTAAAGGAACCACCGCGGGACCACGCGAAACTTGCTTGTCTCTTTTTTAGCAGAAATCCCGTGATGGCGCTTTCTCCCTTGGCCCAGAAATTTGGAGCGCCCGTCGAATCAATTTCCTGGTCGGCTAAGTCGTAATCATCAAACAGCTGCCGCAGGACATACAGGAACCGCTCGATTGCTTTGACTTCCATTGGCAAGTTTACGCGCGCACGCCGAAGGAGAAGCTACTGGAATTCGTGGCGGGTTGGCCCGACGCCGCAAACTTCGTGCACCTCGAACAGAAGGACCTTGCGCAAGTCTATTGCGCACGCATGGCGGAACATATGTGGGCAATGCACAGTCAAGCCTTGGCGGCTAAGACCGCCGCCGCTTAAGCCGAAGGTGATTGATCCGCGTGAGCACCGCGTATTGGAGTGGGCGTCGCGGGAGCGACAAAGTGCGGGCAATAACAAGCGTTCCTACGCGGCGGAGACGGCAACCTTGGTTCTTAGTGGAGCCGAGGGGAAGATCGTTTCGTCCTTGACTACCGAAGCGGATTCAATGACCTAGCACTACTGTGGTTACGTCTTGTGTAGCACGATTGTGTGACGCCGCAAGCCGCTTCCGGTGTCTCCAGATCGTCCACGACTGATTTCTCGGTTTGGGACGGAATCGTGAGCAAAAAATATGAAGACGTGGGCCAAGTTGTGCAGAGGCTACGGATTCGCTTGCTAGCTGGGTTTATTGGTTCAATTTCCTTGGGTCTGCCATTCGGCCCTGCCTGCCTCTACAAAGCAGTTTGTTAGCTTCTCGATCTCGACGGCAGAGATGCCCGCTTCACTTAAGGCTAATTGCCACCCAGCGTTAACTAACAGCCGAAGCTCTTCCAATAAGTTCGTAGCCTCGTCGTTCTTCAGGCCAAAACTCGCCGCCCCAGTGAGTGCGTTGGCAAGCGTCGCCTCGTGACCTCTTTGTCCAGGGGCCAATATGAGACTTCCAGTTAGTCCCGCACGCGGTTTTGGCACAACATCATATAGCGGCGACAGACGCCAGCCGTGACCATCAAACAAAAATGCGTGATTGCGCAGATGATCATCATCATTCCCGACGAGGATGTTGAATGCCATGCGCCGGAAGAGTTCTCGCAAATCTTGACGCGGCTTGGACCCGAACCGACGCAATACATCGGCTAGATCGCGGTAGGAGTAATGATGAGCAGCAAGCTCTTGCGCTTCGAGCATTGTCAACGACGATGCGTAGGGAATGCGCCTGAACTGATTACCCTCGACCTGTCGGTCGAACCTCTGGATGAGGTAGATGTCACGTCCAAAGAAAGTAGCGAAATCAATCTCAGGCACGTTCAATTTGCATTTCTGGGCGAGCCGCATGACTGCAAGCTCGGTTCGGCAGACTGGATAATTGTCCTCCTTCGCAGAGAATTTTGCGATCCAAGGTATGTTATTTCGGGTGGTTGCCGCCTTCGGCCTAGCGCCTCCTAATGACGAACCAGCCTCAAGAATGCGTCTAAGATTAGGTTCCAGACGATCCACCGACTGAACACGCTCAGCCTCTTTCGCAAGCTCTGCGAGATCGAAATGTTCTCCGATCGAAGTTTCTTCGCCCCCCCAGGGCACGCTAGGTTTCGGACCATCGGTTGGATTAGGCCCGAATGCGAGCGCGCCAACGCGGTAATCGCTTGACGCAACCAAATAATCGAACTCCTCCAGGTTCTGTATACCCGCCGCTTTATGCATTAGGTAGCGGCCCCAGCCATCAGGTGCGGCATCCCGGATGCCATTGAATAGATTGAAGCCCGCAGCCGTCCGAAACGTTTGCGTAGGAACATTGGGGTCGGGCAGAGCGAGTGCCGCCGGATCAACGGGCACACGATTGGGGCGTTGGAGATAGCGCGCGCCGTACTGAAAAGTCGCATAGCTGTTGCGGCCAGCCTCAGTCATTTCCAGGCGACCGGCCGGGACCGGACCCTCGTCTAGGTGCATGTAGACGAATGTCGTTCTGGTGCGCGCCATCAGCGTTCCTCAGAAATCGAGATCGGATTTTGCCGCGCGAGGTGTACGCGCCCGCCGGGGAAGACGCTTAAGTTCCTAGGCCTTGCCAACCGCGTCCTGGTCGGGGGAAGCCAGGGCTGCGAGTCGGTCGATCATGCCCAGACTCCATAGCGCCGTTGCTAATACGCCGAGGCTGACGCCGCTGTCGCCACGCTCCAAGCGTTGCAAAGTATCGAAACTCACCATCATCCGTTGTGCGAAGAGGCGTTGGGGAATGCGTCGGCGCGTTCGCGCCCGAGCGATATCTTGGCCCAATACCTCCACCGCTTTGGCGGCGGGGGCAGGAAGAGCTTTATTGGCAAGGGAAGCCTTGGACATGCATTGGCTCCTTTTGACCCGATATAACAGGTCATAATTG
>DATAYT010000314.1:0-8806 GCA_036272395.1 Xanthobacteraceae bacterium
ACCCACGGCATTCCAATGGCCGCGCATGTCTTGCGCAATGTTATCCAGCGCGCCGGCATCGACGCTGCCGAAGTCGAAGATGTCGTTCTCGGCTGCGGCTTGCCGGAAGGGGCGACCGGCCACAACATCGCGCGCAACGCGGCGCTCGAAGCCGGTTTCGGCATCGCGGTGCCGGGCGTGACGATCAATCGCTACTGCGGATCGGGCCTGACCGCCGCCTCGATCGCCGCCAACCGCATCGCCTGCGGCGAAGCCGGCATCGTGGTCGCCGGTGGCGTCGAAAGCATCAGCCTGGTGCAGTTCAATCTTAATCTGAACGGCTTTGTTTATGAGCCGCTGGAAAAGCGGATGCCGGCGGTGTGGTGGACGATGAACCAGACCGCCGATTTCGTCGCCAAGAAATACAACATCACGCGCGAAGCGCTCGATACTTATGTCGTCGAAAGCCAGAAGCGGGTCGCCGCCGCGACCGCGGCGGGAAAATACGCCGCCGAGATCGTGCCGTTTAAGACCACGATGAAAGTGACCGACAGGGCAACGAAGCAAAGCCACATGCAGGAGGTCACGCTCGATCGCGACGAAGGACCGCGCCCCGACACCACTTTTGCCGGGCTTGCCGCGCTCAAACCGGTTTATCCCGGCGGCACCACGACGGCCGGCAATGCCTCGCAATTGTCGGATGCCGCGGCCGCGGTCGTCATGATGGAAGCCGATCTCGCCGCGCGACGCAATTTGCCGATTCTCGGCTTGTTCCGCGGGATGCAGCTCGCTGCCGTCGCGCCCGAGGAGATGAGCATCGCGATCACGCCAGCGATCCGCAAATTGATGAAATATCACCAGCTCAACAATAGCGACGTCGATTTGTGGGAATTGCACGAGGCCTATGCGGTGACAACGCTCTACAATCAGGCGCAGCTGGAGACGCCGTGGGAAACCACCAACGTTATCGGCGGCGCGATTGCGCTCGGCCACCCCTACGGCATGTCGGGCATCCGCTATCTCGGCCAAACGCTCATGGAGCTCGGCCGGCGCGACGCCCATCGCGCCGTGATCGGGGTGTGTACCGCCGGCGGTATGGCGACCGCCACCTATCTTGAACGCTGAAAAGGCCGCGCCCCGCGCGATAGAATTCCAGTCGTTCGATTCTTGGAGAGAGTCATGGCGCATGCGAGGGCCACAATCGGCGCGACGAATTACGCGGTCGCATCACCGCCGGGCATCATCAGCTCAATGCCGATGAAGGTCCGGCCCTCGGCGGCAAAGATACCGGGCCCGCACCATTCGACATCCTCTGCTCGGCGCTCGCCGCCTGTACCGCGATCACGCTGCGCATGTATGCGGAACGCAAGGCTTGGCCGCTGCGCAGCGTGCAAGTCGACGTGCGTTTTTCCGGGACCGGCAAGGAGGGCGCGATCGCGCGCGTCCTGAGTTTCGACGGCGAGCTCAGCCAAGACCAGCGCGCGCGGCTTGCCGATATTGCCGAGCGCACGCCGGTGACGCTGACACTCAAGAACGGGATCGCGATCACGACGACGGTCGCGTGACTGCGGTGCACGTCGCGCCGTCGGGCTAGATTGCGGTTCGACCTCCATCGACGGCGAGTTTCGCGCCCTGGATGAAGCTCGCGCGATCCGTGGCGAGGAATACAATGGCTTCGGCAATTTCGTCGGCCGTGGCTGGCCGCCCGACCGGCGCCTGGGCGGCCAGTTGCTCGAGACCTTCGCCTAAAGAATCCGTGCCTTCGGTACGCGTCGGTCCCGGGCTCACCGCATTGACGCGGACGCCGCTCGGGCCGTATTCCGCAGCCCATGTCTTCGTCAAAAGATTAATCGCGGCTTTGCTCGAGCCATAAACGCTCATGCCGGCCATTCCAAAATCCGCGACCATGGTCGAGAGGTTGACGATCGCACCTTTGCCCCTCTTCGCCATCAGCGGGGCAAGCTCGGCAACGAGAAAATATGGGACTTTTACGTTGAGCGAATAGACTTTGTCGAACAACTCCTCGCTCGTTTCGTGGGTGACGCCAAATGGATAAATCCCCGCATTGTTGATCAGGATATCGACGTGGCCGCCGCCAAGCTCGATCGCGCGCCTCGCGACGTCACACGCGCTCGCACCGTCGCGAAGATCAGACGCAATAAAGTCCGCCTGCCCGCCCGCCGAACGTATTTCGGAAATTGTCTTTTCGCCGCGTTCCTTATTCCGGCCCACAACCAATACGTGGACGCCTAACCGGGCCAGTTTGTTGGCTACGGCGCGACCTATGCCGCTTGTCGCTCCGGTGATAAGCGCACTCGTCGTCATGTGAAACTCTTTCTTCGCAGCGGATGGACATTTCGCATCGCAAATGCATGGCCCGGATAAAGCGAAGCGAAATCCGAGAGGAGCATCGCTATCGCGTGTCCGGCAGCGGCGCCGGCTGCTCGTCGAGCATGGCCTGGATCGCCGCGCGCGTCGTCTCGACGTCGAGCCCATGCGCTTCGACGAGATCGCGGCAGTCGGCCAGGATCGCGTCGGCGTCCTGCATCATTTTCAGCCGCTTGAAATGATCGTCGCGGCGCAAGCCCATGCTGGCGCCGACGATCTCGTATATATTCATGATGCGGAACGGATAATCGCGCTCATGCGCGCACAATTCGCGATGATCCGAGTGATAAACCGCGACCAGCGCGTCGACACCAGCGGTCGCGGCCGCTTCCAACTCCTGTTCCTGCAATTGCCGGCGATAGGCCGGCAGCACGCGGATGCTGTTGGCCTGCAAGCCGACCGCGGGCTGGTGCAGGTCGACGATCACGATGCCGGGCACGGCGCGCAAGATGTCTTGCGCCGCCTCGACGACGCCGGCGATGCCGGGATGGCGATGCAGCGCGATCCGCATCGGCACGCGCTCGCGAAAGAGCGGCCGCAGCCGGTCGAGATTCTTGCGGATGAACAGCGTGAACGGCGTCATTTCGAACGGCTTGGCGCCGCGCGTTTTCTCAATCGTCGGCAGCGTCGTCTCGGCGAACTGCACCTGGCACGACGGACACCATGACAGCACTTGGCCGGTCTTGCTGTGGGCGAGCTTGTCCAACGTGCCTTCGGCGACCCGGCCGGAGGTGGCGACATCGCCGGCGCGCATCTGCACGATGCCGCAGCAATGGGTCGGGCCACCCATCACCTCATAGGTGATGCCGAGCGCGTCCATGATGTCGAGCGCAAGCAGCGCGATGTGCGGCGTTTTGAGCACGTTGCAGCCGGTGTAGAAAACGAAATCCGGCGGCTCCTCCGGTGGTGGATTCTTTTTTACGCCCTGCCCCAGCCTTTCCAAGAGCGCGTCATCGAGTTGGATATGGGAGAGTTGCGTCACCTCGCGCGCCACTTTGCGGAACCCGTCGACGCCGTTCTTGCGCTGCACGGCCGGCTCGGCTAGGCGCGCCATCTTCACCCGCGCCATGTGCAAGAGGAAGCGTGGATTGACGCCATAATCGCAAGCCTTGATGCATTCGCCAGAGAGGATGCAGGCATTGGCCCATTTGCGCGCGGCCTCGTTGCCGTGACCGGTGCGCACGATGTCGATGACGCCACCGATGACCGCTGCCGGATTTTTCAGTTCCGCGGCGCTCAGTCCGCCGGGCGCGGTGACCGGGCAAACCTCGACGCATTTGCCGCAGCGCGTGCACGCATCCGCCATCGCCTGCGCGCGCGCGTCCAATGCGGCTTCGAAGGTCTGCACCGCCGGATCGCTTTGCGACACGTTTTGTGAGGTCGGTTGCATCATCTTGCGAAGGAATCCCGCCAATCACGGTTTTGTTGGTAACGTAACCCCACATGGCGCCCGATTGAAGCCCCTGCGGCGCCGTTGTAAGACGGTTGTTTCCTGCCAATGGCCCGTTAGCGGCATATCTCTCGAAATCGCGGTCCAAACGTCGTTATACGCGAGCAAATGGGTGAATTCTGATGGGTGAATTCGGAATCGGCCAGGCCGTCCCGCGCTTCGAAGACCCGCGGTTGGTCAAAGGCCATGGCCGCTATGTCGCCGACATGGTGTTTCCCGGAATGGCGTTCGGCTATGTGCTGCGCTCGCCCCATGCCCATGCGCGCATCCGCGCGATCGATGCGTCGAAAGCCAAGGCTGCGCCCGGCGTTCTCGCTGTCTTGACCGGCGCCGACTACAAGGCGGCCGGCTTTGGCGATCTGCCGGTGCCCGGCGGGCTTAAGCGCCGCAACGGCGCGCCCGGCTATCAGCCGCGTTACCCGGCTCTGATCGAAGACCGGGTGCGGATGATCGGCGACTATGTCGCCTTCGTCGTCGCGGAGAATTACTACCAGGCGATTGACGCCGCCGAACTGATCGAAGTCGATTACGAGCCGCTGCCGGCCATCGCCTCGACCGCCGATGCGACCAAGTCCGGTGCGCCGCTGGTTTGGGACGATTGCCCCGACAATATCGGCTTCGTGCACATCGACGGCAACAAAGCGGCGACCGACGCCGCGTTCGCGCGCGCCGCGCATGTGGTCAAGCGCCGCTTTGTCATCAACCGCGTCACGGCGGCGACCATGGAGCCGCGCGGCTGCATCGGCATGTTCGAGCCGACCGAAGGCCGTTACACGATCTATACGACCTTGCAGCGGACCAATGTGTTTCAGACCGAATTGTCGCAATTCGTTCTGAAAGTCCCCGACAGCAAGATCCGCGTCGTCTGTGGCGACATCGGCGGCAGCTTCGGCATGAAGTCGGCGGTCTACAACGAAGTGGCGCTGGTTCTGTGCGCGGCCAAGCTCACAGGCCGGCCGGTGAAATGGGTGGCGACGCGCTCGGAATCATTCCTGTGCGACGCGCAGGGGCGCGACAATGTCACCGAAGCCGAGCTCGCGCTCGACAAGGACGGCAACTTTCTCGGCTTCCGCGCCAGAGTCACCGCGGCGATCGGCGCCTATTTGCAGACCGGCATGCAGGCGTTTACCGGCAATCTCGGCACGCTCGCCGGCGTCTATCGCACGCCGGCCTCGCACATCGAAGCCACCGCGGTGTTCACGCATACCCAGCCGGTGCGTCCCTATCGCGGCAATGGCCGTCCGGAATCGGGCTACGTGATCGAGCGCATGGTCGACCTCGCCGCCGACGAGCTCGGCATTGATCCGGCGGAATTGCGCCGGGGCAACACCATTCCGCCGAACGCGATGCCGTTCAAAACCAGCGTGACCTTCACCTATGACTGCGGCGAGTTCGAAAAGAACATGGATCTGGCACTGGCGGCCGCCGACCGCAAAAGCTTCGAGGCGCGGCGCGCCCGCGCCCGCAAGAACGGCAAACTGCGCGGGCTTGGTTTTTCCAACACCATCGAGCGCTCAGCGCCGGCCGGGCTCGAGGGCGCCGAGATCAGGTTCGATCGCACAGGTTCAGTCTCGATGTTTTCCGGCAGCATCAATCAGGGCCAGGGCCACGAGACCGCGTTCAAGCAGATCGTCTGCGACCGGCTCGGTCTCGATCCGAACGAGGTGACTTACATCCAGGGCGACACCGATCAGGTGTTTTTCGCCGAGGGCACCGGCGGCTCGCGTTCGGCGGCGTTTTCCGGCTCCGCCTTCACGCTTGCCGCCGACAAGGTCGAGGCCAAGGCCAAGGCGATCGCCGCCCACCTGCTCAAAGTGGACACCGCCGACATCAAATTCGCCGACGGCGTGTTTTCGAGCCAGAAGACCAATCAGACGCTGACCATCAAGGAAATCGCCAAAGCCTCGCTTGAGCCTAAAAATCTGCCGCAAGGCATGGAGCCCGGCTTGATCGAAAAGGCGATCTATACCGGCCACGTCGCTAGTTACCCCAACGGCGTGCATGTCTGCGAGGTCGAGATCGACGAAGAAACCGGCGAGGTCGAGATCGTCGACTACAACGTGGTCGACGACGTCGGCACCGTGATCAATCCACTATTGCTGCACGGCCAGGTCGACGGCGGCATCGCCATGGGCGTCGGCCAGGTGCTGATGGAGGACATCAAGTTCGACGAGCAAGGCCAGATTCTCACCGGCTCGTTCATGGATTACGCCATGCCGCGCGCCACCGACCTGATCGGCTTCCATGTCGAGAGCAATCCGGTGCCGACCAAAACCAATCCGCTCGGGGTCAAAGGCGCCGGCGAAGCCGGCTCGGTCGGCGCGCTGCCGGCCGTGGCCAATGCCCTGGTCGATGCGCTCTCGGTGCTTGGCATCAGGCATATCGATTTGCCGGCGACGCCCGAGCGGCTGTGGCGCGCAATTCAAGAAGCGCGCGATCCGGCGCGGGGCAAACGCCCCTAAATCGCTCTCAACAGGCGACTACAAAACGATCACACGCGACGTGCGTTGAATTCTATTCACGATTCGAAGCTAGCTCTCGCCTTATCACCGGCGCCTCGTCCTCTATAAAATCGTTGCTTGCAACGCCGACAGATTCGCATGAAACGACTCGAGTCGATTCAGATCATGCGTGGCATCGCCGCCACCATGGTGATGGTCCACCATTTCACCTATGCCAACCCTAAAGTCGCGGCACTCTTTCCCGCCTTCACCGGGCTGTTCAAATATAGCTCACTCGGCGTGTGGATGTTCTTTGATCTCGGGCTTCGTTATTCCCTATGCAATGTATTCAATCAACTATCGGATAAGCGACGATGCTTGGCCCTTCTTGCTTCGGCGAATCGTCCGGCTTGAGCCGGCTTACATCGCCTCGGTATTCGTGGCCTTCGCGCTTACTTTCGCCGCGACGCGAACGCCCGGCTATGGCGGACAGCCGGCGCCCTCGCCCAGCGGTTTTTGCTGCAATTTCTTTATCTATGCCAGTGGTTCGACGTACCCTGGCTCATCGACCCTGCATGGTCGCTTGCAATCGAATTCCAGTTTTATCTGTTCATGCTGATCGCGGCACCGCTTCTGTTATCGCGATCTATGCCGGTAAAGCTCTCGTTTTTTGCAGCCACGCTCGCGATGTCGCTCCTCCTCTCCGATAAACGCGCTCTATTTCATTATTTGCCTTGTTTTGCGATCGGCTTCGCCGTTTTCCTTTTCTACGTCAAACGCATCGGGTTTCCGGTATTGCTGGCGTTGTGCCTTGTGTGCTCCGCCTTAACTGCACTAGAGAGCGGTATCCCGATCGCAGTCGCCGCGGCAATCTCCGCGGTTTTGATATTCATACCCATTCATCGACCTGTTGCCGTTTTCTCTTTTCTCGGAACTATCTCGTACTCGCTCTATTTGGTTCATACGCTGATCGGCGTCCGCATCGTCAATCTCGCCATGCGGACGTCGTCGCAATGGATTTACTTGGCAGGACTTGCCGCGGCAATTATCGCATCCCTTTCGGCCGCGATCGCGCTATGGTATTTCGTCGAACGTCCCTCGCGTTTGCAAGCGAGGATCATCAAAAGCAGACCGGCGCTTGTCGCAGCCCCTTCGACAGTTCGGCTTGATGAGGTCCATCATCCATCCTGATCCTCGCGGAAAGAAGCGCTCGGTCGAGGATATTGCATGAGCGACCCGCACACCGCTGCCGCCGCCGCGCTGCCGCTTTCCGGCGTCCGCGTGCTCGAATTCTGTCACACGATCATGGGGCCAAGCGCAGGCTTGATTCTCGCGGATCTCGGCGCCGATGTGATCAAGATCGAGCCGGCGAATGGCGATCCGACCCGGCGGCGCATCGGCTTCGCCGCCGGTTTCTTTGCCACCTTCAACCGCAACAAGCGCAGCTTCGCCGTCGATCTGAAAAGCGCCGAGGGACGAGCATTGCTCTACCGCCTCGCGGGCAGCGCCGACGTCGTTCTGGAAAATTTCGCGCCCGGCACGATGGAGCGGCTCGGCTGCGGATATGACGACCTTTCGCAAAAAAACCCGAGACTCATCTATTGCGCGTTGAAAGGCTTCCTCAGCGGGCCATACGAGCACCGTCCCGCGCTCGATGAAGTGGTGCAGTTCATGGCCGGGCTCGCTTATATGACCGGGCCGCCGGGCCAGCCGCTGCGCGCCGGATCCTCGGTGATCGACATCATGGGTGGCATGTTTGCGGTGATCGGCGTGCAGGCGGCACTGCGCGAACGCGAGCGCACCGGGCGCGGGCAGACGATCAAATCCGCGCTGTTCGAATCCACCGCATTTCTGATGATGCAGCACATGGCCGGCGAAGTGGTGACCGGGCGGCCGCTGCCGCCGATGCCGGCACGGGAAGGCGCCTGGGCGATCTACGAGCCTTTCGCCACGGCCGACGGTGAGCAAATTTTCGTCGGCCTGACCAGCAATGGACAGTGGCAGCGGTTTTGCGAACAGTTCGGCCGCCGCGATCTCCTCGACAATTCCGCCTATAGAACCAACGAAGACCGCGTTCGGGCGCGCGCGACGCTGCACCCCATCGTCGCCGCGATCATCGCTGGACATAAGCAGGCCGAACTTGCCGAATTATTCGACCGTATCGATATTCCTTTCGCGCCGGTGGCAAAGCCCGGCGATCTGTTCGACGATCCGCAGCTCAATGCGCAGGGACGCATGCTCGAGATTGATTTCCCCGGCGGCGTTCGCGCCAAACTGCCACGGCTGCCGATCGAGATCGGCGAACACGATTTTGCGCTGCGCCGGCAGGCGCCGGCGATCGGCGAGCATACGGCCGAAATCCTCGCCGAACTCGGCTTTGCCCGGCACGAAATCGCAGCCCTCGCCACACGCGGCGTCGTTGCGGTGAAGGAATGACGGAACCAAGGATCAAGGGCGATCTGCCGTGAATGATATGCCCCGCGCCGTTCGCATCACCGAGGAAGGTCCGCGCGAAGGCTTTCAGATCGAGAAAGGGCCGATTGCCACC